>ONAK01000008.1 GCA_900315765.1 uncultured Prevotella sp. | reverse complement strand
GATAGATGGACAGACTATAGCGATAGCGCCTTTTAGCAAAATCGCCCCCCAATCACCCCCGAAATCGCCCCCGAAAGGTAAAACAAAAATATCACCAACTAATTGATAGTCAGTGATATGTGATAAAACTTCGTGGAGCTGGAGGGAGTCGAACCCTCGTCCGCACAAGGAAACCATACGCTTTCTACACGCTTATCTTGGCCTTCGTTTTCGAGCTGCAGCAAGACCCAAGCCACCAACTGCAACCTTATCTCCTAAAACTTCATCCGTGCATCGGAGCCTACATGAACTATTTCCGATTTAACCTGCGCCGCTTGATCTCTGGATTCGGAACAACATCCTCGGAGCGACTTCTCGTTCCTCTACCTTGTAAAGGAATAAAGCCAGTAATCTACTATACTTCGATTAGGCAGCGAGAGCATACTCATTGTTGCCAATTATAATTTCCTTGACTCAGATTATGGAGGGAACCAAAGAAGCCTCCGCGTGCTTACGTACCATTTCATCTCGCCGTCAAATCCAGTCAACCCCAAGACGTAAATGTCGTAATTTCGAATCGCTCACCAGCAATTCGGTTGCAAAGATAGTACTTTTTCGGATATAAACAACATTTTTACCCAAATTTTTAGTATTTTTGCCCCCGTATTCTAAAATAATAAGGTAAAAATAGCGTTTATAAGATAAATGAAGATTAATATGAAACTAATAATAAGAAAGATGATTGTACCCGTGTGTGCAATCATATTGTTTGCGGCTTGTACTACACCTAAGAACATAAGCTACTTGCCCGAAACAGCCAATGGCACCACCATCTCGATGGCTGCCAGCAAAGGTATAACATTTAAGGAAAACGACAGGATATCGATAGTTGTAAACACGAAATCGACGGAACTGAACAACATTCTGAACATGCCTGTGAATGCCCAGATTATCGGTAGTAGCGAAGTTCAATCATTAAACCAAAGTCAAGGCATCTCGGGCTATATTATTGATTCTGAGGGAAATATAGATTTTCCACTGATAGGCAAAATAAAGGCAGAAGGCCTGTCGAGAACCGAGCTTGCCAGCTATCTCAAGAAACTGCTTGAAGACAGAAGTGTAGCAAAAGATGCCGTGGTTACAGTTAACTTTCTGAATATAGGCTATTCGGTTATCGGTGAAGTCAACTCACCTGGCTATTTTACCATCGAGAACGACAAGACTACCCTACTGCAGGCCTTGAGCCGCGCTGGCGACATGAACATTTATGGAAACAGAAATAGCGTGAAGGTGGTAAGAATGAACGGCGACAAGCAAGAGGTGTATGTAGTGAACATGCAGGATGCTGACGGCCTGATGAAATCACCAGCATACATACTGCAGCAAAACGACGTGGTGTATGTAGAGCCGAACGACTATCGTAAACGCCAGTCTACAGCCAATGCCAGCGAGGTGACCAGAGCATCGTTCTGGCTGTCAGCCATTTCAGCCATTTCAACTATTGCAGTACTGGTATTTAAGTAAGATGTCGTATCTGTCAAACAAAATAGGTGTTATAAAAGATGCCTTCATGGGGAATCTCATGAAGTTAAGAGTTGCTTACGACATCTGTTTGCGCAAGGCCATAGACGTATCTCCACAACGAGACACCACCATCATTGTATCGCTTACAAGCTATGGCAAGCGGGTAAAAGGCAGCGTTGTCTATGCGATATACTCCCTGTTAAAGCAAACTGTACAACCTGAGCGCATTGTGCTATGGTTAGACGAAAAAGAATATAGCGACAACAACCTTCCTGCGAAATTACGCTTTTTGTGCCGATACGGTCTAGAGGTCCGCTATTGCAGGGACATCCGATCGTATACCAAGATTATACATGCGCTTTCGGCATTCCCCGACAAGCACATTATCACCGTGGATGACGACATCTATTATACCAGAGGACTCATTAACGAGCTTGTAAAGGCTCACCAGCAGCATCCGCAGGCGATTATCGCAGGTATAGCGAAGATGCCTGTTTTTAAGCACGACAAGTACCCTGCGCCATATATAACCTGGCCTGAATACCACCATGTATCGGCAGACTTTAAATACGACAAGACGCAGCTATTCCCATTAGGAATCGGTGGCGTGTTATACCCAAGTCATATATTCGACGACGAGGTGACGAATGAACGTATATTCATGTCGCTCTGTCCCAAAGCCGATGACATCTGGCTATACATCATGGGACTGAGATGCCAGGCAGAAAAAGTGATTCTATCAGAATCGCACACATCATATTATCACACAGACCTGTTGCGACAGTACTTTACCCGCGACCGTCTTACAGCCAAAAACCGCTTAGAAGGCGAAAACGACATTCAGCTACAGGCTCTGTTATCACATTATAACATATCATTATAAAAAAAACTCCAACTGTATATGAAAGAAGCATTTACCCTCAGAGAATTCTACAGTCTTTGCATAAGCAAATGGAAATGGTTTGCCGTTTCCGTCGCCACATGCCTTTTGCTTGCTATCGTCTATCTGGTTGTTACGCCACCTAAATATACACGAAAAGCCCAGATTCTGGTCAGAGACGAGAGCGGCATGAGTGGCTTGATGGGGCAGCTGGGAGGTATTGCCGAACTTGGAGGCCTTATCGGGTTTGGTTCTTCTAACGTATACAACGAGTTATATGCCATGCAGTCGCCATGGCTTCTGCTCAACGTTGTAAAGCAACTGCATCTTGACATGTCGTACACCATCAAGGGAATACGCAATCAGGATCTCTACGGCAATCAGCTGCCCATCGCAGTATCTTTCGCGCAGATAAGCGACGATGATGATGTAAGGATGAAGATTGACCTTAACAAGAATGGCAGCATTAAGATATACAAGCTCAAGAAGAATGATGACAAGTACGATGACGAGTTGACCGGCCAGGTTAACAGCACGCTGAAAAGCAGCATCGGCAACATAGACATCAAGGCAACACCCAGCCTGCAGAAAATGGCAGACGACGAGGTGACCATCACCGTGAAACGCACAGAGCCAATGGCGGTGGTTGAACATCTGAAGAAGAAAGCCCTAGCCATTGCCGTAAGCAGTCGCGATGCCTCTATCATCGACATCAAATGCAAAGATGTATCCAAGCAACGCGCCACAGACATCATCAATGCGATTATTGCCGAATACCGCAAAGAGTCGATGGAGGACAAAGATGCACAGATGGAGGTGTCTGAAAGATATGTTACTGAGCGACTGATATCATTAGAAAGCGAACTGAAGAATCTGGACCAGCGTGTGGCCGACTATAAGAGCAAGACCCTGATGCCCGACCCTGAGGTGATGGCAAAGGTATATGCCGAGAGTGCAAAAGACATATCGGCAGCCCATTTGGAAGTAAGCAACATGCTCTACGTGGTACAGTCAATCCGCGACTATCTGCGAGACGAATCCAAGAAAGACGAACTGCTTCCGGCCCTTCTGATAACAGAGAAGAGTGGCTTGCAGGAAGAAGTTGGCAGATATAATGAGCTATTGTTGAAACGTAACCGACTGATAGCCAGCAGCAGTAAGGAGAGTCCGCTGGTAAAAGAGCTCGATGCCCAACTATCGGCCATGCACGATGCTGTACTCGCCTCGGCAAACAATGCTATCAAGCAATATCAGATTCAGCTGAAATCTGTTATCGCCAAGGAGAACGAAGGCAAGCAGCTTATTGCATCGGCACCCAAGAAAGCCATCGGCGGCCTGTCTGACGAGCGCGACTGGAAGGTGCTGAACGAGGTTTATGTGTTCCTGCTACAGAAACGCGAGGAGGCACAAATGGCCAAAGCCATGAAGACGGATATACGGGTGCTGACACCACCATTAGGTGTAAAGAAACAGACTTCGCCTGTGAAATCAACTGTTCTTCTGGGAGCCTTGCTCTTCGGACTGTTCATCCCTGCTTGCACCATATTTGTACGTGAACGCAAGAAGCGTTAATCAATGGTATATCTGTTCGGCATCCTAATAGTGGTCATTCTTCTGCTATCGTGGAAGTACATCCTGAGGTTGGAACCTGCGGGGCTCTTTGCTGCACTATGGGTTTTCTTTGGAATATTCACATTGCTCGTACAGGATTATATAGATCTCAGGTTCGATGGGTGTGTGTTTATTCTTACAGGTGTAGTATTCTTTGTTACCGGAACCATCTTTAGCGACTACTTCTACCAGCCCAGTCCGGCAGATGGTCATATACGACTTAAGAAGCAGCTGGTTACGCCATTGCTTATCGTCCTGCTTATCGGCGCCATGGTGAACCCACTCTACTCTATCGTATTGCATGGTTTCAGCCTGCGAGCCCTTCTCGACATGCGCGAGGTGCTGGAAATGAACAAGGGAATAGCAGAAGACCGCTATGCAGGCGCTGAAGCTCACGATTTTGTAAATCAGTTCTTCCTGATATTCTCATACGCAGCTCCAGTTGTAGGAGGTTTCTGTTATCGACTCGTAGGCAAGCTGAACAAGGTTCTTTGTGTGATAACGCTTATTCCCTGTACATTCATTGCCCTTACGCAATCGTTGAAAATGGGCATGATAGCCTCGTTTATCCTGTTCTTTGCCAGCTACATCGTCAGCTCGTATACATTTGGATTATCCCTGCGCATAAAAGGTAAAGTCATACTCAATTTAACATTAGTCATCGCAGGTTTCCTGCTGACGCTCTTCATCTCAATGGTGTTCCGTACCGGCGAGGTAAGTCAGAAGACGATTATTGAAATCAGCGAGAAATTTATTTCGTATGCCATCGGCCACATGCATAATGTTGATGTATGGTACACGTCGTACATGCCTACGGATCTCACATGGGGTAGTCACACATTCCTTGGCGTCTCAAATCTGCTGGGAATAGAGGAACGCGTACAAGGTATCTATCCGGAATTTATGAATGTAGGCAAAAACGGATTCTATGGCATATCCAACACGTTTACCATTTTCCGACCATTGGTTGAAGACTTTGGTGAAGTTGGAGCAATGGTTGCCATGTTCATCATGGGAGTTTTGGGCAACATGTCGCTCAAAGCCCTTGTGGCAGGCCGTTTCATCATCCTGAATCAGGTGGTTCTCATAGCGCTCTTCGCATATATCATGTGGTCTTTTTCCGCATCGTTCTATGCATATACTACATATCTGGCCATGTTCGCCTTTGTGTTTATACTGTTTTATCTCATCCAGACAAAGGAGGAACCAGCATGAAACTCATAAGAAAACATCTTGGTTCCAATATGAGACAGGACATCGTATGGACATTCTCGCTCCAGATACTCATCATGTTCAGCTCATTTGCTATCAACAAGATATTGTCTAACAGCCTGAGTATCGACGACTTCGGACAGTATAACGTCATCAAGCGCTCGGTGCAAGTACTGTCATTTATGATGTTAGCAGGCGTTGGCATTGCCCTGCCACGCTATATTCCCTTATACCGCAACGCCAATCCTCCCCGACGTATCGCTCCCCTGCTCACGGCTGCATTGCTCTATATCATTGGTATATCGTTGGTAGTGTTTGTGGGCTGCATAGCATTCTCCAGGCAAATGCAGGAGATGATTATCGGACAGCAAGACAATTTCACACTATTGCTTGTTGCGCTTTTCTATGCTTTCATACTGGCTCTATCGCAATACATCTTTGCCTATTATCGCGGCATCGGCAATTTCAAATGGTATAACGGCACACAACTAGTTTTGCAGTTTGCCATCATCATCCCACTTGTTGCAATTCCGCTTCTCACTATCGAAAACATATTTATTTCCTGGCTGCTTATCACCATCTTCATAGTGATTTGCCTGTTTGGAAAAGAGATTCTGCGTTATATCTCGCAAGGTGGTTCGTTAAGCATTAATTCGCCGTTGAAGCCCCACCTGTCAACTATCATCAAGTATTCATCAGGCCGTTTGGTAGCCGACTTCTTCCAGTTCTCATTAGCAGCATTCCCGCTTGTTTATATCAGCAATCATCAGGGACTGCAGACCACGGCTTACTTCTCGGTAGGCATCTTCTTTGTTACCATGATAACCCCACTTTTCTCCTTTATGGGAATCATACTATTACCTTACATCTCGAAAGCTATAGCCAGACATGAGACGGCAAACGCGAACAGAGTTGTGTTTAATCTTTCGCTGCTCTATATGTGCGTTGCCATCGCTATCATCATCGTTCTTTACCTCTTTACTGACTTTTTCATCAGTCTGCTTTTCTCGAAAGACTATCTGGTAACAACAGAAATCACACATATCATGCTGATTTCTATATTACCACAAGCCGCATATATGTTATATCGCAACACCATTGATGCAGTCAGCGTTACACCTTACAATGCCTTTATCTTAGGAATAAGCCTGGTATTTATGGTTGTTTGCTTCACTTTTTCCTGCACGCTAACCCACTATGCCATATCCTACCTTGCCGCATCGGTTTTACAGGGATTTCTCTCTTGGGCAACATGGATGCTGATAAGAAAGAGATAGGTGAAATCATTAAAAACCATAACCATTGGGAAATAATTCAAAAAAATATTGTACCTTTGCACACTGATTACGGAAAAAATACGTTTATTATATAAATGAACATAAAAAAGGTATCAGTGATATGTCCGGTATTCAATGAAGAGAAATTCATTGAGGCATGCATCATGTCTATCATTGAACAAGACTACCCACAGGATGCAATGGAAATCATATTTGTTGACGGTCGCAGTACAGACCATACAACAGATATCATCCGGCGCTATATGCAGGATTACCCCTTCATGAAACTCATCGATAATCCAGAGCGCATTGTTCCCTACGCTCTGAACAGAGGACTGCAGGAGGCTAAAGGTGAGGTTATCATGAGACTTGACGGGCACTGCACCTACCCTACCAACTATATATCAGAACTCGTAAAGTATCTGTATCAGTTAAACGCCGACAATGTAGGAGGTGTTTGGAACACTCAGCCTGCAAAGGATACCCCTGTATGCCAGGCTATTGCATTAGCATCAAGCCACCCCTTTGGCGTAGGTGGTTCAATGCACAAGATTGGCGTGTCAAAGATTATAGAAACCGACACGGTTCCCTTTGGGTGCTACAAACGTGAAGTATTCGAGAAGACAGGCCCGTTTGATACTGACCTGGTTAGGAATCAAGACGATGAGTTTAACGGACGCCTGCTGAACCTTGGTGGAAAAATATATCTGATTCCACAGGTCATCATCAACTACACGGCCCGCGACACCCTCTGCAAGATGAGACAGATGTACTACCAATACGGCCTGTACAAACCATTGGTAAACAAGAAGCTTGGTGCACCTGCCACAGTCAGACAGTTCTTCCCCTTATTATTCCTTCTGGGGCTTCTCGTGGGGGGAATCTGCAGTATCTTCTCACCTTTCATCCTGCAACTATACACAACCATCCTTTTGATTTATCTATTCGTAGGAGTTGTTGTGGGCAGCATGGGAGCGATACGTACACATCAGCCACTGCTGGTATTACTGATGCCATATGTATTCTTTAATATTCACATGAGTTATGGCTTAGGGTATCTTGTTGGCATATTCAGCGTCATAAGAAACAAGTCAGTTCAAGTATCTAACAACAGATAAATTATGAAGATTCCATTTTCGCCACCAGATATTACAGAACAGGAAGCGCAAGAAGTTAGTGCCGCTCTATTGTCAGGATGGATAACAACCGGGCCACGCACTAAGGAATTTGAAAGACAAATTGCTGCATACTGTGAATCAAACATGGCTGTATGCCAAAACAGTGCAACAGCATGTCTGGAATCCATACTGCGTATACTCGGTGTCGGACCCGGTGATGAAGTCATCACATCTTCATATACATATACTGCCACAGCAAGTCCGGTATGCCATGTTGGAGCAAAACTGGTTCTCGTTGATACCCAACCAGATTCTTACGAGATGGACTACGAACAACTGGAGAATGCCATCAATGAACATACCAAAGTGGTAATCCCTGTTGACATAGGAGGAGTGCCATGCGATTATAATGAGATATATAGGATTGTAGAGAACAAACGTCAACTGTTCAGACCAGCCAATGCATTGCAGGAGGCTATAGGACATCTGATAGTAGTAGATGATGCCGCTCATGCATATGGAGCTTCCTGGCATGGCAAGATGATTGGTTCTGTATGCGACTTCACCTCATTCTCATTCCATGCGGTTAAGAACTTCACCACAGCCGAAGGTGGAGCACTTACCTGGAAACCCATAAACGGCATTGACGACAGTTGGCTTTATCAGCAATTCCAGCTGAATTCTCTTCATGGGCAAAGCAAAGATGCACTATCAAGAACCAAGCTTGGTTCGTGGGAGTACGATATAGTGACCACCGCTTATAAGAGCAACATGACAGACCTCACCGCAGCAATAGGTCTGGTGCAGATGAAGCGATACCCAGCCATGCTGAAACGCCGCAAAGAGCTGATTGAGCGCTACAATCAGGAGCTGACGGGTTTGAATCTGCAATTACGAGATCATTTCAACAGCGAGCACATATCATCTGCTCATCTATACCAGGTGCGACTGCTCGGCTATGAAGAATCAGATCGTAATGACGTTATCATAAAAATGGCAGAACGTGGCATTGCATGCAATGTTCACTTCAAGCCATTACCCATGATGACCGCATACAAGAAGTTGGGATTCGACATCAGCAACTATCCAAATGCATACAATCAGTTTAAGAACGAAATCACCCTACCGCTTTATTCAAAACTAACGGATGAGCAGATAGAATACATTATAAAGAACTTCAAGGAAGTTATATGATCAGATTGTTCGACATATTATTCTCTGCTTTGGGACTCATCATTCTCTCCCCCGTTTTTGTTGTACTATATCTCCTTATACGTATAGAGAGCAAAGGGGGGGCCTTCTACATTCAAGAGAGGATTGGCAAAGATGGCCAACCCTTCGGGCTTTATAAGTTCCGTACGATGCACATTGGCTCTGATTCCGAGGGATTACTAACCATAGGCGATCACGACAACAGGATAACCCATATTGGCTATTTCCTGAGAAAAACAAAAATCGACGAATTGCCACAATTACTCAATGTAGTGAAAGGAGACATGAGCCTTGTAGGGCCAAGACCAGAGGTGAGAAAATACGTAGATATGTACACAGACGAGCAACGAAAGGTGCTCAGTGTAAGACCGGGCATAACAGACTATGCTTCCATAGAATACGCCAATGAGAATGAACTACTGAGCAAGACAGATAACCCAGACCGTTTGTATATAGAGGAGATCATGCCGAATAAGCTGAAACTCAACATGAAGTATCTGGAACACTACACGATAACTGAATACTTCAAGATTATCTTTCTCACCTTTAAAAGACTGCTGGCATGAAAAGGATAATCGACTTTTGTTTGGCATTCGTATGTCTCATCATCTTTTCACCGCTGTTTGTGATATGCTACGTTGCTATCTTAATAGAAGATGGAGGGCCGGCATTCTTTAAACAAGAAAGAATAGGATTAGGCGGAAAACCTTTCAACATCCTGAAATTCAGGAGCATGACTACAGATGGCAATCGTGATGATTATTCGCTTTTCAAACATGAAAAGAACGAAAATCTCACCAGAACAGGAAGATTCCTAAGGGATCATCATCTAGACGAATTACCACAACTCTGGAACGTATTAAAAGGCGATATGGCATTTGTTGGACCGCGACCAGAGCGGAAATATTACATCGACCTGATAATGGAACATGATTCACGCTACGAAAAACTATATCAACTGCGCCCCGGAGTAACAAGTTATGCCACCCTGCACAACGGCTATACCGACACGATGGAAAAGATGCTGACTCGACTGGAGATGGATCTTTACTATCTGGAACACCATACCTTGTGGCTGGATGGCAAAATACTGATTCAGACATTCGTCAGCATCATAGGAGGAAAGCATTTCTAATATTTCCTAAAATGCAGACGAAGCATATCATTGGTTAACACCATGGATGTCTTATCTAACTGTTCTACAGTAAACGTTTCTTCCAGATGGTAGATACCATACGGTTTGAGAATCTCTACATCATCCACAGGTTCATCTGTTTCATACAAGTGATGAACAACAGGAGAAGATAACGTCAACAACGATTTCTTATTTTCAAATCTAAACAACAAGCCTTCACCCAAATAAACATTGTTCTCAGAGTAACGTATCTGGAGGAGATTACCCTGTACTGCCCAGTAGATAAGTGACTCTCGGGTATCGGCTATGCCTCCTGTTGCCAAAGTATCTACCTGACTCATCTGCCAGTAGCCATCCAACTCGCCATTACCCGATGTCTCAAGTTCACAAGAGACAGCCATCACACCAAACGCCAACAAATATAATATCTTTCTCATCATTTTTTCTATCTAAACAATCCACTTTTTGCAATGGTCATCTGCATACCAAAATTGTTCCCCATCAATTTCCCGAAATCAGCTCCTAAAGCGCCCTTAATAGTCCAGCCTTTAAACATTGACGTTGAAGAAAAAGCATAAGATGCCTCAGCCAATAAAGACACAGTCTTAAGAGGATCTGAATATGGTATATCATAAGTACCATAGCCTTTGAGATAGGTTCCCAACATACGATAATGAAAACGTGGATACGGACTACCACTGAATCCTACATGATAAGCCTTACTGCGGTTATTCTTGATATAAATACTCTGATCGGTATTATAGATTGGCGAGAGGTATAGAGGATTTCCAATTACCTGCCCCCAATGCTGCCATCCGGTATAAATGCCATGATTATAGTAATTATCCTGTCCGCCGATATGATCAGAAATAACCTCATCATGGTCATGATAAATAGGACCACTCTGGTATTTTGAGAAGAACAACTCGGTTACAATCTTATCTATCCAACGAGCATCCTTCAGGCGCAGTTCGAATCCTACCTGAATATCCTTTAACCCATATAAGAAGAAACGACGTTTCTTTTTAACATTCCACTCTGCTCCTTCACCATATCCGTCATACTCAGTAAGAAACATAGAAGAGTGATCTTCAAAGAAATGGTCTGCATAAAAACTGAATCCCCACTCCTGATCGTCAAAATTAAAGCGTGCCAGCCAACTACCCAAACTGTTTCCTGCTCCACCGGTATACAGATCGTCAACAGCATCGCTGCCTCCTGGTATCAAAGCTTTTAACATGCCTTTCAGGCCACCTTGCTGATGAACCACATCATCAAAAGAACCATCAGAATGGAAACGATATGAAGTCCCACCGAACTGATTGGCCATCTCTAACCCCAGCTCTAATGAAACCTGAGCCTTTTCAGCATTTCCTATCCGCAAATAACCCGCTTTTGAATGATAGAGTACACCTTCCGTATATTTGTTATGTTGACCTGTGAAGTCCTTCTGCCAACCATCATCGGTGGTTTTGCCATAAGCGATGTGGCCTTTCAGCGCCAACCAGTTCTTGGTGCCAGGGATAGTCCAGTAATCAGGAAGCGCCAGGCGGACTTGAGGTATCGGACGTGCATTGATACCCAGTGTTTGAGCACCAGTGCTCAGCTCTTGATTCTTCAGTTCCATAGGATACTCTTTGGCTCCTATAGTAAGAACTCCTTTCAGCCAGCGACCCTCAACGTAAGCCTGCTGAACAACTAATTTACTTGTAAAACCAGCTGCCAGAGCAATATCTGCACCATAACCTATCCCCCATTTTCTGCCGTCATCAACAGAAAGGGGACGCTTAACAGCACCACGCAAATAGCCATTAGCAGTTTTGAGTGAACTTAATCCATACTTATTCGCATTAAGCCATAATGGTGTATTATCTCCAGTTGATAATGTTGTCTGGAGTTCGGCCCGATAGCACAGGCTATCTGTAAGCGAACGTATCTGTCCGCTCATAGCCAATGGGCTACACATTATTAATAATATAGAAAGATACTGTTTCATATCAGGGGCAAAGATACCAAAAAAAACAATCAAAAAAGCAATTTTAGGGATTTTCCTCTACCTGTTTAGGGAAAATCCTTTGTATATGATGCAAAATTGTTGTTTCTTTGCACTGTGATTAACAAAAAAGAATGTGAAACCATTTAAATGATACGGTTATGAAGAAGATGTTTTTAGCACTGATGGTGATGCTGACCTCTACAATGGCAGCGAGTGCAATGAGCTACGAGCAGGCTCGCAACGAAGCCCTGTTCCTCACCGACAAGATGGCATATGAGCTGAACCTCACTGATGAGCAGTATGAGGCAGCATATGAAATAAACCTCGACTATCTGATGGGAGTTGCCGGACGCGACGATGTTTTCGGAACCTATTGGGAGCGTCGTAACCTTGATTTGAGCTATATTCTCTACGACTGGCAGTGGAATACTTACATAGCTGCTTCCTATTTCTATCGTCCACTATACTGGGAAGCCGGTTATTGGCACTTCGGAATATATCGCATATATCCACATCGTGACTTCTTCTACTTCGGACGTCCTCACTTCTATGCTACCTACCGTGGCGCACATGCCTGGCACATCCATGGCGCTCGTGGCTACTACTACGGACACAGAAACCACTTCCGTCCAGCTCACAGAGAGCACTTCGGTATGCATGACCGCTGGAATCGTGGAGACTTCCGCAATCCTCGTCACAGCTCAACACGCGTAACTGGTCGCCATCACGACAACCATCGCATTGAGAGCCGTCCAGGAATGAATCGTCAGCACGACATGAATCGCCAGCATAACATGAATCGCCATTCTGAGAGCAATCGCGGCAGCATGAACCGTTCATTTGAGTCGCACCGGAATGGATCACCATCACATAGCAGCTCTCACAGCGGTTCTTTCGGAACTCGCGGTATAAGCAGCAGCTCACACAGCAGTTCAAGTCACTCACATGGTGGAGGTTCACACAGCGGAGGCTCACGTGGTGGTGGACGCAGATAAACTAAAGCTCGAGTGTACGGACTTCAGCATTCGACATCCTCTGAATATCGCTCATTGATTTTTGATAATAAACTGATTGTATAGCTTTGTTGATGATGCCATGGCCAACGGCCAGCACCTTCTTTTCAGGAAATGTCTGTTTGACATAAGCGATGAATTCGCCAGCCCTGGAAAGAAGGTTTTCTAATGTCTCAATATCATCTGGCCATGGTTCACCCTTCAACTCTGGAATATATCTACCTGTAAAACTTCCCCAGTCACGCTCACGAAGCAATGGAGTAGAGATGACTTCCAACTGATGGGGTTCTGCTATTATTCTTGCAGTATCAACAGAACGCTTCAAATCGCTTGCTATCACCACATCAATAGGTTTATCTTTCCATTCCTCACTGAACTCACGAGCCTGTTTTATACCATTATCATTCAACTGGCCCTGAGTCTGTCCTTGCATTATCTGATTGGCGTTATCTACCGTTTCGCCATGCCGTACTAAGTATAAAGTTGTCATTATCACTTAAATTTTGCTGCAAAATTACATAATTATTTGCTGATTCCACCTTATTTTATTATATTTGCAGCGTAAAACTAAGAATTTATAAAGATGAAGATATTACAAAGTTCCATTTTCCGTGCCATATGTGCCATAGCCATTGGTATCATGTTGATCAAGTATCCAGATAACACCGTAGCATGGATTACTGTTGCTATTGGCATCCTGTTCCTGTTATCAGGCGTCATCTCGGTTGTGGTATATTTCAACGCAAGCAAGCATGTATCCGACTATAAGATAATGGATGCTGACGGCCATGTAATTGCCGGCGAAAAGCCTACATTCCCATTGGTAGGCTTAGGTAGTATCATTCTCGGATTGATGCTGGCTCTCACCCCAAGCATTTTCATCAAAGCTCTGATGTATATAATCGGAGCCATACTCATACTTGGTGCCATTAATCAGTTTATGGCATTGGTAAGAGGTCGTCAATTCGGCAAAATCGGCTTTGGTTATTGGGTATTCCCATCACTAATCCTGATTACAGGCCTTTATGTAATGCTAAAGCCAATGAGTCCTCCCAGCTTAGCAATGACCATCTTGGGTTGGTGTTCACTTCTTTATGGTGTGACAGAAATCATCAATGCCCTGAAAATTCATGCCAACAGACGTAAAGCTGAGAAAGTTCAGGAAATCCCCGTAGCAGAAGAAGTTAAAGAAGAAAAAGAGGTTACGGAAGTGACTACACTCCCGTAACTATACCCTCAATATATGTCTTCAGGATGTGGATACCCGTACGGTTATCCCCTCCCCAAGGTACAATCAAGTCGGCAAATTTCTTTGTTGGCTCTATAAACTGTTCATGCATGGGTTTAAGAACCTTTTCATAGCGATCAAGAACCATATCAACAGTACGTCCACGCTCTACCACGTCACGACGTATATTTCTTATCAGCCTGACATCACTATCCGTATCAACAAAGATCTTCAGATCCATCATATCACGCAGCTTCTTATAATGCAAAGCCATAATTCCTTCAATAATAATCACGGGTTTTGGCTCTACGTGAATAGTCTCCTTCTGACGGTTACTCTCTATATATGAATAGGTAGGTTGTTCGATTGCCTCGCCACTCTTCAACTTCTTGATATGCTCCGTAAGCAACTTCCAGTCAAAGGCATCGGGGTGGTCAAAATTGATAGCCTTACGCTCTTCAGCTGTCATTCCCGTAGTATCATTATAATACGAGTCGAGGGGAACAACTGCTGCACAATGTGGTGGCAGCGCTTTGGATATTCTCTTAACAACGGTAGTCTTGCCAGACCCCGTACCGCCTGCAATTCCAATAATTGTCATAATTCAAGATATTTAAAAACAATATTATAATATTCTGCTTTACGTTCAGCCCGCATTGGATAAGCTCTTGAACTGCTTGGCATACGATATAGCCTTAGTTCACGATTGTCGAGACGAAACCGTACGAAGTCACCCACCTTAGGACTTTTGATTCCATAATGATTACAAAAAACATCAGTAGCCAATTGTCCTGCTGTTATCACAGCCTTGCATTCCGGCAATCTCCGCAACATAGCGTCCAAATCTGTCTCTTCTACAATTTCCAGATCCTTGTCTGATGCATTATCCTTTGTTCGGCGTATTCGTGTTGCCGTATCATACATAGCTATTCCCTTTTCATTAAGAAACGGAATGATGCTATCCAGATTATAGCGTTTCTCCTGTTCTAATACAAAGTGCGACTTATCACCATAGAAACAGATTCCAAAAATACGCCACATGTCATTGATAAAGTTAGGATAATAGAAACGCACACACCATCGTTTCTCTGCAGGAGGAAAAGTACCAAGCATCAGCAACTTTGCATTCTCCGGCAGGAAAGGTTCAAAGGGATGTTTCTCTATAACCTCACTCATTACTTTTTCTTCAGATAAACAAGCGTCGGCAGATGATCACTAAATCCATTAAGCCATTTCCCTCCAGCACTTGTACGCAAGGTGTTACCTCTGTATTCGCCATCTTGCTGTATCAGATAATCACGTCGGAATATCTGATAATCCAGAAGTTTCAAAGTCGTATCGTCCTTGCAACCTTCTCTATCAAGCAGATTTGATGAAAGAATAATCTGGTCAAACAGATTCCATGAACCTTGGAACTGTAATGTTCCCTGACCAGAAGCCAGCACATTCCACCAAGGATTCCATAATCCCCCCTCTTCTACTTCATCTATCTCACGCTTGGCACCAAGGCACTTTGCCATCGATGCATCTTGCGGGTCGTCGTTCATATCACCCATAATAAAGAGTTTCACATTGGGATCATCCTTCTGCAGAGAGTCTTTTACTACTCTCAGCTGTGACCCTCCATCCTCACGAGTATACGATTTTGCCCCACGTGAAGGCAGATGGTTTACAATGATCGTAACATGCTCCTTTGCCAAAGTGCCACTAACCACCAAGAAACCACGGGTAGTCCTATCAGCATCCTCCGGCCTATTATATATATAAGGTATAAGCTTAACGTTTCTAACCTTAAACAGACTAGGATTATACAACAATGCACAGTCTATGCCTCGCTTGTCAGGTCCCTCTATGTGAACAAACTGGGTATTACGGGCTTTCAACTCAGGTTGATTACAGAGATCAGACAAACATCTTGCATTCTCCACCTCGGCAACACCAATTGCTGCACAACCAACGCCTGGGAGTTTGTCGGTGCCCATTTCGGCCAGCACACGAGCCATATTATGTAATTTTGCCTTATACTTCTCGCTTGTCCATTTAAATGAACCTTCAGCTAAGAATTCGTAATCATTTTTACCTTCATCATGGCATGTATCAAACAGATTTTCAAGATTATAGAAACCTATACCATAAACATTCTGTCCATTCTTACACTTAGCTATACAAACGCTCTGAACAAGAAGTATAATAAGCAATAAAAGATATTTTCTACGCATAATCAGTTATATTTTGTTGCAAAAATAGCATAAAAATCCGAGCAAACAAAGAAAAAAGCACAAAAAGTTTGTAAATTCAGAAAAATATTCGTAACTTTGCACCCGCTTTATGCGAATATAGTATTTATAACATTAATATTTAAACTCAAAAATGAAAAAAGGTATTCATCCAGAAAACTATCGTCCCGTCGTATTCAAGGATATGTCCAACGGCGATATGTTCCTTACGAAGTCTACTGCAAAGACAAATGACACTGTAGAGTTCGAAGGCGAAACTTACCCAGTGGTAAAAGTCGAAATTTCAAGCACCTCTCACCCATTCTACACAGGTAAGAGCAAGCTCGTTGACACAGCAGGACGTGTTGATAAGTTCATGAGCCGCTACGGTAAGGCTGCGAAGAAGTAAGATAAAACCGCAAAGAACGTTTAAAGATGCGTCCATGGTAGTTGCATATGCCAAGGCCGCATCTTTTTATATTATTACAACCACATAAAATGAAAACAGTTTACGACTTCACTGTCAAGGACAGAAAAGGTAAAGACGTATCCCTTAAGGAATACGCAAATGAGGTGTTGCTTATTGTAAATACAGCAACCAAGTGTGGATTCACTCCCCAATACGACGAACTGGAGAAACTCTACGAGCAGTATCACAGTCAGGGATTCGAGATTCTTGATTTCCCATGCAACCAGTTTGGACAGCAAGCTCCTGGTACCGATGAAAGCATTCACGAGTTCTGCAAGCTAAACTTTGGCACCGAGTTCCCTCGTTTTAAGAAGATTAAGGTTAACGGCGATGATGCAGAGCCTCTTTATAAGTTCCTGCAGGAACAGAAGGGATTTGCAGGATGGGACATGAGTCACAAGATTGCCCCAATTCTCGAAGACATGCTATCGAAGGAGGATCCTGATTACAAACAGAAGCCTGATATTAAGTGGAACTTCACCAAGTTCCTTATTAATAAGAAAGGTCAGGTTGTTGCACGCTTTGAGCCTACAGAGAATATCAGCAACATCGCAAAGCAAATCGAAGAATTGCTTAAGTAATTGAAATACAAAAGTCATGAAAACCAAATGTTTAATCATAGGTAGTGGCCCTGCAGGATACACCGCAGCTATCTACGCCTCGCGCGCTAATCTCAACCCTATAGAGTATAGCGGCATGCAGCCTGGTGGTCAGCTTACTCAGACTACCGAGGTGGAAAATTTCCCCGGCTATCCTCAGGGTGTTGATGGCAACCAGATGATGATGGATCTGCGCGAACAAGCAGAACGCTTTGGTACAGATATCCGCGACGGAGAAATTGTAAAGGTTGACTTTTCAAAGGCACCTTATGTATGTACTGCTGACGATGGTACAGAAATCGAGGCAGACACCGTTATCATCGCTACAGGTGCATCTGCTAAATATCTGGGCCTCGACGATGAGCGCAAGTACAACGGACAGGGAGTCTCAGCCTGTGCTACCTGCGACGGATTCTTCTATCGTAAGAAGACTGTTGCCGTAGTTGGTGGTGGTGATACAGCTTGCGAAGATGCACTCTATCTGGCAGGACTTGCCAAGAAAGTATATCTTATTGTACGCAAACCATTCCTCCGCGCCTCACAAGTAATGCAGCAGCGAGTTAAGGAAAACGAGAATATTGAGATTCTGTTCGAACATAACACGCTGGGACTTTATGGTGAAAATGGCGTTGAGGGAGCTCATTTGGTAAAGCGTAAGGGCGAACCTGATGAAGAGATGGTTGATATTGCTATTGACGGATTCTTCCTCGCTATTGGCCACAAGCCTAATACAGACATCTTTAAAGAGTGGTTGGATACTGACGAAGTGGGCTATCTTAAGAAGATTGACGGTACACCTAAGACAAAGATTCCTGGTGTATTTGTTGCAGGCGATTGTGCCGACCCAGTTTATCGTCAGGCAATCTCTGCTGCAGGTTCTGGCTGTCAGGCTGCAATCGAAGCAGAAAGATACCTATTAAACAAGTAAGTATATATAATCAGAAAAGGCTCGTTTCACAACGAACCTTTTCCTTAATTACTTAAAAAACTAAATTAATCAACCATAAACCTTAACCATTAAAATCTTTTTCTGATGCAAAGATATATCTTTATTATCAAACAGATGTTCATTTATCGTTTTTTGATGTTTAAAATGCGTGAAATCACGCAAATTCAACATTTTCTCATTGATTTTAAACATTTTAACTATTAAAATGCTAAATTTTATCGAGAAATAAGTGGTTAATCAAAAATTTTATCTATTTTTGCAAATACAATAATTACCAATAATGTACAGTCGTTTACTATTAACCCTACTGGTAGTAGCATTAATTGTTATTATTTTCTTCGCAGGACGCCATTTATACCTGCGAAGCCAAGGAGTACGGAGACGATTACAGATGAGTGCCATCTTTACTAATATCACGCACGAACTTCTCACTCCACTATCTGTTATTTCTGCATCGATAGATAAACTTCGAGATACAGAACCAGAATATACCCATGAGTACGATCTGATGCAATTCAACATACAACGTATGGTACGACTGTTGCAACAGATACTTGAAACCAGTAAGTCAGAGTCAGGACAACTTAGATTGCTTGTTTCGCAAGGTGATGTCATGAGATATGTCCGTGAGACAGCAGAATGCCTTGAGCCTCTTATCTTGAAAAAAGATATGAAGTTTACAATCAATTGCCAGCCAGAAAGCATGATGGGATGGATTGATACCGATAAACTCGATAAGATTATATATAATTTATTGTCAAATGCAGCCAAATACGGTCGTGAAGGTGGACATGTGTCTATCGATGCTGTTACAAACGATACATTTAACGAAATCACAATTAAAGTCAGCGATGATGGGGAGGGAATCCCCCCAAAACAGATGAAGCATCTGTTCAAGCGATTCCACGATGGCGATTACCGCCAACATCAAACAAGTGGCACAGGACTTGGTCTGTCTCTAACTCGTGATTTGGTTTATCTAAACCGAGGTACCATCGATTGCAAGAGCGAGGTAGGTAAAGGCACCGTGTTTACTGTAAAATTACCTATTTATAAAGACGCCTTCGCACCTGACCAGATTGACGAACAGAACAAGATTGACTTCAATATCCCCAGAAACACCATCGTTGATATCAATACAATTATCCCAGATGTAAACGTAGAGCCAGAAGACACAACTGATGAAGACGCCTACAAACTGCTGGTGGTTGAAGACAATCTTGAACTGCTGATGCTTATGCAACAACTGCTGAAAACCACCTATCGCGTTTATATAGCACGCAATGGAAAGGAGGCACTGAAAGTTATCCAAGAAAAAGAACTTGATTTGATTATATCAGATGTCATGATGCCTGAAATGGACGGACTGGAACTTACCCGAACCATAAAAGGAGATCCCAATTACAGCCGTCTCCCTATCATACTGCTTACTGCCAAAACCCAGGAACAGGATGTCAACGAGGGGTTGCAATATGGTGCCGATGAATATCTGAAGAAACCATTCAGATTGAGAGACCTCAAGTTGCGCATAGACAACATTATCGAGAACCGAAAGCGTATGCAGACAGAACTCAGTCAGATGACAGAAGAAGAAGTTATCAAGACTATAGCCAAGGTGCCAAGTTCAGATGAAATCTTTGTTAATCAGGTGCTGGAACTTGTTCATGCCCACATTGATGACGAAAGTTATGATCGCGATGCCTTAGCTGCTGATATGGGAGCCAGTGCCTCTACCTTATATAATAAACTCCGCTCTATTACTGGCATGCATGTTTCTGCATTCATCCGCGATGTCAGGATGAAAGAAGCCAAACGCCTCGCTATGGCAAATCCAAATCTCAGAGTAAGCGATTTGGCTTATAGTGTTGGATTCCATGACCCTCGCTATTTTGCCACTTGCTTCAAGAAACAGTTTGGCACTCAGCCAAAGGAGTTCCTTGAGAGCTTACAGAAAGAAGAGCCAAAAAAGTAAGTGCCCCATTCATCATCAGCAGTTCATAGCCGAACCGATAGCCTGCAAAATTCCACGTTAAAGTATCTATGACATAACACAGCAACGGCGACGCTATACATATATAGGGTACATATTTGTCGCGAGGCAAACGTTTTGTAAACATCCCAAAGGCAAATAAGCCCAACAAAGGCCCATAAGTATAGCTGCACATTACGTAAATAGCATCAATCACACTTGTTGAGTTCAGCAGTCTGAACAGCAATACCATCACCACAAACAGAATGCTCATTAACAAGTGAGTATTCTTTCTAAGTTTTTCGTCATCTGCCCTACCCTTTATATCTACACAGAAACTTGTGGTAAGCGATGTCAAAGCCGAATCAGCACTCGAAAAAGCCGCTGCCACTATACCTATCGAGAATGGTATCAACACCGATAGTCCACTCTTCTGCACATATTCTGGCAACAATGCATCCGACACGCCCTTTTCACCAAGCATAACCAGTAGCACGCCGAGTGACAAGAATAGCAAATTGGCAGGCACAAAAGCCACACCGTACGTACACATATCTTTCTGAGCCTCGCGCAGCGACTTACAAGTCATATTCTTCTGCATCATGTCCTGATCAAGCCCCGTCATCACTATCACAATAAAAATACCACTCAGAAACTGCTTCCAGAAATTCTGCTTCGACACCCAATCATCAAAAACAAATATTCTACTATGCTCATCAGATACAATGGCACTTATTGCCTCCGGAATCGTCATTCCCAGATCTCCTATTACCTTATATATAATAAGGAGAAGCGCCGAGAAAAGACAAAGTGTCTGGAATGTATCGGTCCACACAAGTGTTTTGATGCCCCCACCACGCGTATAAAGCCATATCAGCACAACCATCATCGAAATGGTTGCTACAAACGGAATACCCATAGCATCGAACACAAACTGCTGCAGAATCATGCATACCACATAGAAACGCGCCACAGCTCCAGCCATCTTCGACAGCAGGAAGAACGATGCCCCAGTCTTATAAGCTCGTTGCCCCATTCTTTTTCCGAGATAGGAGTAGATGGTTGTAAGATTAAGCCGATAATACAACGGAAGCAGAATGAATGCAACAGCGATATATCCGAATATAAAGCCTAGACACGTCTGCATATAAGTCATATTAATACTTGTAACCATACCTGGTACCGACACAAACGTAACACCAGATATCGATGCCCCTATCATACCAAAAGCCACCATATACCACGGCGACTGACGATTTCCACGAAAGAATGTATCGTTCGTTGCCTTATGTCCTGTAAGTCTACTGATAGCAAACAGAACTGCAAAATAACCAAATATTATTGCAATCATCCACATATTCTCGAAATATTGGCTGCAAAATTATAAAAAATCCGTGTAATCCGTGTAATCCGTGCCAAAAAATTACTATCTTTGCAAGCGGTAACCGGCTTTCTTGCGTCCCTGCAGTAGCAAGCGAGCAGAACTCGAGCGGCCGCTTGCCTAAGCAAGAGAATTCAATTTCTAAAACTTAATTATTATGTCTAAACAGAAAAAATTCATCCTCCAAGAGAGTGAGATTCCAACACAGTGGTACAACATTCAGGCAGACATGCCTAACAAACCAATGCCTCCCATCCACCCGGCAACAAAGCAGCCTCTGGGGGTAGACGACCTTGCCCACATCTTCCCACGTGAGTGCTGTGTACAAGAACTAGATACAGAACACCGTTGGATAGACATACCTGAAGATGTACTTGAGAAGTACAAGTACTACCGCTCTACTCCACTGGTTCGCGCCTATGCCCTCGAAGAGGCACTCGGCACCCCTGCCCATATCTATTTCAAGAACGAGAGTACCAACCCACTTGGTTCACATAAAATCAACTCTGCCCTGCCTCAATGCTACTACGCCAAGCAGGAAGGCACCACTAACGTTACCACCGAGACCGGTGCTGGTCAGTGGGGTGCTGCTCTCAGCTATGCAGCAAAGATCTATGGTCTCGACTGCGCTGTTTACCAGGTAAAGATTACCATGCAGCAGAAACCATATCGTTCTTCTATTATGCGCACTTTCGGTGCTGTGGTCGAGGGTTCACCATCTATGTCAACCCGCGCCGGAAAAGATATCCTCACCAGAGATCCTAACCATTCTGGTTCTCTTGGAACAGCTATCTCTGAGGCTGTAGAGCTGGCAACAACCACTCCTAACTGTAAGTACACGCTGGGATCTGTACTCAACCACGTAGGTTTGCATCAGACGATTATCGGTCTTGAGGCTGAGAAGCAGATGCAGATGGCAGGCGAATATCCCGACATCGTCATCGGTTGCTTCGGTGGTGGTTCAAACTTCGGTGGTATCTCATTCCCATTCATGCGTCATAACCTGAGTGGTGAGCGTCACACTGAGTTTATAGCTGCCGAGCCCGACAGCTGTCCTAAGTTGACTCGCGGCCAGTTCCGCTACGACTTTGGCGACGAGGCTGGTTATACCCCACTGCTGCCTATGTACACTTTGGGTCATAACTTCAAGCCAAGTAATATCCATGCAGGCGGTCTGCGCTATCATGGTGCCGGCATGATTATCTCTCAACTTATCAAAGATGGTTTGATGCACGGAGTTGACATTCCACAACTCGAAACCTTCGAGGCTGGTATGCTCTTCGCTCGTACCGAGGGTATCATTCCTGCTCCAGAGAGTTGTCACGCCATCGCAGCTACTATCCGCGAGGCCAACAAGTGCAAGGAGAGTGGTGAACAGAAGGTTATCCTCTTCAATCTCTCTGGTCACGGACTTATCGACATGCCAAGCTACGAGTCGTACATCAAGGGCGACTTGCAGAACTACAAAGTGACTGACGAGATGATTGCCGAGAATCTTGCTGAACTCGACAAACAGCAATAAACAGAAAAATCCCCGCTAGGTTCTCCTGGCGGGGATTACTATATCTGTATGTATCTTAGAAGATTCTACCTGTTATCGTCAGTTTCAATACTGGATAGAATTTCAGTTTGTCGATTACCTTCGAAAGGTCGTCGCCGGCATCATTCATTTTATCTATTTTAACTTCAGAATCATTCTGGTAAACCTTCATCTTGCCCATAAACTGGCACCCCATCTCAAACCGACAATTTACTCGGCTGCTGGGAATCAGGCGACCGAAGCCAAGTCCTACATAAGGACGGAACTTGTTGACGCGGATATCACCAGTAATGCTACCATTATCGTCGAACTTAACATCATATTGATCAAGTTCGGCTGAGAAATTGTCTTTTAAAGCAGGATATTCTTTAATGACAGTTTCTACAAGATCACTGTGACCTGTAATCTTCGCAATCTTTGCACCTCCAAATGAAAAACCTCCTGCCACAAAGAATGATGATCTGTCGCCAAAAGGATACACACTCAGTTTTACGTCCATAGTGGTACGGGCGAAATTACCAGTAATCTTAACTTTATGAATTTCTGGGGGTATAAGGAGGCCCTGTGGCACATTAAAGTCTACATTCACATCACCCTTAACCTTTATTCCAGGCATAAAGTTCACGCCAAAGCCTAATTCCAGATAATCCGTAATTGGAGTAGCTACTCCAACACCGATACCCTCCGTACCTATACTTGCATTCATACCTACGTGGTTAAACACACCACGATCAATATCTTCCCACCACTCTGCCGATGCCGAATTCACTCCCATCAGCAATGCTATACAAGAAATCAAAAACTTTTTCATATTTGCAAATGTTTAAAATTAGTAATACTCAGGTTTAATCAGATGCAAAGATAAACAATATTTCCAAATACTACAACTATTATGAAAAAAAACTATTCTTGTTTCAACCGTTTTGTAATAACTGTCCTGATTATCTTAACAACTTGTTCAGATAAAGTCTTACTACTATTACAAAGTATCTGTAATAGCGTTACAGAATACTTGTAACGGCGTTACAAATAGTTTGTAACGGTATTACAACGTCCTTGTAATAAGGTTACCAAAATTTAATTGTAACAGCCCGAAACTAACTGATACACAAGAAGTAAGCGGCACGGTAGTAACCCAAAAGCCCTGCTCAATTGAGCAGGGCTTTTGAATTATCTGATTCTGTCCATCGATCGGACCAGTTTCTCATCGGCAATGATAGCCCTTCGGGCCATCAGATAGAGTATCAGCGCTATGGCAGGGAATACA
Organism: uncultured Prevotella sp.; assembly: GCA_900315765.1. Taxonomy (GTDB): domain Bacteria; phylum Bacteroidota; class Bacteroidia; order Bacteroidales; family Bacteroidaceae; genus Prevotella. The sequence continues at coordinate 29,222 of ONAK01000008.1, read as the reverse complement.
GCAGGCCATGAGGGACGGAAATCAACTGCTCCCCACGACTTGTCGCCTACCATCTGTCCTACAACAAAATAGCACACATACCAACCTATAATAAACAATACGTTGAAGAGACAGAACAGAGCCTGCATCTTGCGGTTGTTATATATAAATATGGTATAGGCAGCAATAGCAGTAGTTGGCAGGAGAACTGCCATCAGAGGCCAAGTGTCGAAATGGTGCTTGCCAACAGGATCGGTAAACCAAAGGTTATAAACCTTAGCTACTGTAATACCACCCAACTTAAATGAGCCAATCTGCATACAAAGACAAATGACGGTCATAATAATGGCCGCCAAAAGATATAATGTCTGCTTACGCTGTATCATAATGAATTAATCTTCCTGATTCTGGTTCTCACGAGAAGGATCACGCCAGTAAACCTTGTTCTCTATAAACTCCTGAGTTGCGAGAAGAGTTGGTTTTGGCAACTTTTCGTAATAACGAGAAATCTCTATCTGCTCACGATTCTCGAATACTTCCTCGAGAGAATCGTTGTACGAAGCGAACTCAGCCAGCTTCTTTGAAAGATCATCCTTAATCTGAAGGCTAATCTGGTTGGCACGCTTACCAATGATAGCTACGCTCTCGTAGATATTACCTGTGTCGTCACACAGATCCATAATGTTACGTGTTACGGTGTTAACCGGTGCTTTTGACTTCTTATAATCCATATTTTAATCTTTAATTACTTTTTTGCACTTATTGATATATTTCTCTGCCAATGAAGCATTCTTTGATTCAGGGAACTCATTGAGGAAACCATAGCACTCATCCTCTGCATCGCGATAACGATCGATGCGTTTTTCCTCCGAACTGTTCTCAGCCAACTCAAACTTGGCCTTCATAATCAGCAACATCAGATTTTCGCGGATGCTGCAGTATGGATAGTTCTTCAGACAGTTCTGGGCGGTGATAATACAAGCAGTATAATTGCTCTCCTCGTTAGAGTTGATATTTCCGAAATATCCACCAAGGTTGTAATACAACTCTGCAGAGAGATACTCTTTTTGGATAAGTTTATCATGCAGTTCGTACAGACGGGCCTGAGCCTCAGCACGAAGCGTTGATTCCGGGAATAAATCGATGAACTGCTGATATGCTGTAATAGCACCATTAGTTGGCGACTGATCAAGACGCGGTTCTGGAGCACTCTGATAAAGCGCCTGTCCTACATAGAAATATGCCAACTCAGCATAAGTTCCTCGTGGATAGCTTGATGTATATTTTCTGAATGTTTCAGAAGCAGCATCATAATCCTGATTACCGAAATAGGCCATTCCTAACATATAGAGACACTCCTGAGCATCGTCAGAACCTTTTTTGATTGTTACAAGTTCTTCTAACAGCGATGTTGCCTGCTGGAACTTTCCACATGCGAATGCCTCTTTGGCATACTCATACTTATAATCAGAGTCTGCATATTTGTAGACGCTGTTAAACTCTGAGGCACAACTGCTAAGTAGCAGGGCCACACATGCCAATGTAATAATACCTTTATTCATATTCGGGGTGCAAAATTAGCACTTTTCGCGCAAATAACAAAGTTTTAATACATGTTTTTGGTGTTTTTTGATGTTTTTTTAATAACTTATTCGTATCTTTGCACACTCAATGAGTAAATTTATACTAACATCGGATTATAAACCAACTGGCGATCAGCCTGAAGCGATACGACAGTTGACTGAGGGTTTGGACCGCGGAGACCATGCCCAAGTGCTGCTTGGAGTAACAGGATCGGGCAAGACTTTCACGATGGCAAACGTGATAGCACAGCATAATCGCCCTACTCTGATTCTGAGTCATAACAAGACGCTAGCTGCGCAGCTTTACGAGGAAATGAAGGGCTTTTTCCCGCAGAATGCCGTAGAGTATTATGTAAGCTATTATGACTACTACCAACCAGAAGCTTATCTGCCAAGTACAGACACCTATATAGAGAAAGATCTGGCTATCAACGACGAAATAGACAGACTAAGACTATCTGCCGTATCAAACTTATTATCAGGACGAAACGACGTGGTTGTTGTATCATCAGTTTCTTGTATTTATGGTATGGGCAGTCCCGTTGCCTTACAAGAGAATGTGATAGAACTGAAAAAAGGACAGATACTCGACCGTAACGCATTGTTAAGAAAGTTGGTTACAGCTCTTTACGTTCGCAACGACCTTGATTTGCAGCGAGGCAACTTCCGTGTAAAAGGCGACACTGTCGACATCGCCATGGCCTACAGCGAGGTGGTTCTAAGAATAACATTCTGGGATGACGAGATAGACTCGATAGAAGAGATGGATGCCGTGACATTCGACCGTTTGGCCACATTCGATGAATATCGCCTCTACCCTGCAAACCTGTTCATGACATCACAAGAGCAGACAAACATAGCCATCCGTCAGATTCAAGACGACCTGATGAAACAGGTTATTTATTTCGAAGAGATTGGCGACACCATAAAAGCTCAGCGCATAAAAGAACGTGTGGAGTACGATATGGAGATGATAAAGGAACTTGGTCATTGCTCTGGCATCGAGAACTACAGTCGATATTTTGACGGTCGTCAGGCTGGCGAGAGACCATATTGCTTATTGGACTTCTTCCCCGACGACTATCTGCTCATTATAGACGAGAGTCACGTCAGCGTACCCCAGATAAGTGCGATGTATGGAGGCGACAGAAGTCGAAAGCAGAATCTGGTAGAATACGGATTCAGGTTACCTGCAGCATTCGACAACCGCCCTTTGAAATTTGAAGAATTCCAACAAGAAGTCAATCAAGTTATATATGTAAGTGCGACCCCTGCCGATTACGAGTTGAACGAGGCTGAAGGCGTTGTAGTAGAACAGGTAATCCGCCCTACGGGACTACTTGACCCCGAGATAGAGGTACGACCAAGTGAGAACCAGATTGACGATCTGCTTGATGAGATTCTTACGCGTAGTCATCGGGGTGAACGCGTATTGATAACAACCCTTACCAAGCGAATGGCTGAGGAACTGACAGAATATCTGCTTGGGCATAACGTCAGAACTGCCTATATCCACAGCGATGTAGCCACTCTGGACCGAGTTAAGATTCTGAGCGACCTTCGCCAAGGTGTTTACGATGTGTTGGTAGGTGTCAACCTGCTTCGTGAAGGTCTCGACCTACCTGAGGTCTCACTAGTGGCCATTTTGGATGCCGACAAAGAAGGTTTCTTGCGTAGTCATCGCAGCCTCACCCAGACAGCAGGACGTGCTGCACGAAACGTGAATGGAAAAGTTATCATGTATGCCGACACGATAACAGCATCCATGCAGCTCACCATCGATGAAACAATGCGTCGAAGAATAAAGCAGATGAACTACAACACCGAACACGGTATTACACCAAAGCAAATAGTCAAGAACCTTTCATTCAGTGCACTGCAGAAGGAGAATCGCGCTGACACTAAGGAACTGATGCGCGATATACAGCATGCAGCAGAAAATGGCGATACCGGCATACTCATGGCAGCCGACCCCATCGAGGAGAAGATGACTCGTCCACAGATGGAGAAACTGATAGAAGAGACCACCAGAAAGATGAAAGAAGCAGCCAAAAATCTTGACTTCCTTCAGGCCGCACAATATCGTGACGAGATAGTAAGACTGCAGAAAGAACTGGAACTCAAATGAAAATTAAAGAATTAAATAATTAAAGAATTAAAAAATCCATATAATCCGTGCCTAATTCTTGAAAATTCTTAGTACTTTTGCACGGTCTAAATAAATATAAATATGAAAAAGTTATTTATCGCCATATTGATGGCAATGCCACTGACAGCTTCGGCTCAGGACAATACTTGGGAACGTATCGAACAGGCTCAGGAAGTAAAAGAGAATCCGGATGCTAAATACTTAGTTGATGGAGCTGTGCCAGTAGTAGATGGTGTAGTATGTTGGCAGACCACCATCAACGCCCCAGGTAAGACAGCTAAACAAATTTATGAAATTATGTTTAAGCAAATGGACAAGATGGTTAATGAACCCAACCAGATAGCCAACAGTGCCATTGTGCTTAACGACACTGAGAAGTATGAGATTGGCGCCATATTCCACGAGTGGCTGGTATTCAAGAATTCAGCCCTTTCACTGGATCGCACCAAGTTTAACTTCCAACTGATTGTAAAATGTGCTAACGAAAAGGTAGATGTAAAAATATTCCACATCACCTACGACTACGATTTGGAGCGCAAGCCTACACATTATATAGCAGAAGAATGGATTACCGACAAATATGCAGTAAACAAGAAGCGCACTAAACTGTATCCAATATCTGCGAAGTTCCGTAGAAAGACAATTGACCGTAAGGACTTCATATTCAATAAGTTCAACTCGTTATTAAACGACAAGTAAGCATCATGAGCAAAGACCTGATACGTAATATCCTGAATATCATTTTTATGATTATGGCCATTGTTGGCGTCATTTGGTATCTTACCAAAGATAGAACTACTGGCACATATATCATCTTATTCTCGATGTGCTTTAAGATAGCAGAATCGTCTATGCGAATGATCAAGTAATTTATGTACAGAATACTAACAACATTCATATTTTCATTACTGGCTCTTATACCATTAAGTGCCCAGATAGATCGTCAGTTCAACCAGATTGACGAGAACGGAACCGTTACACAGAGAAACGAGAACGACAATTTCAATAAACACAACAGAGACACCACTAAGAACAAGGAAATACCCAAGGGTATATATGCATGGACTATCGACAGGCGATTCGGTGATGTCATTCCTGCTGAGCCCGACACGCTGCCGCACTTGTTTATGAACACCACATTCAATACTGGTTTCTATGGTGATTATAATACAACGGGAAATAACTATACAGCCCGTTTGAGTCGTATATTCATCGATCGTCCTTACGGCGAATACTTCACGTTTACAGAACCATATAGTTTTGTCAACAAGAAACCAGAATCGATCTTATATATGAACACATTGTCGCCATACACCAGGATACTTTACGACAACTGTGGTGATAAGAATAATGGTGAAGATCATATCGATGCCAAGTTTGGTGTGAATGTAAACAAGCGTTTCAACATCGGATTCGATTTAGATTACGCCTATGCCCGTGGTTATTATAGCAATCAGAGCACATCACACTTCAGCGGAACCATATTCTCATCATATCTTGGCGATCGTTATCAGATGCATTTCTTCTTCAATGCAGCCCACCAGAAGGTTGCTGAGAACGGAGGTATTACAAACGATGAATATGTAACCCACCCTGAGTCGTATACCGACAATTATACTGAGAGCGAAATCCCAACAGTATTATCACAGAACTGGAATCGTAATGACCACCAGCATTTGTACCTTTCACATCGATATAATGTAGGATTCTATCGCAAGGTAAAAATGACCGATGAGGAGATAAAAGCGCGTCAGTTTGCGTTAGCATCGCAAAAAGAACACGAAGCAGAAAAGGAAAAGCCGGATATGGACAATAGAGATATCCGGAAGAAAGGCATAAAGGCACCTACAGGCCGACCTGATGGTGCAAAAATCATGGGCAAGGAGCCACAAAAGGACTCGCTGAATTTAGCTGCAGATTCTACCAGAATAAAGGTTGATGGTCTGGCTGCCATCGACAGTTTAAACCGAATGCAAGCTATTCAGGACTCTATCGATGCAACAATGAAACGTGAATATGTGCCTGTCACCAGCTTTATTCACACACTCGACATCGATAATTATGACCATATATACCAGTCGTATCTCACTCCTACAGATTATTATAAAAACACCTATTATAATCAAGGTTTGGAATTCGGTAATGACTCTATCTACGACCAAACCAAACATTTCCGAATAAAGAATACTCTGGGAATAGCACTGCTTGAGGGATTCAATAAATATGTAAAAGCAGGACTTAAAGGTTTCATAACCCACGATTTCTGTACATATTCAATGCCAGAGATGGACATGAACAACAACCTGTATTGGGAGAAATGGAAAGAACATGACCTGAGCATTGGCGGACAGTTGAGTAAGACACAAGGAAATACACTGCATTTTAATGTTCTGGCAGAGACATGGATAGCGGGAGTCGACAAAGGTGACTATACCATTGATTTCAGCACAGACCTGAATTTCCCACTATTTGGTGATACTGTACAATTGGCAGCATCAGCCTATCTCTATAAATGCTTACCAGTATTCTTTCATTCCAACTACCACTCAAAGCACTTCTGGTGGGATGAAGATCTGGAGCGCGAGACACGTACTCGTCTTGAAGGAACATTCAGCTATCAGAAGACTGACACCAGACTGCGTGTAGCACTCGAAAACATCAAGAACTACACCTACTACGGCATGAGTTACGATGTAACAGATAACGGAGGACGCAAGAATATGACAGCTGGAATATATCAGGAATCTGATAACATCAGAATCCTTACCGCTCAGTTGCAACAGAATTTCCGCTTAGGTCCACTGAACTGGGAGAATATTGTAACTTACCAGAATTCAAGTAACAAGAGTGCGCTGCCTCTTCCCGACTGGAATATATTCAGCAATCTGTACCTGAAGTTCCGAATAGCTAAAGTACTTGGTGTAGAACTGGGCGCAGATGCCACATTCTTCTCAAAATACTATGCACCAGATTTCTGTCCTGGCTTAAACCAGTTTGCCGTACAGAAAAACGAGGCTAGCAAAGTAGAATTAGGCGGCTATCCATTTGTCGACGTATATGCCAATATGACTCTGAAGGGAGTACGATTCTTCCTTGTAATGAGCAATGTGGTAAACGGCGGAGGCAACCACATGAAGTTCCTCGCACCACACTACCCCACAAACGGGTCAGTATTACACTTCGGAGTTTCTTGGCCTTTCTTCAACTAAAGCAACAAGAGCCCCACACTAACGCAAACACCATAGATAAAGATATTACGCGCTGTTTCTCCTAAACAGAGATTCAGCGCTTTTCCTTGGTATATACGCTTGATTTTTAGATATGTAACAAGGTGAAGCGCCAGATATATAAAAGGAAAAACAAATGCCAGAATATGGCCATTCATAAGGAAAGTACCACCTAATATAATGGCTCCGATGCCTACACCAATATACAATTGCAAGCCAGCCTCAGCACCAAGATACACAATAATAGTATTTTTACCTGCCTCACGGTCGTTGTCTCTATCACGGAAATTGTTGACTATCAACAAAGCATCTATCACCAATCCACATGCAAGCGAAGCCAAAAACACCTGCCAGGTAAAGGTATGCAACTGTACATAATAGGTACAACATACAGGCACGATACCAAAGAAAACAAGTACAAGCAAATCGCCTAGCCCCTGATATGAGAAGTATGTCGTATAGAGGAAAGCAAAAGTCACGCATATCATGCCTATCAACACCATCTCCAATCCACCATAATACACAAGCGGCAAACCAATAACACAAGCCGCACATGTGGTGATGGCTATGGCTTTTTTCATTGAATCAAGCTTTACCCACCCCTGAGCACAAGCTCTTCGTGGACCTAATCGAGTCTCAGCATCGTCAGTACCGTTGACAAAATCAAAGAAGTCATTAATAAAATTAGCATCTATCTGCATGGCGAATGCAAATAACAGACAGAGCAAAGCAGCTATCCAACTAAAGGAATCCGCACCATATTCTACAGCGTCAACATATGCCAAAGCCACCCCAATCATTACCGGCACAGCAGCTCCCGATAGCGTTTTAGGGCGCGCAGCAAGCAACCAGGCTTTAGCCGAATTTGTCTCAATTTTATTCTCTTCTGCCATTATTTTCAAAAATTTCTTGCAAAAGTAACATCTTTTTTGTAAATTTGCAAAGAAAAAAGGAAATATTTATGACAAGCATTACCCCGAGCCTGGATTTAGTAGAGTTTATTGAGACTCAAATACTCCCTAAGTATGCAGAATTTGACCGTGCCCATAATCTTGAGCACGTTACAAGGGTTATACGTAACTCACTTGAATTGATCAGGCCTACAGGTGCTGATATAAATATGGTTTACACCATTGCAGCTTATCATGATTTAGGTATGTGCGGTCATCGTGCAGATCATCACATTCGTGGCGGAAAAATTCTGGCAACCGATGCCAGACTGAAAAAATGGTTCTCGCCAGAACAGATTAAAATCATGAAGGAGGCTGTAGAAGATCATCGTGCATCAGCCAGTCGCAGTCCACGAACCATCTACGGAAAGATTGTTGCCGAGGCAGACAGAGATATTGACCCGGAAAGAATCATACGTAGATGCATCCAGTTCGGACTTGCCAACTATCCCGAAAAGACCGAAGAGGATCATTGGCTTCGTTTCAAGGAACACATGCACAACAAGTATTCCAAAGACGGATACATCAAGCTATGGATTCCCAATTCGCCTAATGCCAAGAGGCTAAGCGAACTGCAGAATCTTATAGAACAGCCTCAGAAACTCCGTGAGGCTTTCAATCGTATCTTCCCTGAAGAGGTTGCTATCGCAAATACAGATAGTAAATAGCAGCAAGAGCTATTACCATAGCAATCAGAATAGCTGACTTGATGAGACAAGAAGCAACTTTCTTTATCACCAAGAAAGCTACTATGATAGCTACGAGTACAAATATGTAATATCCTACGTTCTCCATGTTTTACTTGAACAGTTTTTTGAATGCTGTTGGAACTGGTGTTTCAAACTCCATGGGTTCACCTGTTACAGGATGATGGAAACAGAGCAGCCACGCATGCAGACACAAACGATGGATAGGATCATCACCATTGCCGTATTTAGGATCACCACAAACAGGATGTCCCATATCCGAAGAATGCACACGAATCTGATTTTTACGACCAGTCTCAAGTTTAAACTCTACCAGCGAATGCTCTGTAGTGCGATCAAGAACATGATAATGGGTAACAGCATATTTGCCACCATTATCAGTAGGCGACGAGTAAGTAACGTATGCCTTATTATCCTTTAACCAGTTGGCTATAGTTCCCTCATCATTCTCCATCTCGCCAGAACATACGGCCACATAACGGCGGTCGTAAACAATATCATGCCAATTGTGCTCAAGTATCTGCTCTGTTTCCATATCCTTGGCATATACCATCAGTCCACTGGTATCGCGATCCAAACGATGAACGACATGAGCAGTACACTTCTGACGAGACTTCTTGAAATAATCATCAAGTACCGATTTCACATTAAGCGAAGAGTGACCAGCAGCCATCGAGAGAATACCTACAGCTTTCTCAATAACAATCAGCCACTTGTCTTCATATACAATTTTAACGTAACGGCTCTTGAACGACTGTTGGTTGCGTTTAGTCTTGCTTACAGCCACCTTCATTCCTGGCTCCAACTGAAAGTCGAACTGGCTAACCGTCTTTCCGTTTACCTTAATACCCCTACCCTGCAGAGTCGCTTTTATCTTGTTGCGACTTTGCTGAACATTCTCTAATAGCCACTCGAGTAGCGGCTTGGATTCATTAACCACCAGGTGCTCATAGTCACCCTCACGATTATAACCTGCGTTGTATCTCATTGATTAATAGAACTTGAAGTATCGGCGGGCATTGTTATAACTAATATCCTCAACCATACGTCCCAGGATCTCCATATCGCATGGCAACAGGCCTTTCTCAACATCGTTTCCAAGGAGGTTACAAAGTATTCTACGGAAATACTCATGACGAGGATAACTCAAGAACGAGCGGCTATCGGTAAGCATTCCGACAAAACGACTAAGCAGCCCAAGTACCGAAAGAGCATTCATCTGACGGGTCATGCCATCCATCTGATCATTAAACCACCAACCAGAACCAAACTGAATCTTACCAGGCTCTCCACCTTGGAAATTACCAAGCATCGTAGCGATCATCTCGTTGGCACATGGGTTCAATGGATATAATATGGTACGTGTAAGCTTATCCTTCATGTCTAACTTATCAAGAAATGCCGACATAGCTTTGGCGGTATTGAATTCACCTATTGAATCAAAACCAGTATCAGCACCTACTGCATTAAACATCTTCGTATTATTGTCGCGAATAGTACCATAGTGATACTGCTGAGTCCAATTTGAATCAGCATCCATCTCTGCCATTACAGTAAGGAAACAGTTCTTAAACTGTCGAACCTCAAGTTTTGAAAGCTGAAGTCCACGCATGGCCTTCTCAAAGATGGTCTCAATCTGAGAGTCGGTATATTCTTCATCATAGAACTCCTCAAGACCATGATCAGAGAGCTTACAACCATTCTCTGCAAAGAAATCATGACGTTTCTTGAGAGCATCTACCATATCGGCGAACGTGGTTATAGAAATACCACTAACCTCACCCAGTTGCTCAACATATTTTGAGAAATCAGCCTTATCGATATTCATGGCTCTGTCTGGACGCCAAGCAGGGAGCATCACAGGATCGTTCTCAGCCTTGTGCTTTGCATATTCTTTATGGTTATGAAGATCGTCGATTGGATCATCAGTAGTACAAACACACTCAACATTGTAGTGCTTCATCAAACCACGAGCAGAGAACTCGGGCTGCTGCAATTTCTCATTACACTCATCAAATATTTCACGAGCTGTTTTTGGCGAAAGCAGCTTAGTGATACCAAAAGCAGTCTTAAGTTCTAAGTGAGTCCAGTGATAAAGTGGATTACGGAATGTATATGGAACGGTTTCTGCCCACTTTTCAAACTTTTCCCAATCGCTGGTATCCTTACCAGTTATGTATTTCTCTTCAATGCCATTTGTACGCATGGCACGCCACTTATAGTGATCGCCACCCAACCAAAGTTCTGTAATGCTTTTAAACTTGTGGTCGTTAGCCACCATCTCTGGATTAAGATGACAATGATAGTCAATAATAGGCATCTTAGCCGCATGATTGTGATAAAGGTCCTGTGCCACTTGGGTCTCCAGAACGAAATTATCGTCATTGAACTGCTTCATAATTTTATTTGTAAATAGGTTCTGCATAAATTTTTTGCAAAGATACAGAAAATCTCGGATAAAAACACTATCTTTGCAAAAAAAATAAAACGAAAACGATGACGTATCGCAGTAAAGTACTTCTTATCTACACTGGAGGCACAATAGGAATGAACAGAAATCCACGTACTGGAGCACTGGAACCATTTGATTTCGAACACCTGCTACATAATGTGCCCGAACTGAAACAGTTTGATATTACAATAGAGACATATCAGTTTAATCCTCCTATCGATTCAAGTGATATGTCTCCAAGCATGTGGACAGATTTGTCGCACTGCATCGCCGATCATTACGACCAATACGACGGCTTTGTTGTGTTGCATGGAACCGACACGATGGCCTATACCGCTTCTGCCCTATCGTACATGCTTGAAAACCTTACTAAGCCTGTTATCTTTACCGGTTCACAACTACCAATCGGACAGTTGAGAACCGATGGCAAGGAGAACCTGATTACCGCTGTTGAGATAGCAGCAGCAAAAGACAGCGAGGGGCATGCTCTGGTTCCAGAAGTCGGTATCTATTTTGGCGGACACTTGCTTCGTGGTAACCGCACTACCAAACAGAGTGCAGAAGAGTTTAACGCCTTCGAATCATTCAACTACCCACATCTGGTTGAGGCAGGCGTAAACATCACCTATTATCACGACCGTATTCTAAAGCCAGATTGGGAAAAACCGATGGTTCCTCATTTCCGTCTGGACAACAATGTCATTATCTTCTCACTCTTCCCAGGCATCCGCGAAGACCTTATCCGCCACATCATTCATACGCCAAATCTCAAGGCTATCGTAATGAGAACATTCGGAAGCGGAAATGCCCCGCAGCGCCCATGGCTGTTGAATGCACTTAGAGAAGGAACGCGCAACGGAAAAGTCATTGTCAACATCAGCCAGTGTATGCAGGGTGCCGTCGAGATGAGTCGCTATGACTGTGGATACCATCTTCAAGAGGCGGGTGTCATAAGCGGACGTGATTCTACAGTAGAGGCAGCAGTAACCAAACTGATGTTCCTACAATCACACTTCCCCGATGATCCGGATACCATACGGAAATACATGCAGATGAATATCCGCGGCGAAATAACTTATTAACTATTTACGCCAGAATCGCGAGGTAATATCTTCAAAGGTTCCATCGGCTTTCTGTCGGTAGAGCCTTTGATTTGTTTTGGGGTTCTTCAGAGGCCCGAGATGCTTGATAAACGGACCTATCTTGATATAATCAAAGTCGTTTTTGTTGATGGACGATGATATAACCGTCCTTCCACTATACCACGCAACTTTAAACTCGGGATGCACTTCGTGGATATACAAAGCCAATTGATTGACAGCTTTCGGATCGGCATCGCCCCCCATGAATGAGATGCATGTGATGTCGGTACCGTATTTCTCAACAAAAGCATCTATAGCCGAAGTGTCCAAAGAAATACCGATATCATCCCAAAGATAATAGCTATGACACCCAGGACAGTGACACGGGCAATTACTAATATTAATTGCCAGTGTCACTTCGTCGGGTATCTCTTGAAATACTATTCCTGTGTTTACGTATTTCAGCATAATTTATTCTGTCCAGCGTAATAGCGGCGAGATGCCTCCTCCTGACGGGCCTGTGAGAAGTTGCTTACACGCTTCAGATAGCCGATAATACGAGTCATATAGTCTACATTCTTAGAATGGCAATGCGGGCACTCCTTGAGATAGCGCTTGTCTATATGACCACACTCGTTACATACAGTATTAGGAATATTGAATGTAAAGTAGTTACATCCCTCTTTAGCAGCAACCTTAAGCAGGTGCATATACTGCTCCTTTGAAAGATGCTCGTCGAGGTTCATATGCAGAGCCGAGCCTCCTGTAAGGTGCTCAATATATGGAGCTCCATGCAATTTGAATTTATCAATGATGGTAAGAGAATCATCCTCAACCACATAGAAATAGCTGTTATAGCAGTCGCGTGGAACAAAGTAGCCATCCTCACGGTCCCACTTGGCATGCTTTACACCAACATTCTCTGCAGGAATCATCTCACAGTTAAACATCACATCCTTTGTACGATACTGACGGTTGTACTTCTCGATAAGTCCAAGAATACCCTGTACAAAGTGCAGATACTCATCATTAGGAGTAATCTTGATGCCCATGAATTCTGCAGCTTCAACAAGTCCGTTAATACCAATTGTAAGATACTGTCGACCGATATTGATATACCCAGCATCAAACAGAGGCAGCATACCAGCCTGCTGAAGATCCTTAAGATTCTCGTTATAAGCCAGCTGAACCTTATGGCAGAGATCGATAACTTCGCTCAGATACTCCAAATAATCCAGATTGTGATTTACTGCATACTGAATACAACGGTTCAAGTTGATAGTGAGTACACTCTTTGAACCAGTACTTACGCCACCGGCACCAAGCGTGTAGCTGAATCCGTTATCAGTAATCTCGTTGCGTAGACGACAGCAGCTTGACAGAGAATCTGCATTATCACTCATATAGGTAAAGAACGAATGGCCTTCAGAATACATCTCGGCAGTGAACTCGCCCCACTCCTTATCCTTACACTCTCCGTTCTCATCTACCAGCAGAGCCATTGTCTCTACAGGGAATGTCAACAGCGTCTTGGTGCGCTCAAGATTAAACCACTTCATAAAGCGTTTCTGCAGCCAAGAAAGACCTTCCCAATCTGGCTTTGAGCCATCAGGGAAATAGAACTCGCCGAAGATACTCTCGAAATAGTACTTATCATAGTAAGCAATATTCCAGAACACAGCCTGATAGTTACGAGCACCTGTAGGCTGATTCAGGGTATATACAATCTGCTCAAAATAATCGGTAATAATCTTATCGATTGTGCGCTGTTTCAGACTCAAGTCTGCCTGATCGTTAGCGCGCTTGTAATAATCCAGTCCGTACTCCTTACCCATGAAATAATTCATATACATCAGGAACTCAGGAGTAGCACATGCACCACTCAGCATAGAGCTGACCATGAACACCATATTCACAAAACCACCGGCAAACGATTTCATGTTTGTAGGTGCAGTTGAGTTACCTCCGATTGCCAAAGTACCTCCAATCAACCAAGGATACATGGTGATAGATGCACAATAGTTTGCCAACGAAGTCTCGTCGTTCTTATATATAAAATGGTGAGTAAGTTTGTCAATATATTCATCGGCCAACTGCTTGCCATACATCTTCTTAATACGGTCAGTAAGAAGACGACGGTTCAAACGGATAAAGTTCGACTTTGGCAGTTCACCAATCAGTGTCGCAATATTCTTATGCTCCACGTTTGCATTAGCATCATACTTAGATCCAGTAGCAGCATTTACAGATTCACAATACTCTGAAAGGAACACCATTTTTTCCAAAGTCTCACGATCCTCAGAGTGCAACTGTCGATACAGGATGAACGACTTTGCCACTTTATAATATCCTTCGCGCATAAGAGCTTCCTCTACCTGGTTCTGGATATCCTCTACAGTGATGTTGTCGTGCATGTCAAGATGATTAAGGATCTTAGATACGATGGCTAGGTCAGCAGGTTCTTGAACGCTTTCAAATGCCTTCACGATGGCATTCATAATCTTGTCAAGCGAGAAAAGGTCTTTAGAACCGTCTCGTTTTGTGATGGTAAAGTTTTTAATTTCCATTTTTATTGTTTTTATTATTTAAGTTTTATAATCCTTTTCTATGTAAAGTTTATCTTTTTTGGAAACTTTTTTGTTTTTCAATTCGGAAAAGTTTTCCAAAAAGTAAAACCGAATCCGCTTGCAAAGATACAAATAATATCACAAAAACATATTCTATATTAACAGAAAAATATCATAAAAGAATGTTAACGCGAGAATAACGTTCTCTAACTGCACATTACAACGCTCTGACTATCAACATATTAGACCGTATCACATCGCAACTTCCGTCTCATAGCAGACATAAGAAAAAGCAAAACCAGAATTAGCAATCCCACCATCAAGAAAAAACAAGGAGTCGCAACCGCCACTCAAATCCAAATTTTCTTTTTTGGAAACTTTTTCCAAAATCAAGAATCAAAAGTTTCCCATTTCTGTCAACTTTATGCCTTCACCACCGATTCGCGCGTACATTATAATATAATATATAAAAAAGAAGTTAAATATTTGCAGAATCAGAATAAAAGTATTATCTTTGCCCCTGATTCTATAATTAACAAACTAAACAATTTGGATTATGAAAGAGCTAAAAGGAACAAAAACAGAAAAGAATCTGCAGGAAGCATTTGCAGGTGAGTCAATGGCACGCAACAAATACACCTACTGGGCATCAAAGGCCAAGAAGGATGGATTCGTACAGATAGCAGCAATTTTTGAAGAAACAGCAGCCAACGAGAAGGAGCATGCAAAGATGTGGTTCAAGTTGCTTGAGGGTGGCATCAAGAGCACTCCAGAGAACTTAGAAGCCGCAGCAAATGGTGAGAATTTTGAATGGACCGACATGTATGCCCGCATGGCTAAGGAGGCCCGTGAGGAAGGATTTAATGAAATCGCCATCAAATTCGAACTTGTTGCTAAAGTTGAGGCAGAGCACGAAGCTCGTTATCGCAAGCTTCTTGACAACGTTAAGAAGGAGCGCGTATTCTCAAAGGACAACGATGTAATCTGGCAGTGCTCTAACTGCGGCCACATCGTCATTGGCAAGAAGGCTCCCGAAGTTTGTCCAGTATGCGATCACCCTCAGGCTTACTTCCAGGTAAAAGCAGAGAACTACTAAGCAAATATTTCTCTAGGTACTTTGCAATTGAAAAGTACTTAGATTGCAATTATTCTCTAAGTACTTTTCAAAACAGGTCTAATTAGGCCAAAATTATCTGAACAATGCGCTCTGCAGTACGACCATCCCAACGGTCAGGCAGGGCGCATTTCTTCCATTTTCCGCTCACCATATCCGATACCGCTTCACTCAATTTGTCAGCATCCTCACCTACCAACACATTAGAACCTACATTCACAGTTTCCTGATGTTCTGTATAATTGTTCAGTGTGATACATGGAACACCATTGAAAGTGGCTTCCTCTGAAACATTACCAGAATCAGTAACAATTCCAAGAGCATGAGCTGTCAACCAACCGAATTCAAGATAGCTCAAAGGTTCAACTATCTCAATGGGCAGGTTCATATTCTCAACCACCTTTCTGGCATCACCACGCAAAGGAGCTATAATCCGCATGCCATTAGCCGATTCAACCATTGCCTTAAGCATACGCTCAAGATTATCAACATCAGCAATCAGTGCTTTGCGATTCAGTGTAAATACCAGGTATTTCTTTTCCTCTAACGAGGGGATTGACACAGGTTTCTTCAGTCGATCGTAATTATAGCGTAACGTATCCATAAGGATATTGCCCACCATATATGTTTGCGAATTCTCCGATTGTTCACGGGTAGCCACACCAGTGCTCTTTACACCAGCAGTAAACAGATAGTCAGACAATGCATCAATTACCAATCTGTTAATCTCCTTTGGCATATTGATATTGAAAGAACGAGTTCCTGCAACCAGATGCGCCAATCGTATACCACGCTTCTTTGTAACAATGGCTGCCGCCATAGTTGATGCAAGATCATCAACCACAATTACAACATCAACCGAATGTTCATCAAGAAACGCATCAAATCGTGCCATTACCTGGCTCGTAATCTCATTCAAGCTCGAAGAGTCAACACCTAAATAATATTGTGGGCGCGGCATCTGCAAATCCTCAAAAAGCGAAGGTTCAAGTGTAGGATCATTCTCACTACCCGCATAAACCAGCAAACAAGTAGCCTCAGGATTCTTATTAATAGCTCTAACCAAAGGCGACACTTTTACAAAATTGGGACGAGCACCCGCTATGATACAAACTGTCTTTGCCATAATCTTTCCTATTTTGAGTGCAAAGTTAAAGAAAAAGTTCCGATTTACCAAGAAAAACCTCAAAAGGTTTGGATAAGTCATAGATTATTTGTATCTTTGCAGCAGAAACAGTGGGTCGTGCCTGATAGATCGGGATACTCTACATTAAAAAACAAAATCGGGATCGTTTCCCTTGCCAATGGCGGGCCACGATTATCCTTCAGAGGAGAGCAGCAATGCCGGTGGATTACAACAGCGGGGAGCCCCCAAATCGTGTGAAACAGGAGTTTTCACCAAATCATCGGCACGTACCCTTTTTCTTTTAAATAGACAATTAACAATTGATAATTGACAATTATGTTTTCTGGAATCATCGAAGAATTTGCTACCGTAGTTGCTATCCATAAGGATCGTGAGAATATAGACTTTACTTTGAAGTGCTCGTTTGTCGGCGAGTTGAAGATAGATCAGAGTGTAGCCCATAACGGCGTTTGCCTTACTGTAGTTGCTATTGAGAATGGCGCATATACAGTAACAGCCATGAAGGAAACGCTTGACCGCACTAACCTTGGATTGCTCAAAGTTGGTGATAAAGTAAACGTTGAACGCTCAATGCTTATGAATGGCAGACTGGATGGTCATATCGTTCAAGGTCATGTCGATGAGACAGCACGCTGCATCGCAGTAGAAGATGCCGACGGCTCCACCTATTTTACTTTTGAATATCCAGAAAACAAAGAGATGGCAAAGAAAGGTTACTTTACCGTAGACAAGGGCAGCGTTACCATCAATGGTGTCAGCCTTACCGTTTGTAATCCTACATCAAACACATTCCAGGTGGCCATCATTCCCTACACCTTCGAGCACACCAACTTTTGCGACATCTGCGTTGGTTCTGTTGTCAACATCGAGTTCGATATTCTTGGCAAATACATCGCGCGACTGCAACAGCTCTAATCTAACAGTTCATTGGGACTTGAAACAAAAGTAGTAGCACCGTGATCCAATAAGAATTGGCGATCGCGGAAGCCCCATAGTACCGATATGCAAGGAAGACCAGCATTACGGGCTGTAGCTATATCCACATCACTATCCCCTACATAAACAGAGGTAAGAGGTTCATTTTGCAACTCTCTTAAGGCAGCAAAAACGGTATCAGGTGCAGGTTTCTTACGAATACCCTCCGCTTCATTCTCACCAATAGCCACCTCAATGGTATCAGAGAAGAAATGCCGACAGAGTTCCACTGTTGCAGCCATCATCTTATTACTTACAACAGCCAAGTGACACCCACGCGCTTTTAACTCAGCCAAAACCTCCTGGATACCAGGATACGGACGGGTAGTATCAAGCGAATGAAGCATATAATATTCACGGAATGTAGCAAATGTAGCTTCGAAATCAGGATTCGCGGCACCATCAGGAACAGCTCGTTCCATCAGCTTTCTCACACCGTTTCCCACAAATCTGCGGACGTCATCAATAGAATGCTCTGGCATATCATGAGTACGTAAAGCATAGTTTACTGAAGCAGCAAGATCAGTGAGGGTATCCAACAGAGTACCATCAAGGTCGAAAATATAAGTATCGTATTTCATCTTTTTGAACGTTGAATCATTGTTTTTACCTTATTATTATATTTGTCGGCCTTCAGTAATTCTTCGATTGTTATATGCATACGGTATTTCCAATGGTTGTATGGATCACTCGGCACATTTATCCGCTCATCACGAGCATTCTTGTTTCTCAACTCACCATCCATTGCCAACCAATCCTGCAACGAGAGCATACAGAGCATTGACGGGCAGTACAAGTGGCGCCCGAGAATCTCTTCAGCCAGATGGGCAGGCAACTGCTCAGGAGCCCTACCCTGTTTCTGAAGCATTGACACATAATACCGCTGTGTGCGCTCAGGGCTCTCACTCCACCACAGACGCAATGGCGACATATCATGAGTCGAAATGGTAGCAACCGAACGATATGGATTGGCATCGAGATGAGCAAATTCATATCCGCTCTGCTTTGGCATCGACTGGATTTCTAGCGTAAGAATCCGGAGTTGATCGAGCACAGGCGCCACACAATCAGGTAACATTCCCAGATCTTCTCCACAACAAAGCATTCGAGTAGCACCAAACACTTTGGTTATCTTACGAATAGCTTCTCCCCCCCAGAAGAAATTATGACGCTGATAATAATAGTTATTATACAGTCGCATAAACGCATCCTTCTCCTCCGCGGTAAGTGCATCGAAAACAGGTTCGCCAATTACTCCTATACGTGGATGATACATCTCCGACTGCTGTGGATCTTCTAAGAACAACACACCACTTATCAACCGATACAAACCATCACGAATCCATAAACTGTTTTCGTCTGTTCGTCCTTCGAAAGCTTTTTGAACCTTTTTCTGGGTATCGTATTCCGCCTTAATATCATACAAACCGTAACTACGAGCCACAAGGAAATGCTCACGAACATACGGTGCATGCAGTCCAAAAAGCTTATCCAATACCCTGTCGTTGATAAACGGACGAGTAAAGAGATCCTTTCTGAAAGGTAGTCCAAAATATTCTATCTCACCTACCGTCATAGGCAATGATGGCGAGAAATGTCCTAAGACTCCATAAACTGCATTTTCAGGAATCTCCCAAATGCGGAAGAAACCTAAAATATGGTCTATACGTATCGCATCAAAATACTGTTCCATCCATTTCAACCGATGATGAAACCAGTCTGACAATTGACAATTGGCAGTTTCCTTCCAATTATAGGTGGGGAAACCCCAGTTTTGTCCATTCTGCGAGAAAACATCTGGCGGTGCACCTGTTTGTGCATCAAGATGAAAGAACTCCGGATGCGTTGCCGTCTCAACACTATCGGCATTCACACCGATAGGCACATCGCCCTTAAGGAATATACCCTTTGAACGTGCATAATCAGCAGCTACTTTCAACTGCATATGGAGATGATATTGAACATAATAGACAACAGAAATACTGCTATAACTTGATTTAGCCGTAATCCACTTAGCATACGGCTCCAGCCATTCTCTATTATCATCAAACCATCGTTTGAAATCTTTGGAGTCAAGAGTCTGCTGTCCACGCTCGTTAAACACATCTTCAATGTAGGCACGCTTAACTTTATCTACAGCCTCATAATCACTATATCCAAGATTGTTAAGTTCTTGACGCTGACGATGATACGTCGTCATCTTCATTTTATCCTTCAATATCCCAATAGTCTCCAAATCAAGATAATGAGGATGCAAAGCGAAGGCCGAAACGATGTTATACGGATAAGAATCACTCCAATTGCCAGAGCATGTGGTATCATTAACAGGCAGCAATTGGATAGCCTTCATTCCTGTTGCCACACACCAGTCAACCAGTTTGCGAAGATCACCGAAATCACCGACGCCATATGACTCTTTACTACGCAACGAGAACACAGGAATCACCACACCTGCAGCTCGCCAAGTCTGTTCTTTAACTCTAAGTCCCTCGCCATATGCCACAAGTACCGTTCCATCAGGCACCATTGTCTGGTCAGTAGGCAAAAGCCCTTCGGTAGTTCTGTTATCTCCCTCTTCCCATGCCACAAGAGCATGACTTGCGTCATCAACAATCACATATTTATATTCTATAGGAAGCAGTACAGCATCTACATTTACCGACAGCAACCATTCAAAGCGCCCTATCGGCTCCATTCTTATATAACGAGCCACATTCCAACTCCCCAATGCCGGATGCGAACCGACGATAGCCACAGATTGCCCCTTTTGTAGCTGAGGCGCAGATACCCTGAACAATATTGTCTTGCGATAAAGTGGAACACGCAGCGGCTCCACTTCACCGTTATCCATCATCCCCATGGTAGTGAGATAAGCCTTACTATACAAATGATACTGAAGAGGAACATCGCGCCATTTATCAGCCAGCACATAGTCCTTCGACGAGTCAAAATAGTATAATCGCGGTATAGCATTCCACTCCTGACGTATCACATAACCATCACTGTCCTCAACCTGATAAAAATATAAGAATGAAGTGATAGGATGTTTACGCGATTCCAGGACAGTTGTCTCCAGCGACCACTCCATGCCATCGGCAGTACCCATCATCAGCCTTTCTGTTTTTTCAGTCCGATCGGCATTCCGATAAGTAATCACCACATAGAGATTTTGTCCCCATTGAGTGCCATATTGTATAGAAAACTTGAGTTTCATAAGCTATATTTTAGGGCAAAGATACAAAAAAATGAGAAATTAGCGATAAGAGTGAAGAGATTTTTGTAACTTTGCAGCGTTTTTTCAAGATTATGAAGATGAATTGGTTTAAAAAGTCAAAGTATCTGGTTCCTATTGCCATATGCGTGTTAGGAATCTTATGCATCGCATATTACTATTTTGTAGGGAGTTTTTCAAAACTCAGCACTACAGAGTATGTATATATCGACGACAACGACAATCTGGATTCAGTATGCGTAAAACTGGAGCCCATAGCATCATATCACGGTCTCGTAGCATTCAAAATGCTATCACGACATGGAGGTTATTCTGACAAGATTCGTAGCGGACGCTATGCCATCACTCCCGAACAGAGTACCATCCGTGTTTTCCGCAACCTGAAGAACGGCCATCAGGATCCCGTAAGACTCACCATTCCTGAGAGTCGTACAATGGACCGACTTGCTGGCTATCTTTCAAGAAAGCTGATGATGGACAGCGTTGCTGTAGCTATTCTGTTTAACGACTCATCGTTCTGTGCCCAGCAGGGATATGACACAGCAACGATAGCCTGCTTGTTTATTCCTAATACATACGAGGTATATTGGAATATCTCTATCGAGAATCTGATGAAGCGTATGAAGAAAGAGAATGAAAACTTCTGGAATGCTCAGCGCACTATCAAGGCTGATGCTCTCGGTCTGAGCAAGGAAGAGGTCTGCACGATAGCCAGTATCATCGATGAAGAGACCGCCAACAATGCCGAGAAGCCGATGATTGCGGGTATGTATATTAACAGACTCAAGGAAGGAATGCCACTTCAGGCCGATCCTACTATCAAGTTTGCACTTAAGGATTTTGCTTTGAAACGCATATACCACAACATGCTACAGTTCGACAGTCCTTACAATACTTATAAGAATACAGGACTACCACCAGGACCGATCAAGATTGCATCTGTGGCAGGTATCGATGCCGTACTTAACCGTACTGCCCACGATTATCTGTATATGTGTGCCAAAGAAGATTTCTCGGGCACTCACAATTTTGCAAAGACCTATCAGGAGCACCTGAAGAACGCTGCAAAATATTCTAAAGCATTAAACGAGAAAGGTATTAAGTAAAGGTAAGAAAGTAAAAAAGTAAAACAGATATGGAAGAGATTATTAAGAACGAAAGTGAGAAGAAGTCGGTTAGCTTCATTGAGCAGAAGGTTATCAATGATCTGGCCGAAGGTAAGAACGGAGGCAGAATGCAGACCCGTTTTCCACCAGAACCAAACGGCTATCTGCATATCGGCCATGCCAAGGCTATTGCCATCGACTTCGGACTTGCCCAGAAATATGGCGGTCAGTGCAACCTGCGTTTCGACGATACGAATCCAATAAAGGAAGATACAGAATATATCGAGAGCATCGAGAACGATATCAAGTGGCTTGGCTTCAAGTGGGCAAACGTTTACTACGCCAGCGACTATTTCCAGGAGCTTTGGGACTTTGCCGTATGGCTCATCAAACAGGGACGTGCCTATGTTGACGAGCAGAGCGCAGAAGTCATTGCCCAGCAGAAGGGAACCACCACAAGTCCTGGTACCAACAGTCCTTTCCGCGATCGTCCTGTTGAGGAAAACCTCAAGCTCTTTGAGTTCATGAACAGCGGTAAGTGCGAACCTGGAACACTTGTATTGCGCGCCAAGATTGATATGGCCCATCCTAACATGCTGTTCCGCGACCCACTTATCTACCGTGTACTCAACATCCCCCATATCCGTACTGGCAATAAGTGGAACGCCTACCCCATGTATGATTTCACCCATGGCCAGAGCGACTATCTTGAGGGAGTAACCCATTCATGGTGTACCCTTGAGTTTGTAGAACACCGTCCCCTTTACGACCTGTTTGTTACATGGATGAAGGAATGGAAGGGCGAGACCGACAATATCGAGGACAACCGCCCACGCCAGACCGAGTTCAACAAGTTGAACCTCAACTACACCCTGATGTCAAAGCGTAATCTGCTGGCATTAGTCCAGAATGGTCTGGTAAGCGGTTGGGATGACCCACGTATGCCGACTATCTGCGGATTCCGTCGCCGTGGTTACAGCCCTGAAAGTATCATCAAGTTCATCGATAAGATTGGCTACACCAAAATCGATGCCCTTAATGATATGGCTCTTCTTGAGAGCGCTGTCCGCGACGATCTCAATGCCCGCGCCATCCGTGTTAGTGCAGTCCTCGACCCAGTAAAGGTTGTTATCACCAACTACCCTGAGGATCAGATTGAGCAGCTCACTGCTGTCAACAACCCAGAAAACGAGGCCGACGGAACCCATACCGTAGAGTTCACCCGTGAGCTCTGGATTGAGCGCGATGATTTCATGAAGGAGGCCGAAAAGAAGTTTATGCGTCTGGCTCCAGGTAAGGAGGTTCGTCTCAAGAACGCATACATTATAAAATGTAACGAGGACCATCCCTGCGATGAGGATGAGAATGGCGATGTTACCACCATATACTGTACCTACGACCCAGAGTCACGCAGCGGTCTTCCTGGTTCAAACCGCAAGATTAAGGGCAAGACTCTTCACTGGGTAAGTTGCAAACATGCTGTTGAGGCTGAGGTTCGCCTCTACGATCGTCTCTGGAAGGTTGAGAATCCTCGCGACGATATGGCAGCTATCCGCGAAGAGAAGAATTGCGATGCAGTAACTGCCATGAAGGAGATCATCAACCCTGATTCTCTGCACATCATTAAGAAGTGCTACATCGAGCCATTCGCAGCCAATATGAAGCCACTCACCTATCTGCAGTTCCAGCGTATTGGATACTTCACCCCCGATACCGACTCAACTGCCGAGAAGCCTATCTTCAATAAGACAGTAGGACTTAAGGATACCTGGAAGAAGTGACAGAAGGAGATAAAGAGTATTTTGACAACGAGGAATTCAAGGAAATCCTCAGACAATACGAAGAGTCAGTCAAGTCGGGCGGACGCATCTATATGGACGCCGACGACTTGGCTGACATAGCTGCATATTATCATTTCTACAATCGCGACGAAGAAGCTGAAGAGGCCATCTCTTTGGCTATGGAATACAACCCCGAGGCTTTAGGCCCGATGTTATATAAAGCAAAGGAGGCATTAGAAGCCAAAGACTTTGAAACCGTAGAGTCCTATGCCGCCAAGATTGAGGCCCTCGACAGTCTTGAGGCGATATATCTCCAAGCCGAGGTTCTTATTCAGAAGAACAATGTAGACAAAGCAGATGCTATCCTCTTGGAATACTTCAAAAACCAGGTACCTCAAGAAGAATATGCCGACTATATTAAAGACGTCGTAGAACTTTATCTGGAATACAGTCAGTTCATCAAGGCATTCGAATGGATAGCCCGCATCACTGGCACTGAATCTGAAGGTTTCAAGGAGCTTATGGCTCGCACACTGTTTGGTTTAGGCAAGTATAAAGATAGCGAGAAACTATTCAATGAACTTCTCGACAAGAACCCCTATTCCGCAAATTACTGGAATGCTTTAGCTGGGGTGCAATACATGAAAGAAGATTATAATGCAGCACTCACCAGTAGCGAATATGCCATTGCCATCGACCCTAACGATGCCGACGGGTTGATGTCGAAAGCGAACACCCTTTATACCATAGGTAACTATGATGAGGCCTTTGAATATTTCAAGAAATACTCTGAAAAGATGCCCAACGACGAATTCGGCTATCTCCAACAGGCCCTTTGTCTCATCAACAAGGGAAAGTTCGAAGAGAGTATTTTTCAATTGAAAAAGGCTATAAGCGTAGCACCTGTTGACTCAGTATATCTACCTGACATTTATCAGGAGATGGCATTCGCATATAACAAGACCGGCAACCTCGAGCAATCCTTGTGGTGTATTGACATGACCGACAAACTGGATTGCGACCATGCTCACATGCTGGTAACGAGAGGTCATATTCTCTTGTCTCACAAAAAAGATGAAGATGCAAAAAAAGAGTTTAACAAAGCATTGAAAGCATCAAACAATGATTCCAAAATTCAACTCAAGATCATCATCTCCTACCACGACAATATGCATTTGAATTATGCATACAAGTTATACTCGGAGTTTTTTAAGAACGTAGATCAGAACTGGGACGAAGGTTATGCATATTTCGCCCTATGCTGCAATGACTTAAAGAAAGATGACGAGTTTCTGTACTATCTAAAAAAGGCCTGCGAATGCAACCCAATAGAAGCAAAAGCCGTATTAGGCGAATTCTTTCCTGAGGACTTAAGCCCTAAAGATTATTACGATTACGCAATAGAACATCTAAACGATTAATTAATATGAATTTTATTACCAATATTCTCAATTATCTTGGTTGGTATCCCACCATTTTCTTTCTGATGCTTTTAGAGAGCACAGTAGTACCTGTACCATCAGAGTTTGTAGTTACCCCTGCCGCCTATCACGCAGCAAGCGGTTCACTTAACGTATTCTTAGTAGTACTCTTCGCCACCCTCGGAGCCGACGTAGGCGCAAGTATCAATTATTTTGTTGCTTTGTATGTTGGTCGCCCTGTCATCTACAAGTTTGCCAACAGTAAATGGGGCAAGATGTGCCTTCTCAACCAAGAGAAAGTAGAAAAAAGCGAGAAATACTTTGACGACCACGGCATAGCAGCCACACTTACCGGCCGTTTTGTTCCAGTAATCCGCCACCTCATCTCTATCCCAGCCGGTCTTGCTCGTATGCATTACGGCAAATTCATTCTATTCACAACCATCGGTGCTGGTGGTTGGCATAGTGTATTGGCCATTCTCGGGTGGTATCTGCATGCCATTGTCCCAGAGGATCAATTGAACGACAAAATCAGCGAATATGCCGAATACATTAAATATGCCATCTTAGGACTTATTGTTTTGGCTGTAATCTATTTTGTCATCAAGCGGAAACTTAACAATAAGCAAGAAAAGTCAGCGTAAAAAGCACTTTTTTGCTTAAAAATTGTTTGTTTTCCATATTTTTTCGTATTTTTGCGCATTATTATCAGCAAACAACGATTATGGCAAGAACAAACAACCATTTAGTTATCATGGCAGGCGGCGTAGGTAGCCGCTTCTGGCCAATGAGCACTACCGAGAACCCGAAGCAGTTCATCGATGTTCTCGGCGTTGGAAAAACATTACTTCAGTTAACAGTAGAAAGATTTGGCAATCTGGTTAAACCCGAGAACATCTGGGTTGTTACCAACCAGAAATATCAGGACATCGTAAGGAAACAGTTGCCTGATATGCCAGCAGGAAACATCCTCTGCGAGCCATGCCGTAGAAACACAGCACCATGCATTGCATACGTCAGTTGGCGCATTAAGTCAAAAGACCCAAAAGCCAACATCATTGTAACTCCAAGCGACCATATTGTCACCGACAAGACTGAATTCCAGCGAGTTATCAAGGAGTGCATGCAGTTCACAAGCGAGACCGACGCCATCGTAACCCTCGGTATGAAACCCAACCGCCCAGAAACGGGCTATGGCTACATCCAGGCCGACCTCAGCACAAGCTCGCTTCGAAACAAGGAAATCTTCAGAGTTGATTCCTTCCGTGAGAAACCCAATCTCGAAACAGCTCAGGCGTATATTAAGAAGAACAATTACTTCTGGAATGCTGGAATATTCATTTGGAATGTCAACACCATCGTCAATGCATTCCGTATCTACCAGCCATCGATGGCAAAGATCTTTGAATCCATGCTCCCCATTTATGGCACCGACAAGGAACAGGAAGAGGTTAATCGCCTATTCCCAGAATGTGAAAACATCTCTGTAGACTACGCCATCATGGAGAAGGCAGAAGAGATATTTGTATGTCCATCAGACTTCGGCTGGAGCGACCTTGGCACCTGGGGCTCACTCCATGAGCAAAGCAAGAAAGACCTTTATGGCAATGTAAGCATAGGCGAGGACATCAATCTTATCGAGAGCCACAACTGTATAGTCCACACCGTTCAGGAAAAGAAAGTTGTTATTCAGGGACTTGATGGATATATCATTGCCGAAAACAATGACACACTGCTCATCTGCAAATTATCAGAGGAACAGCGAATCAAACAATTCTCAGGAAATAATTAATATTGTAATAATGAATAAAAAAGTTGCTCTAATCACTGGTATAACCGGTCAAGATGGTTCATATCTGGCCGAGTTTCTAATTGAGAAAGGATATGAGGTTCACGGACTTATGCGCCGTTCTTCATCATTCAACACAGCCCGTATCGAACACCTATATCTCGACGAGTGGGTTCGCGATATGAAGAAAGCCCGTCTTGTTAACCTCCATTGGGCCGACATGACCGATTCTTCATCACTCATTCGTGTCATTTCAAAAATCCGCCCAACCGAGATTTATAACCTCGCAGCCCAGAGCCATGTAAAGGTTTCTTTCGATGTTCCAGAATACACTGCTGATACTGATGCTAACGGAGTTCTTCGTCTGCTCGAAGCAGTTCGCATCGCAGGTTTGGCTGATACTTGCCGCATCTATCAGGCATCTACATCCGAGCTTTATGGTAAGGTACAGGAAGTCCCACAGTCTGAGACGACCCCATTCTATCCCCGTTCTCCATACGCAGTTGCCAAGCTTTATGGTTTCTGGATTATGAAGAACTACCGCGAATCATATAATATGTTCTGCTGCAACGGTATCCTCTTCAATCACGAGAGTGAGCGCCGTGGCGAAACTTTCGTCACCCGTAAGATTACCCTTGCTGCAGCACGTATCGCCCAGGGATATCAGGACAAGCTTTATCTTGGCAACCTGAACTCACTGCGCGACTGGGGATATGCCAAGGATTATATTGAATGCATGTGGCTCATCCTTCAGCAGCCAGAACCCGATGACTTTGTCATTGCCACTGGTGAATATCATACTGTTCGCGAGTTTGCCACCCTGGCCTTTAAGGAGGTTGGTATTGAACTTGAATGGCGTGGTGACGGAGTCGACGAGAAGGGTTACGACAAGAAGACGGGCAAGGCCCTGGTTGAGGTAGACCCGAAGTACTTCCGTCCTGCCGAAGTTGATCAGTTGCTTGGAAACCCAGCTAAGGCAAAAGCCAAGTTAGGCTGGAATCCACAGAAGACCTCATTCGAGGATCTTGTAAAGATTATGGTTCAGCACGACATGAAGTTCGTAAAGAAACTCTTCATTAAAGCACATATGGACGATGCTCAGTAAAGAAAGTAAGATATATGTAGCGGGACACCACGGACTTGTGGGTTCAGCTATTTGGAATAACCTGCTCCAGCGAGGATATACTAATCTGGTTGGCCGCAGTCATCAAGAACTTGACCTGACCGACCAGGTTGCTGTCAAGAAATTCTTCGACGAAGAGCGCCCCGATGCCGTTGTACTCGCAGCTGCATTTGTTGGCGGCATCATGGCCAACTCACTCTATCGTGCTGATTTCATCATGATGAACATGAAGATTCAGTGTAATGTCATTTCCGAGGCCTATGCTCATGGTGTCAAGAAGTTGCTTTTCCTGGGATCAACCTGTATTTATCCTAAGAATGCGCCCCAGCCAATGAAGGAAGATTGTCTGCTTACCTCTCCCTTGGAGTACACCAACGAAGAGTATGCCATCGCCAAGATTGCAGGACTCAAGATGTGCGAGAGCTACAATCTGCAATACGGCACCAACTACATTGCCGTTATGCCAACCAATCTCTATGGGCCCAATGACAATTTCCACTTAGAGAACTCTCACGTCATGCCCGCCATGATGCGAAAGATATATCTGGCCAAGCTCATCCACGATGGAGCCTGGGACAAAATAGCCATCGACTTAAACAAGCGCCCCGTAGAAGGAGTCACCGGTGAAGGTTTACTCAGCCATCAGCCATCACACATCACACATCGCAACGAGGTTTTATCAAAACTCGCCAAATATGGCATTTTTGATAATCGAGTCGTACTTTGGGGAACAGGAACGCCATTAAGAGAGTTCCTATGGTCAGAGGACATGGCCGATGCTTCAGTACACGTACTATTGAATGTCAATTTCAGCGACATCATCGGCATCGAGAAATAT
>ONAK01000045.1 GCA_900315765.1 uncultured Prevotella sp. | reverse complement strand
CAGCGGATGACCGATGTGCTTCATGTGGGCACGAATCTGGTGGGTACGTCCGGTTTCGAGTATGCACTCTACCAAGGTTACATAGCCATAGCGCTCCATCACTTTGTAATGGGTAACGGCAGGCTTGCCTATCTCTGAGTCGGGTGGAAACACATCCATTCGGAGTCGGTCTTTTGGATCGCGGCCGATATTACCTTCTATCCTACCCTCATCTTCTACAAAGTTTCCCCACACCAAAGCATTATAGCTGCGATGGGTGGTCTTGTTGAAGAACTGCTTACCCAGCGATGTCTTGGCATCGGGCGTCTTTGCAACAACAAGCAGGCCGCTGGTATCTTTATCGATGCGATGAACCAAGCCTACTTCGGGGTCGTTAGGATCGTAACTGGCAAGGTCTTTAAGATGCCAAGCGATGGCATTGACCAGTGTGCCGTTGAAATTGCCACAGCCTGGATGAACTACCATGCCGGCAGGCTTGTTTATGACCATCAGGTCGTCGTCCTCATAAACCACTTCGAGAGGGATATCCTCGGGCTCGATGGTTGTATCGTAATGCGGACGATCGAGCATCAGCGTAACAATATCTCCTGGGCGGACCTTATAATTACTCTTAACCGGCTTGTCGTTAACATGAATAAAACCGGCATCGGCAGCCTTCTGAATACGGTTACGACTTGAGTGTGGCTGATGCTCAGACAGATACTTATCGATACGTATAGGCACCTGTCCCTTATCAACCTCCATGCGGAAGTGTTCGTAAAGCAACTCCTCTTGCTCCTCTATATCGGTAGTATCGTTTATCATTCTTTTACCTCCACGAAATCATCAACTTCGCTATTGTCACCTTCAGGCTGAACCTCAGAACCAACAACACCTATCTCCTCGTCCATACCATACTGACCACTGCCAACAAGCAGCGTTAATGGCTGTTCGATAGAGATACGCTCGCCTGCGGAAACCTTGCGACCATTGCACGACACACCATAAACCCAATCCTTCTCGCCTGTTACATACTGAGGTGGCAGTACCTTGAATCCAAGCGACACAAGTTTAGCCTCGGCCTCACGATAGCTACAGTTATCAACCACATCGGGAATTGCCAATGTTGGCGAACTGGCAGAATTTACAATTATATATATGGTATGCCCCGTCTTAACCATAAGCCCTGCATCAGGATTCTGAGCCAGCACACAGTCGGCAGGCAAGCGCTTATTGTATCCGGAATCGGTAACAACTACTATCAACCCTTTTTCTTCGAGCATAGCTCTGGCTTTAGATATCTCCATGCCCTCGATATTTGGAACTTTGATTTCCTCGCCATGATGGGTATACCAATCGAGGCCGTAGTTAACACCTACCACCAGAAGGATTATCACTAACATCATAGCTATCAAGTTTCCAACAAGAAACTTGCTGCAGAACTTACCGAAGAATTCGCTTGTTTTCATCTTAACATCACTTTTCGGAGGCAAAGTTATATAAAAAAACAGAAAGAAGCAAAGATTTAGCTCTACTTCTTTCTATTTTAACTCATTTTCTAAGTTCCCGTCCGAATTACTTTCCGTGATTCTCATCAGAAACTGTTAACTTCTTGCGGCCCTTGGCACGACGAGCAGCCAGAACTCGACGACCGTTCTTGGTGGCCATTCTCTCACGGAAGCCGTGCTTATTTACACGACGACGATTGTGTGGCTGAAATGTTCTCTTCATTGTGATATAATTATTTTATTTGTTATTTATTTACCGATTTGGGGTGCAAAAGTACTCATTTCTTTTGAATTACGCAAATTTTATACGATTTTTAGCTAAACTTTTTATGTTTTTTTCCAAAAAAGCAGTACCTTTGCACCCGAAAACGATATAAAAGTAACATTTTAAAGGTTTATGATTAATTCACAAGACATTAAGAAAGGCACCGCCATTCGCATGGACGGTGGCATCTGGGTGTGCATCGATTTCCAGCACCGCAAGCCAGGTAAGGGTAACACCATCATGATCATCAAGGTTAAGAACGTATCAGACGGTCGCGTACTTGAGCGTCGCTTCAACATCGGTGAGAAACTCGAGGATGTTATCATCGAGCGTCGTCCTTACCAGTATCTCTATGAGGACCAGTCAGGTCGTATCTTCATGAATCAGGAGACTTTCGAACAGATTCCCATCGACAACGAGCTCGTTATCGGTCATGAGTTCATGAAGGAGAGCGACATCGTGGAGGTTGTTTCTGATACTACCGACGGTACTATCCTTTATGCTGAGATGCCTGTTAAGACCGTTCTCCGCGTTACTCACTCTGAGCCAGGTGTAAAGGGCGATACAGCCACTAACACTCTGAAGCCTGCTACTCTGGAGACTGGTGTTGAGGTTCGTGTTCCTCTGTTCATCAACGAGGGCGACCTGATCCAGGTTGACACTCGCGACGGTTCTTACCTGCAGAGAGTAAAGGAGTAATTGATAATTGATAATTGACAATTGACAATTGAGATATTCGATCATTGTCCCCGTCTATAACCGTCCCGATGAAGTGGACGAATTGCTCGAAAGCCTGACCAAACAAACGCTTAAGGATTTCGAAGTAGTTATTGTTGAAGACGGTTCTATAAAACCATGCAAGGATGTTTGCGACAAGTACGCAAGCATCCTTGATTTGCATTATTATGCCAAAGAGAACAGCGGCCCCGGACAGAGTCGTAACTATGGTGTCGAACGCTCCAACGGCGACTATGTAATCATTTTGGATAGTGACGTAGTACTGCCCAATGGTTATCTGCAAGCTATTAATTGGCAATTGGCAATTGGCAATTGGCAATTAGTCGCCTTCGGCGGTCCCGATGCTGCGCATCCATCGTTCACCCCAGTACAGAAGGCCATCAGCTACTCGATGACATCATTCTTTACAACCGGTGGTATCAGAGGTGGAAAGGCTAAGCTCGACAAATTCTATCCACGCTCATTCAATATGGGCATACGCCGCGATGTGTATCTGCAGCTTGACGGATTCACAAAGATGCGCTTTGGCGAGGATATCGACTTTTCGTACCGCATAGTAGAGGCGGGCTATATGCCACGTTTGTTTCCTGACGCTTGGGTTTGGCATAAGCGCCGTACCGATTTCAGGAAGTTTTTCCGTCAGGTCTATAACAGCGGCATAGCACGTATCAATCTTGAGAAGCGCCATCCCGGCACCATGAAGATGGTTCATCTGTTGCCAACTGTTTTTACATTAGGCGTAATAGGTTTGTTGCTTATCACACTTTTCTTTCCTCTCGCGTGCGTACCTATTATATTATATAGCACCATCATATGCATCGACTCCAGCATCAAGAATAAAAGTCTGTGGGTAGGACTGCTCAGCATCCCTGCCGCATTCGTTCAGCTGATGGGGTATGGATTCGGATTCATAGAATCGTGGTGGAAACGCTGTATTCTAAAGCAAGACGAGTTCTCGCTTTGCGAGCGACCGGAGGTCGAGCGCACCGCCTTTGAAAAAAACTTCTACAAATGAGCGATAAACTGAATATCAATCAGTGGGCTGAGGAAGATCGGCCACGTGAAAAAATGGCTTCGCTGGGCGCTGAGGCACTTAGCAGTGCTGAACTTTTGGCCATACTGATTGGTTCGGGCTCTACTAAAGAGAGTGCGGTGGACCTAATGAAACGCATTCTTAACGACTGCAACAACAATCTGAACACATTAGGCAAGAAGTCTATACACGACCTATGCCAATATAACGGTGTAGGTCCGGCCAAGGCAATCACCATCCTGGCAGCCTGCGAGCTTGGCAAGCGCAGACAGATGGAATCGCCCGAAGAACGACCAGACCTGAGTACCGCAACGAAAATCTACAACCACATGCATCCCGTGATGCAGGATATGGACGTAGAAGAGTTCTGGGTGCTGTTTCTGAATCAGCACCACCGACTGATAAAGAAAGTGCGCATTGCCCATGGCGGAATAACAGCAACGACCGTCGACATCCGTATTATCATGCGCGAGGCTGTTCTTTGCAATGCAACACAACTGGTGGCATGCCACAATCATCCATCGGGCAACATTACACCCAGCAAACAAGACGACGAGTTAACCATCAGCCTTATGAACGCCTCTAGGCTGATGAACATACACTTTGCTGATCACGTCATCGTTACCGATGGCCACTACTTCAGCTATCACGAAACAGGAAAATGCTAACAAACAAACATATACAACTATGACACAAGAAGAGAAAACACAGATAGAAGAGAGAATCGTTGATGTGCTTAAGACCGTCTACGATCCAGAGATTCCCGTAAACATCTACGATTTGGGAATGATATACAAGATTGATGTCAAGAACGATTATACAGTAGACCTCGATATGACTTTTACAGCACCAAACTGTCCTGCCGCCGACTTTATTCTTGAAGACGTGCGCACAAAGGTAGAGAGCGTAGAAGGCGTAAAGGGATCGAACGTAAACCTGGTATTCGAGCCCGCTTGGGATCAGTCGATGATGAGCGAAGAAGCAAGAGTTGAATTGGGATTCGATTAATATGAAGAACGTTTATTTCCTTTCCGATGCCCATCTTGGGTCGTTGGCGATACCACATCAAAGAATGCAGGAACGCCGACTGGTTCGTTTTCTCGACAGTATCAAGGAGAAGGCTGCCGCCATCTATCTGCTTGGCGACATGTTCGACTTCTGGTACGAATATAAATATGTGGTGCCCAAGGGCTACACACGCTTCTTAGGCAAGCTATCGGAGCTTACCGACATGGGCGTAGAGGTACACTACTTTACCGGCAACCATGATATATGGGCATACGAATATCTTGAAAAGGAGTGTGGAGTGATACTGCACAAAAAACCAGAAACAACCGAGATATACGGCAAGATGTTCTATCTGGCCCATGGCGACGGACTGGGCGACCCTGACAAGAAGTTCAAGCTTATTAAAAGTATCTTCCACAACAAAGTATGTCAATGGGCTTTCTCTGCACTGCATCCACGCTGGGGTATGTGGTTCGGACTAAATTGGGCAAAACACAGTCGTATGAAACGTCCAAATGGCGAGGAGCCGGCCTATATGGGAGAGAATCGCGAACATCTGGTACTATACACAAAGAAATACATCCAGTACCACTCAAATGTAGACTACTTTATCTATGGCCATCGCCATATCGAGGTTGACCTGCAGCTTACCAAAAAGGCCCGCATGATTATCCTGGGCGACTGGATTACGCAGTTCTCATACATCGTCTACGATGGCGAACACCTGCTGTTATCTCAGTACATCGAAGGTGAGAGTAAGCCATAACAATCACTTCTGGGGTGCTTTTAAAGCATCCCATTTTTCTTCATATTCTTTTTCCTGCTGTCTTATTATTTTCAGAGCCTGCTTGCGGCGATGTTTTGCTTCAATCTTAGGCCCAATCGTATGGTCAAACAACCAACCCAACATGGCCAACACATTAGGACCTGTAGATAAAACTTGCGGCATCTGAGGCTCAGTAGGAGTAGTAGGACTCATGATACCAGCCATCATCGTTTTACGACGGTCCTGACCATACACCACCACCTCATCGATGGCATGCAATACAGGAATCATATAAATGGTGTCACCATGAATCTCATCGTGCAGTACATATCGCCGTTGAAACTTAGGATGACAGAAGTCTATACGTCTGAAACTATCGGGCACCTCTATCTGTCCATTCCAAGGTGTACGAATCTCAGGTCCGTTGTCTATACGTACCTGCACATCACGCTGCGGTGTCTTTGATTCAAGACTGGCAACAATCAGCTTTCGTTGAGCCCCTGCCACAACACAACACATAAACAGCATCGCTATGAAAAACAGCCGAAACATAATTTAGTCTTTTCAATACGGTTGCAAATTTATATCTTTTCTGCATAACTTTCCAAAATGGAGTATTATAATATCTTACAGATATAAAAATTAATGTAACATTAAGTCTTTTTGAATTAAAATATGTATCTTTGCAGCGAAGTTAACAGAAAATAACCAACATGAACGGAAAAAAGATAGTAACATTTGGTGAGTTGTTGCTCAGGTTCTCGAAGCCCGGACAACTGCGACTGACTCAAGGCGACCTGTTCACCAGCAAATATGGTGGTAGCGAGGCTAACGTAGCGGTATCACTGGCCACACAAGGCGAGAACGTAACATATATAACCCGACTGCCTGACACTCCTGTAGGACATGCAGGCGCCATGAATCTGGCTCAGTTGGGAGTAGACACAAGCTGTGTGCTGTATGGCGGGCAGCGTATTGGTACATATTACTTTGAACCAGCAGCTGGCATGCGCGCTGCCAAGGTGATTTACGACCGCTCAGGATCGGCCTATTACGACTTGAAGCCCGGCATGATTCCATGGAGAGAGATACTTAAGGACTGCGACTATTTCCATGTTTCGGGCATCACTGCAGCCATCTCGCCACAAGCTGCCGACGCCACCTTCGAGGCCCTCGACATAGCTGATGAGTTAGGCGTTACAGTCTGCTTCGACATCAACTACCGCAAGAACCTATGGAAGTATGAAGGAGCCCAGCCCCGCGAAACACTGAGTCGCATGCTGTCGCGCTGCGACATGATGTTTGGCGATGCTATAGAATTCGAATGGTTATCACAGCATAAGCAACCACCATTCACCGCTACCGACTCGAACTTTGAAATGCAGATGAAGGAGTATGGCGAATGGTTCGATGAGCTGCACGCACAATATCCACGACTGAAGCACTGGATGATGGGCATGCGAAACATAGTCAACTCAAACCATCATACACTCACAGCCCTGTTGTGGACCGATGGCAAACTGCTACAGGCTCCAATCATAGACATTCCCGATGTAGTAGACCCTGTTGGTGTTGGCGATGCCTTTATGGGGGGATGGTTGCATGCTATCAGTCTCTTTCCCGATGACAAGCAGAAGCAGTTGAACTACTCGCTGGCTGCAGCAGCCCTGAAGAACACCATCCCAGGCGACTTCAACCTGTCGACCGAAGAAGAAATCATTGACGTAATGCCATAAAAAAACTCCCCGCTCATTGCTGAGCGGGGAGCCTTTTTTATGATCGCTTAAAGCAGATTCATTGTATCGGTAGCAATCATCAGCTCCTCATCGGTTGGGATAACAACTACCTTCACCTTTGAGTCGTCAGCAGAGATGACAGCCTCCTCGCCACGAACCTTGTTCTTCTCCTCGTCGAATTTTACGCCAAGGAACTCAAGGCCCTCACAAACTGCAGAACGCATAGAAACCTGGTTCTCGCCAACACCAGCAGTGAAGACAATCACATCAACACCACCCATGGCAGCAGCATAAGCACCGATATACTTCTTAATACGATAGAAATACATCTGCTGAGCCAGTACAGCCTTTGGCTCTCCAGCCTTTGCTGCGTTCTCTACATCGCGCATATCGCTCGAGCCGCCAGTGATACCGGCTACACCACTCTTCTTATTGAGCAGGTTACTCATGCCATCGGCGTCAAGACCAAGCTTCTTCTCAAGGAAGGTAACAGCGCCACCGTCGATATCGCCAGAACGTGTACCCATTACCAAGCCCTCAAGTGGAGTAAGACCCATAGAGGTATCGATACACTTACCATCCAGAACAGCAGCAATAGAACCACCATTACCAATGTGGCAGGTAATCATCTTGGTACCCTCGGCCTTGATACCCAGGAACTCACAAGCACGAGCAGAAACATAACGATGAGAGGTGCCGTGGAAACCATAGCGACGCACACCATACTTTTCATAGAGCTCGTAAGGGATAGCGTACATATAAGCCTTAGCTGGCATGGTCTGATGGAAGGCAGTGTCGAACACACCTACCTGTGGCAGACCAGGCATAAGCTCCTTAACGGCATTTACACCCTTAAGGTTTGCTGGGTTATGCAGAGGAGCCAGATCAGAGCACTCTTCGAAAACCTTCAGTACTTCATCGGTAAGGATAACCGACTTATTGAACTTCTCGCCGCCATGTACCATACGATGACCTACAGCGTCGATTTCGTCGAGACTCTTGATAACACCAATCTCAGGATCAGTAAGCAGAGAGAAGATGAACTTTACACCTTCGGTATGCTCCGGGATATCGTGCATAATCTGCTTCTTCTCGCCATTGGCAAGTTTAACCTTAACAAAGGCATTGTCCAAGCCCACGCGCTCAGCACCGCCACTGGTCATAACACTCTTGTCGTCCATATTGTACAGTGCGTACTTGATTGACGACGAACCACAATTCAATACAAGGATTTTCATGTTAATTATTAATATTAATTGTCAATTATCAATTACTTCTTGGCGTCCATAGCCTGACAAGAGGTGATGGCAATCATGTAGTAGATGTCGTCAACAGAGCAACCACGAGACAGATCGTTTACAGGACGGGCGATACCCTGAAGAACAGGACCAATAGCGATAGCGTCACCCAGACGCTGAACAAGTTTATAACCAATGTTTCCAACCTCAAGGTTAGGGAATACCAGTACGTTAGCCTTACCTGCGATTTCTGAACCAGGAGCCTTCTTAGCGCCAACACTTGGAACAAGTGCAGCATCGGCCTGAAGTTCGCCATCAATCTTAAGAGTTGGATCCAGCTCCTTAGCCAAACGAGTTGCCTCGATAACCTTATCGCAAACTTCGTGCTTAGCAGAGCCCTTTGTTGAGAAGCTGAGCATAGCTACACGAGGATCCTCGAAACCAGCTACAGCCTTAGCCATCTGAGCTGTGCAAACTGCAATCTGTGACAGCTGAGCTGCATCAGGCATTGGGGTAACAGCTACATCGGCTACTACGAGCACACCGTTCTCACCAAACTGCTTCTGCTTAGAAATAAGCAGCAGTCCACCACTTACGCATGTGATACCAGGAGCACACTTGATAATCTGAAGAGCAGGACGAAGTGTGTCGCCAGTAGTAGAGAGAGCACCACTGATCTGACCATCAGCACCCTCGGTCTTGATAATCATACAACCCAGGTACAGAGGGTTCTTGATAAGCTTGCGAGCCTCCTCAATGGTCATACCCTTTGACTTGCGGATTTCAGCCAACTTCTCAGCCAGCTCCTCGCTCTTGTCATAGTTCTCAGGGTCGATAAGAGTTGCCTTACCAATGTGAGTAAGTCCCTTTTCCTTAGCCAAAGCCTCAACCTTGGCTGGATTACCAATCAGAATAATGTCTGCGAGGTCGTCAGCCAGAGCTCTATCGGCTGCACACAGAGTACGCTCCTCTTCAGCTTCAGGGAGCACGATGCGCTGCTTGTTACTCTTAGCACGCGCTACAATTTGACTTAATAGATCCATAATCTGTTTTTATTATTAAATTACTAATACTATTTCTCTTTCTTATTCCAGTACCTTTGTAAGAATGCTCTCTAACTCCTCCGCCGAGAGGCGCAGGTTGAACTGACCGTTCACAGCTACCGAGATAGCACCGGTCTCCTCAGATACAACAACAGCTACGGCATCGCTCTCCTGCGACACACCCATAGCCGCACGGTGGCGTAGTCCTAACTCCTTAGGAATGTCCATATCATGGCTAACAGGCAGAATACATCCTGCTGCCTTGATACGTTTCTTTGATATAATCATGGCTCCATCGTGGAGCGGAGAGTTCTTAAAGAAGATATTCTCTATCAGTCGTTGATTGATGTTCGAATCAATCAGATCGCCTGTAACAGCTATCTCATCAAGCGGCATGGTACGCTCTATCACGATTAGTGCACCCACCTTACCACGGCTCATATTCATCGATGCCATAACAATAGGCATAATGATCTCCTTAAGAGCCTTCTTGCTTTCACCGTCATCATGTTTCGATGTGAACAGGCGCACAAAAGCCCTCATACGACGATGAGCTCCCACATTATACAGGAATCGACGGATTTCATCCTGAAAGAGTACGATAAGTGCAATAACACCCACACTAACCAACTTATCCAGAATAGAGCCTAACAGGCGCATCTCAAGAATCTGCGATACAAACAGCCACATAATCACAAACACCATAATGCCAATAAACACATTCAGTGAACGTGACTCACGCATAAGCCTGTAGATGTAGTAGAGAATCAGCGCTACAAGCAGTATATCGACAAAATCCTTGATTCCGAATTCGAAGAACATATTATCAGAAGTGAGAGGTGAGAGGTGAGAGGTGAGACAGTATTTTTACGCACTCCACTGCCTGCTTCACATCGTGAACTCGCAGAATGTGGGCACCCTTCATCAGCGAGATGGTGTTAAGCACCGTAGTACCATTGAGAGACTCCTCGGGAGTTATTCCCATAAGTTTATATATCATCGACTTGCGTGATATTCCCACCAGCAGTGGCAGTTCCATCACATGCAAGCGCTCCATACAGTTCATTATATCATAGTTCTGTTGCAGAGTTTTACCAAATCCGAAACCAGGATCAAGTATGATGTCGCAAGCACCGAAATCGCGCAGTTGCTGAACCTGACGAGCAAACGACATCAGCATCTGCTTTAACGTAGGCTGCTGCGACATTAATATATAAGGTACGCGCAAACGTGCCACCATTCTGTACATCGTCTCGTTACCTTCGCTCACATCGTTAATGATATCAGCGCCGAACTCCTCTACAGTCATTCGGGCTACATCGGTTCTGAAGGTATCAACAGAGATAATGGCATCAGGCAGCTCACGACGGATAATAGTCAAGCCAAAGCGCAATCGCTCCATCTCCTCGGCCTCAGAAACTTCGGTACCACCAGGGCGCGTTGAATAGCCGCCCACATCAATCATAGTCGCACCTTCGTCGACTATCTGATGGCAGCGCCTGACAATTTCAGCCTCCGTCTGCACCCTACTCCCTGCATAGAATGAGTCGGGCGTCACGTTCAGGATACCCATCACCTGAGGGGTGGTGAGGTCCAGCAATCTACCTTTAATATTAATAGTATAGCTCATTTCGCCCACAAAGATACAATTTTTTTTTGGATTAAGAATTACGAATTAAGATTTTTCACTATCTTTGCACCAAAATTTACTAAGTTTATGGATATAAAAGAACTATACAAGCTATATGAGCAACATCCGTGCATAACGACCGATAGCCGTGACTGCCCTGAGGGAAGTATCTTTCTGGCACTGAAAGGCGAGTCGTTTAATGGCAACAAGTTTGCCCTGCAGGCCCTTGAAAAAGGCTGCAGCTATGCCATCGTAGATGAAGATTTAGAAGAACTAGCCAGACTTGGAGAACTAGCCAAGCGCATCATTAAAGTTGATGATGCACTGCAGACGTTTAAAGATCTGGCACGTGAGCATCGCCGCCAGTTCGACATTCCGGTTATCGGCATCACAGGCACCAATGGCAAGACTACTACCAAGGAACTTATTGCCGCAGTTCTCTCGAAGAAATACAATGTGCTCTATACTCAGGGGAACTTCAACAACGATGTTGGTGTACCCAAAACCTTGTTCCGCCTTAATAGTGAGCACGAGATTGCAGTGATAGAGATGGGAGCCAGCCATCCTGGCGACATCAAGACCCTGGCAGAGACTGCTGAGCCTACCTGCGGACTTATCACCAATGTCGGTCGTGCACATCTTCAGGGTTTCGGTTCCTTCGAAGGCGTCATCAAGACCAAGGGCGAGTTATACGATTTCTTGCGCAGTCGGGAAGACAGTCTTATCTTCATCAATGCCGACAATGAGTACCTGATGGACCTGATTAGTGATGACGAAGACATCTGGATGTCGCCCTACTCTACCGACCCGGAGAATCAGTACTCATGCATCTCGGGCGAGATCATAGAATGTAACCCATTCCTGAAGTTCCGTTGGCGCGAGCCTCTGATGATTCTTGAAGAAGAAGGTCGCAGCACAAAGTGGCATAAGGTCCAGACCAAGCTTATTGGTTCATACAACATCGACAACCTGCTTGCAGCCATCGCCGTAGGTATCAACTTCGGTGTAGACCGCAAGAAGATTTGTGCCGCACTCGAGGAATACGAGCCATCAAACAATCGTAGTCAGATGACTGTTACCGAGAAGAACCACCTTATAGTAGATGCCTATAATGCTAATCCATCGTCGATGCAGGCTGCACTCGAGAACTTCAAGTTGATGCAGGCTGAACATAAAATGGTCATCCTCGGCGCCATGCGCGAACTCGGTGATGTTTCTGCCGAAGAGCATCAGCATGTA
Source organism: uncultured Prevotella sp. (assembly GCA_900315765.1). Classification (GTDB taxonomy): domain Bacteria; phylum Bacteroidota; class Bacteroidia; order Bacteroidales; family Bacteroidaceae; genus Prevotella. The sequence goes on along the minus strand of ONAK01000045.1, from coordinate 44,533 downwards.
GTTGACTATCTGAAAACAACAGATGTAGAAACTGTTTGGCTGGTTGGCGAGGAATTCAATGATGCCAAGTGCGATTATCGCAAGTTTAAGGATGTAGAAGAAGTTAAAGCAGCAATAGCAGCCCAAAAGCCCGAAGATCATTACATTCTCATCAAGGGCTCTAACAGCACCAAGCTATATCAGTTGCCGGAACTATTATAAGAGGCTAAAAGTGAGAAGTGAGAGGTGAGAGATTCGCAATCGTATTCTGCTTGCTTACTCTGCTGATAACAGGTTGTGGAAAGCAGAATTCTCAGGACATGAGCCTTGAGCAGTGCAATAGTGTCTACTACTGGCGCACTGACCTCAGCCTCGACTCAACCGAAAAAGCATTTCTCAGCCAGTATCATATCAAAAAGTTGTATTGCAGATATTTTGATGTGGTCATGAACGACGATGCCACAGAGCCATCGCCAAATGCCACCATATCATTCTCTGACACACTGCCTACAGACATAGAGATAATACCCACCATCTACATTACTGAGGATTGTATGCACAAGCCTCATAAAGATCTGGCAAAGAAGATAGTGGATCGCGTTCTTCAGATGAACGAGACTAACGACATCAATCATGTACGCGAGATTCAGATTGACTGCGATTATACCTCGCGCAGTCGCAAGAATTACTATCAGTTCCTCGAAGAAATCAATTCTCAACTATCCGCCATCCAATTCGAACTGTCCACAACCATCAGGCTGCATCAGCTATCAATGCCCGCTCCACCTGTGGATTATGGCGTACTGATGGTCTACAATACTGGCGACCCACGCAAGTGGCAAGAGCGCAACCCGATACTCGACTATCGCGATGTATATCCATATCTCAGTCAACTGGGCAAATATCCACTTCCCCTTGCCACAGCCTACCCCGTATACCAGTGGATAAGAAACATACAGAATGTAAGAGTAGAACATACTGTTGAGGCAGGAGAAATACTTAAAGTAAAGAAAGCGATGGAGAAAGAGCGCCCAAGCTTGAGCCGCTCTATTATCACATATCATTTAGAAACAGATAATATTAACAGATACAAACCAGAGACCTATGAAGAAATTTATCGTCATTAGCCTGTTGACAGCCATTTCGCTGCCCTCATTCGCCTGTGCATGGAGCGAATCAGAGAATCCTTACCTGTTTAGCATGTATAATCAGGAAAGTTTCAAATCGCGTGTGGAACGCATCTGCAACGACAACTGGAAAGCCTACCTCGGCTCGACCGAAGAGTACTTCTGGTTCAATGCTGATGATGTCATCAAGGCTGCCCGTCAAAAGGGCGATGCCCTGATGGTTAGCTATGTTCAGAACCTTAAGAAGTATCTTGACTGCGTAGGTGTAGAACAAAACAAGCAATACGAGTGGAACTACCCCACCAAGCAAGAAATAGCAAACCAACAGCGCGATCTGCAGGCTGTACGCACTTACGCCTTCGGCAAGATTAAGACCAAACTGCGCTCACAGCACGCACTGCTCTATATGCGTTGCAATATGATGCTGGGGCGTCATCAGGAAAACATAAACTTCTGGCAGCAGACTGCCAGTCAGTTCATAGAGACCGTATATAAAGACATGATGAAGAACATCTATGCCGGCGCTCTCTACAAAGCTGGCCGTGAGGCCGAAGCCGGTCAGATGTTTGCCGAAATGGACGACTACGAGAGTCTGATGACAATCTATTATAAAAAGCGTTCTTATCTTGCCATCAGTCAGCATTATAAGCAGAACCCTAACTCAAAAGTACTGCCATTCCTGCTTCAGGATTTTGTGAACAATGCCCAGGAAGCAGAAGATGCTAAAGGAGAAGGAGCTTTTGGAGGAAAACTGTTCATCCGCGACATCAATCTGCAGGAATCGTGGCAGATGCAGCAGTTCTGCGAGTTGGTAGTTCGCGAAGGCAAGACCGAGACACCCATCATGTGGAAGTGCGCCAAAGCATGGCTTGAGTATCTGGCCGGCAAGAAGCAGGAGGCTGTTAAGGATATCGACGCCGCAATGAAACTGGAAGGCACCGAACGCATGAAGGATAATGCTCGAGTGCTTAAACTCTACATCACTGCTGCAACAGCAAAAGCAAGCGACAGTTTCGACAACTATCTAGCCGAAGAACTCACATGGTTAAACGAGAAAACTAATCAAGATTACTTCTTTGTGCGAGCCCGAAGACGTATCACCGATCAAACCATCGTTCCTCATTACAAGAACAAGCCCGAACAGATGCTGGCTCTGCTCCTTGCAACAGAGAACTATAATTATGATCTCAGCATAGACACCATGCGTGTAGACCGTCTTGAGAAATTCTATTTCTATACCAAGACGCCTGGAACAAAGGCATTCGATAAGTTCCTGAAAAGCAAGATTCAATCAAATGATTCTATGCTCATCGAACTTATCGGAACCAAGTATATGCGCATAGCTCAATGGGACAAAGCTATCCAATGGCTAAAGGATATACCCGCAAGCTATTATAACGAGTGCCGCAGTAAAGAATATCTGTATTATTCACGTTTGCGCAGCTATGAGGTAGAGCCCTGGATTAAGCGCCAGTGGTTAAACAGCGATAAGGCTTGGGAAGCAAACCTCAAATGGTATAAGAACATCAAACTCGACTTCTGTAAGGAGATGCAGATGATGGAGGCCTCGCTCAACTTGCTTAAAGGCAAGGCACTTGAGCAGCGTTATTACAATCTGGCAGTACGCTATGCTCAGGCCAGTATTAAGGGCGACTGCTGGTGGTTGCTCCACAATGCTAAGAGTGCCTACGATACTATACGCGTAAACGAGGTTAACTTTGGCGAAAAGGCTGCAGAACTACTACAGAAAGCTGCAGCTACCAGCGATACCGACTTGAAGATAAAAGCCCTCTTCGGCATGGGATATCGAGAGCTTTACACCACAACATCAGGCACCAAGCTGTGGTTTGACAAATTATGGGATGAGAAGACGGCCGACTACGTAACAATGTATTATCGCCAGTCGCCACAGTTCCGTGCATTCCAAGGTTTATTCGATATTGTAGACGATGCTCACGAAGAGCCCACGTTTGTTAGCAAGTGTGATGAATTCGAGCAATTCCGCAAATACTATCGTCAGCATAAAAAATAAAAAAAATATCATAATTCTGCACGAATTAGAAAAATAAGCAGTAACTTTGCACCCGCAAAATCGGGATGTAGCGCAGTTGGTAGCGCACTACGTTCGGGACGTAGGGGTCGGGCGTTCGAGTCGCCTCATCCCGACTGGTAAAAGCAAAGGTGGTCGGACAGTTGACCACCTTTACTTTTTTATTAACATCTTAAAGACTTACTTCAGGCACTACCTGACCGTCGAACAGATTGATGGTGCGCTGAGCATAACCGGCATCACGCTCCGAGTGGGTCACCATCACCACGGTGGTACCCTCTTGGTTCAGCTGGCTGAGCAGTTGCATTACCTCCAGACCATTCTTGGAGTCAAGGTTACCCGTAGGCTCATCGGCAAGGATCAGTTTGGGATTCATCACCACCGCGCGGGCTATCGCCACACGCTGTTGCTGGCCGCCCGAGAGCTGTTGGGGGAAGTGGTGTGCGCGGTGGCTGATGGCCATACGGCGCAGCACCTCTTCCACCCTCGCCTTGCGCTCCTTCTTTGGTACGCCTAGATAGGTTAATGGCAACTCAACATTCTCTTCCACATTCAATTCATCAATCAGGTTAAAACTCTGGAACACAAAACCAATCTGGCCCTTGCGAACCTTGGTACGCTGACTCTCCTTGAGCGAGCCCACATCCTGACCATCCAGCAGATACTGCCCGCTGGTGGGATTATCCAGCAATCCCAGAATATTGAGCAAGGTTGACTTACCACAGCCCGAAGGCCCCATGATGGCCACGAACTCACCTTTCTTCACTTCGAGCGATACACCGCCCAATGCAACGGTCTCCACCTCTTCGGTACGGAACACCTTCTGAATGTTTTCAAGCTTAATCATAATACTTTATTGTTTTAAATTTACTATTCGTTTTTGAGATAATCAACAGGATTGCTGCTGGCCACACGATAGCAGCCAATGCAAACCACCGAGAGGATAACCAGCACTACTGCCAGGGCACAAAGACCGAAGAGCACTGGCGACAAGGCAGCCTTTTCGCTGAACTGCTCCAGCCACAGGCGCGATACATACCAGCCACCGACGGCACCGAGAACTACGGCTGGCAGCGCCAGGCGCAGAATGTCGGTAATAAACAGCTGCAGCACATCGATGATATGGGCGCCGTTCACCTTGCGGATGGCTATCTCCTTCTGTCGGCGAGCCATCTCACCTGCCAGATAGCCAATCAGTCCTATCAGGGCGATAATGAGTGCTACCAAGCCACCAATCATCACCGTACTGCGGAAGCGATGGGCATCGGTATAGAGGTCGGTAATCATCTGGTTATAGGGAACGATTTCTATGTCGGGATTATCAGTCACTATCTCCTTGAGCTTCTTGTTGGCAGCCTCCAGTCCATCCATCGAACGGAAGCGGATATTGAAATGGTGCATCTGCTCAGGATGACGACTATAGAAGCACACACAAGGACGCATGTCTTGATCGAAGATACTACCCACACGGACATCCTCAAACACACCCACGATGGTGTGAGGACCATCGAACGAGGTGCAGATAATCTGTTTACCCAAAGCCTGATCCCAGCCTGCCAACTGCTTCATTTTCTCCTCGAACTGACGACTCACCATCACCTCGCGCAGCGTGTCGGTCTGCTCGGTAAAGGTGCGACCGGCAATCACTGGAATGCGCATCACATCGAAGAAGTTATCGCCCACGTAGAACCAGTCAGAGATATTCATATACTCACGGTCGTCGCCTGGCAGGAAGATATTGTCACCACTCTGATATTTGGTCAAATCAGCACATGACATCGTGATACCCTCAACCGATGACAGCTTGCTCAACTCATCATAAGCCAGCTGGCGCTGCTCTTTCGAGACACCATCTATATCTACCATGCCCAGATTGGTATAATCGTAGCCAGTATTATCGTTCACCATCAACTGGTACTGTCGGCCTACCACCATCAGCAGCACGATGAGGAAGGTGGCAGAAGCAAACTGCAAGCCCAGCAGCAGGAGTTTCCACAAGCGATGCGTGTGGCTGTAGTTCTTGAAGGCAGCCGTCACAGGGATATGGGTGTAAATCCATCCAGGCACCAAACCCGTAACCACCAGTACCACCAGACAAGTGAGTGAGATAAGGAGCACATTACTACCCAACTGCAATAATACCGTGAGCGGTGCACCAACCAACTCCTCGATGGTATCTTTAAATACAATCAGCAGCAGGGCTGCGAGCATCAATGATAGTAGCAGGTGGGCAAGACTCTCCACCAGCACCTTCAGATAGATATGACGCGCCTCAGCACCATAGCACTTATGCACAGCCATCTCGCGCGCCCGACGGCTGACACCGCCAATCACCAGCAGCAGGTAGTTCATCACGGCACAGCCAATGAGCACAGTAGCCAGGATGGAGATAATCCACGTCATGCGGCGCGTGGCATCATCATTCGTATGATGGTCGCTCAAGGAACCAATAGAGAAGCCGAGATCCACGCCAGCCTTTTTCAGTTCTTCCTGAGGCAGGTTTTCTTGCTGCATCTTCTTAATCTGGGGTTTCAGGTCGTCGGGGCTTACACCCTCAGCCAGGCGCACATAGCCAAAATAGCGATCATTGCCCACCCAGTTCTCGCGACCGTCCCACATAATATTTGTAATGCTGGGCATCGACACCATCACCTCCATGCCGTGCAGACGAGAATTGAGAGGCACATCCTCATACACACCACCAATGGTGATGGCCCAACTGCCGCGCTTGTTATAGTAAACCTTCTGACCTACGATGGCGAGAGGATTGGAACTCCCAGCCAATTTCTCGGCCAGCGAGAGGGGAATCATACACCAGTCCACCTGACTGAGCGTTTTCTTCGCATTGCCAGCCAGCACACGGAAGGGGAACACGTCGAAGAAACAACTATCCACCAGGGCAAAATTGGTACGCACGCGCTTGTCATCATCAGTCACAATCGGCATATCCCAGGCTATTGGTGTATAGCGAGTGGCCGCCTCAACTTGCGGGCAGTAGCGTTTCAAGCCAGGCGCTATAGCACCAGCCGTTTGTGAGTAGTGCTGATATTCGCCATCGCGAATCACTTCTTCATAGACCACGTAGGTACGGTCGCTCGTTGGGAAGAAACTGTCCCACGACTGTTCGAAACCAGCCTTACCAATTAATACGATACCCGTAGCCAGACCAACAGCCAGACAGAGAATCTTGATCCAGTTGTGCTGTCCACGCTGATTGAGAGATTTTAATACATTCATATTTGCCATTTTATTCTGTCTTAATATTATTAATCGGATTCTCAGAAGCAGCGCGCCAGCTCTGGAAGATGACGGTGAGCATGGAAATGATGAAGCAGGTGAACCCAGCTGCAGCGAAGATCCAGGGGCTGAGCGCGATGCGATAACTGAAGTTCGCGAGCCAGTCGCGCATGATGTACCACGCCAGCGGCATAGCGATGACAAACGATATCAGCATAGGGATGGAGAACGTGCGAAGCATCAGCAACAGCACCTCGCGCGATGTTGAGCCCATCACCTTGCGGATGGCAATCTCCTTCTGGCGCTGACGGATGAAGAAGAGCGACATACCGATATAGCCCATGATGGAGATGACGAAGGCGATGATGGTGAAGAGCGAGATGATCTTCAGCGTGTTGCGCTGCTCTTCGAAGGTCTCAGCGATACTCTCTTCCAGCGACTGCACATACCATTCCATATCGGCCTCGGGCACACCTTGTTCCTTCAGCATGGCTGTGAAAGCCGCCTTGGCCTGCTTGTCGCCATTGGTCTTCACCAAGTACGAAGGATAATTGAACGAATCCTTGAGTTGGATGACAAAAGGCTCCACACCTTGCAACACATTGATACGATGGATATCGTTAAGCACACCAGCGATAGGTTTATTCCAAACAGTTTGTGTGGTGGTGTCGGTATATTCCATCTGGCGCATGGTCTCTTCCGTCAGATAATAGCCGTCGCTAGTCTGTCCATAGTCTTTCTTTTTCTTAAACCCATAAAGGTTGTAGGCCGTTTTGTCAAGGTCTAATAAGTAGAGAATCACCAATTTATCGTTACGCGTAACACTTTGCATACTGCAGCTACCTGTCGCCAAAGAGGTTTTCTCGAACATACCGATTTTCTCCACAAAGGGCATCTTCTCCAATAGATTTCTCACGGTCTGATGTTTGCCATCGGGAGCGTTGATCACAAACAGATGCTCTGTATTGTAGCCCAACGGTGCATGGATCAGATGATTCAGTTGCAGCCAGATAACGAGGGCCGACGTCAGCATCACCACAGTGACCACATTCTGCAGAATGATAAAGATCTTACCCAGCACCATCTTGGAACGATATCGAAAACTGCCCTTTACGATGTCGATAGGTTGGAAGTGCGAGAGCTGCCACCCAGACTGATGTCGCCATAGAGATCTATCTTGCCCTTAAACAATTCTACGGCATCGTCCTGGAAGGCAAAGGCCAAAGCCAGGCCGATGACAAACGAAATGGCAACCATCAAGGTGGATTCGGCTATCAGCTTCAGCGAGATATCGTTCTGACTGCTACCAAAGAGTTTACGGGTGGCCATCTCCTTGGCACGGAAGCCTGTGTTGGCAACCGTCAGGTTGATATAGTTGCTGATGGCAAAAAACAGAATGGCCAGCACGGCAGCCAGCAGGATGTGGAGTCGCGACTTATCGCCTTTCTGCATGCCCGTTCCACTATTCTGCGGCGAAAACATTACGTCTTTGAGTGGCGTAAAGTTTAGGTTCTTAGCCTCCCACTTACCATAGTAATTCTTGTCCAAATAATCGGCGATAACAGCCTTTTTGCTATCGACTCACGATAATCTGCGTCTCGTTGGGCAATACCGTATGGTCGAAATCCTTTGCTATCGCACTAACAGTATATACCAGCGTACTATCGTAAGGGTCTTGATTACCAATACGCACATGACGCTCGCCAGTAATCTGAATCGACTCACCCATAGGGTTTTTATCGCCAAACAAGCGCTTGGCCAGTCGCTCCGTGATAACACATTTATCAGGCTTATCAAGCGCGGTACGCCTGTTGCCCTGCGTGAGTTCATAGTCGAAGAAACCGAAGAAAGTAGAATCGGCCAACAAGATGGTGCTCTGGTCATCGCCATCTTCCACCACTCTCTCGCCATATTTTATCTTTCCACTCTGGCTCATCACACAGCACGTCTGCTCCACCTCAGGGCACATCGCCTTGATATCGGTGGCAGCCTGTGGCCACATAAAGAAATTATCCTGACTGCCTATCAGAACAATCTGGTCGGCATGCTTGTGCCACGAGTCGATCGTAAACTGGCGCCAGGTATAGTCACCCATCAGGATGATGAACATCAGCGACACTACCAGACCTGCTATATTTATTAAGGTATATAGCTTGTTGCGCGAAAGGAATCTGAAATAACTCTTCATATCGTAATTAATTTATGATTTCTGATGCAAAATTACGCCATAAAAACGAATCCGCCAAGGTTTTTTACCCTGGCGGAAGCTGATTGTCTAATAATTAGACACCCCGGCGTATGATTCTTTTACACCAATGGTATCTTGGTGTTATTTTCCTTTCGAGATGCCACCTACGACATCGCTGTTGTCGATGGTGTAATCGGTCTTCTTGACCCTTGATTTAAGAGAGCCAAAGCGCCAAGAGGCAGAGATGGCGAACGAACGGTTGCGATTCCACGAACGCTCGTAGCCCCTAAAGTCGCCATTAACTGTCTCAGCTTCCATAGTCCAATATTTATTGAATGGTGCATTGGCTGTGAAACGAATGGTTAGACGATCGCCTTTGAGAAACGAACGCTGCAGCGAGGCGTAATAATCGAAATAATCATGCTGAATGTTGTAGACGCTCGATGGGCTATGGCCCAACTTGCCGTAGGCACTGACACTGAGACGCAGCTTGAGTGGCAGGCGCTGCTGCAGACTGATACTGTAGTTATCGCTCCAACCATGATTGCTATAGCACAGACTGGGATGTTCGTAATGCTCGTAACGCACGTTATTGTTGAATACAAGTGTTGTGGCATCGAAGGGCTTCCACTGCAAATATTGCTCTACAGAGAAGCGCCAATAGCGCAGGATGTTATCGTAAGAATAGTATCGCACATCATTCTTTGCCGTAACGATTGAGCCGATACCGCTGTTGTAGGCGTTATAGCCTGGGGCCAGTTGCAGTGTAAGGTTAGGCATCATATAGGTATAAACCAGACTGATGCGCTGAGTGTGAGAACTGGAGAGTTGCGGATTACCCTGACTGACGGATGAGGGCGATACAATTACTGCAGGGTTAAGATAGGAAATGCCTGGGCGATTGATGCTGGTGGTGTAGTTAAGTTTCAAAGATTGTGCATCAGTGAGCTGATATTTCAGTGTGGCCTGTGGCACCCAGTCGCCCAAGTGCTTATCGAACGCAGTATTTTTGCCATCGGGATAGCTACCACGCATGTAGCTGTACTCAAAGCGCAAACCTGCTCGGGCTGAGAATTTTGCGGCACGGAAGATATAGTCGGCATAGCCTGCAAACACACGTGTGGTATGCTGGAAATCATCAGAGGTATCGGCGTCGATGCCAAAGAAGGTTTGGGCGCTATGGCTGTTGTTATTACGATCGATGTATTTGGCGCCAACCTCAAGCTGATGTCCGCGGCCCAATGGGCGCAACCAGTCTATCTGAAAGGTATGCTCAGTGAATCGTTCGCGTTCGCTCATCAGCCAGCCTGTGTAGGGAAACGAAACGTTCTGCAACTCGGTGTAGGCGCTCTCCTGATCGGTATGCTGACGAGTGAGGGCAAGCATATACGACAGCGTGAGTCGCTCACCATCGAGGTGGGTTTTGTGCTGATAGTCGAATCGGCCATTCCAAGAGTGGTGGTTGTAGCCTGGCATCCAGTAGCTGTTGTCATAGCTGTATAACTGCTTACCAGCAGGATTATACATATTGTTGTAGCCATCGCCCTGCACATTTAGCTTATAGAAATAGCCGCCAAACGAGGCTGAGAGCAGATTGAGCGAGTCGATATCGTAGCTGGCATCGATATCGGCATAATGGATATCTCCAGGATTAGAGCCCTCAGAGCCTGAAAGCATGGTGTTACCTGTATCGAGATAAGTACGGGAATTCTCAACACGATTATAGCTATCGTGTCTGGTCATGCCATTATAACCGTAATCGACAGAGAGCATCAGTTTGCCCAACTGACTTGTGAGCGACGAATAGAAATTGGAATGGCCAAGCGTATTGATAGAGCTTGAAAGAACGCCAGTAACTCCTTGCATCCTGGTATTTGCAAGTGTAACGATATTGAGAATGGCATCTACGCCCTCTGCGTCTTCGCGAGCACCAGGATCAGTAATCACCTCGATGCGCTTTACAGCAGAACCAGGCATCGCCTTGAATACTTCTTTGGCATTTTTGGTAAGACTGGGATCGAGATGCCCATTTTTATATACCTTAAAATTACTATTGCCTTTTACCTGAATGTTATCCTGCCCATCGACTGTTACCATGGGCACCTTGCGAAGCATGTCCATCACTGTTTGGGTCTTCGACTCCTCATCGGCCTGAACATCGTAGGCAATGCGGTCGATATCCTGCTTTATGAGTTGGCGCTGGGCCTTAACTACTACACCGTCTAACTCCTTGTTCCATGTGATGGAATCATTACTAACTGAGGTTGAATCCTGCTGGGCACTCGCTGCCATAGGGCACAGAAACAGCAGGAATGTAAAAATCACGTTTACACTCTTCATAATAGAAAATAAAATAAAGTTATTTAAGTTTCTCTTCATACCAGTTGTTTTTGACTACAAAGGTATGAAGAGATTTTTAAAGAGAGAGAATTATTTTACTGACATTTGCCTGACATTTGCTAACAAGCTGAAATCCAGCGCGTTACTTTAGCTTCTTGATACTCATCTCAAAGACGTTCTGGATGAGTTCATCGGTGGATTTATCCTTGAGTTTGGTGAGTTCGCTGATGACTATCTTCTTCTCATCACTATCTAGCATGGCTGATTTCTTGCAGAGGCTGTAGATAGAGGTGGCGTAATGAGTGGCAGTAGAACCGTCAGGGTTCTTAAGGAACAGACGCTTGTAGGCATTAAACTCGCTGAGCCATGACTCAGATGTCTTCAAGCCTGAGCTATTGCCATCGGCATCGGTATTTGGCAACTCAGTACCATTTACGATAACGCGGGTTTTAGATATCTTCTTGTTGTTGCGGGCTTCTGGGCGCAGAGCATAAGTGATAGCCAGGCGAACCTTGGTCTTCTTACCTTTCTCAACCCACTCCATAGCGTAGGCGTAGCGATAGCGACGATCTGGATCGGTCTTATCGGCAAAGCAGGCATAGATGTATTCAGAGCCCTTCATTGAGCCAATAGCCACTGATGAATACGAGCCATCGCCAACATAGAGTGTGACAGGAGCAAAGCCGATGGACTCGAAAAGGCTTGCGAAGCTTCCTTTCTCAACATCATCGCCATCTTTATCGCGGAGTGCCGTGTTTACAGAATAAGCATCCTTTAGATCCTTATCGAAGGCCTTACGTGCCTCTTTAAGGCGCTCGAGAGCAGAGCTGGTGCTGATGGTGAAGTCGTAAACATCGCACATAGCCTTCAAACGACCTGTCTCAGAGTCTTCTTCAAGCACGTGCTGAGTCTTGTTCTCAGTGATTTTTTCGTTGAGCAGGGCATCGAATGCTTTCTTGATGTTCTGCTGTGCCATAATGGTTGAAGGCATGGCCAACAACATGGCTGCGAGGATTAAGTTTCTACTCTTCATATGCAATTAATTTTTCTTGTTCGTTAATATATACTATGGTACCATCTTCTTGCAATACAGGAACATAGCCGTAGGCTGCCATCTGGGCGTTAATGAGCTCCAGCTTAGCCTGGGCTTGCTCTGCCTGGAGCTTGGCTTGTACAGTCTGTGCCTTGGCCTGCTCAGTCTGAGCCATCAGGGCGTAGGCCTTGTCGTAGTCGTGGATAGTGGGCTCGGCCTTGCGCAGACTGCGTTTCTTGGCTTTTACAGGCTGCTGTGGAGCTTCGGCAGGCACTACAGCTGGCACTACAGGCTGGGCAGCAACAGTATCGATGCGCGCTATGGTGTCGGCCTGAGCTGTGAGTGGCTGATTAAGCTCCTGCTGAACATTTTGTGGTGGAACAGCGAGGTACATCACACCTGCCACAACGGCTGCAGCTGCTATGCCCCACACTGCCCAACGGCGACGAGCCTTTGGCTGGGGCTTCATGGCCTCGATCTCCTGGAACATCTGCTGATAGCAGAGCCACTCCTCAGGGATGTTCTCGCCCTGAAAGTATTGGGCAAGGATGGCCTCCTCGTCGAGTGTTGAAGTGCCGTCCATATACTTCTGGAGCAACTTCTCGATAACCTCTTTCGTGTATTGTATCATTGTTTGTTTCGCTGTTTTATTTCTTCTAATAATGTTCGTCGGGCCCTTGCCAGCAAGGTACTTACCGATGTAGTTTCGATACCTAACAATTGAGCGATCTCGTCGTGACTGCGCCGTTCCACTTGTCGCATATATAATAAGGTGCGCTGGGTGGTGGGCAACTGCTGGACTCTTGTCTGCAACCATGCTTCGTCTTCTCTCATCTCCAACTCATCATACGGATTGGTGTTCAGACTGACGGTGACGGTCTCGTCCAGCGCTTCCATAGGTTTTCGTCGCTGATGGTTTCGCAGCATGTGCCGAGCCATGAGGGCGACGATAGCCTCTATCGAACGATACTGTTCCAGTTCGTCGTGCATCTGCCACAGGCGGAGCATCACATCCTGGGCGATGTCTTCTGCTTCGTCTTGGCCCGCTCCGCAGCTGATACTAACGCTCAGCGCCTTCTGTCGCCACGTGCGGGCTTGGTGTTCAAATGCTATTCTGTCCATGCTTCAAATCTGCTGTACACTTATTAGACACAGAAACAAACCAAAGTCAAACTTATCTTAACATTACTTAACTCTTTCACCATACTTTCCAATTGTCTATTTCTGCCATTAAACGCTTTAGGGAGGGTTTGCAGGCTTCGGGATAGGTGAGCGACTGCACGAACCAAAGTTTACGATGTTTCACAAACTTGACATAGAAGCAACGGGCTGTTAATCTACCTTCATCATCGAGAATATGACCTGAGAGAATGAAACCGCCATGACCTTTTTGTTGAGATGTGGCATGGAGAGCTAAGGTATATTTGTGCATGGCTTGCTCGATGGTAAGACCTTCAGGGTTCTGCTCCACAAACACCGTCTGCACAATCTCAATACTATCATGCCAGAAACTGAAGCGGCAGCAACCTTTATCCATTAAGGAGTCGGGCGCCTGTTCAAAAAACGATGGATAGCGCACCGTATAGTCGTAATCGTCATCATGGTACACCTTCATCCTGGTCAACCTCATCGCACGTTCTAACTTTTGCAATAACGGCAAGTGGTCTTCCTTTTCATAAACCGACATCCACACCATGATAATGATGAAAACCAACATAGATAGAAACAAGAATCTCTTCATACCTGCTTTTTTAATGCAAAGGTATGAAGAGATTCTGGCTCTGACGAATGATTTGCCTGACATTTGTCTGACAATTAGCTGACAGACGGCTAACTATTTGACTTTCAACTCGTAAGCACGACCTCTATCTGACTCTATCATCAGATTGGAATGCGCCTCAATGATGGGTTTTAAGCGTCGAATCAGGGTATAGAGCGTATCGTTAGCATCATCCTTCTTAGGCCAAAGGGCATCGCATATCTCTGTTTTCGAGAGCTGATGCGACTCGCTACGGAAGAACATCTCCATCAATTGCTGCTGCATAGGAGTGAGCCTTACCTGCTGGCCATTCGTATCGTAGAAACGGCCTTCGGCTTCAGCATAGGCCAGACCGCCAAACGCCACAAGATTTACCTGTTTGCGATAATGCCAAAAACAGAAGAACGCCCACAACAACGCCATCGTCCACAAGACTGAGGCTGGTCGCTGGTCGGACATTGCGAAAATGGTAGCGACAGAGCACTTAGGTTCGCAGCGCAAGCCGTTTTGTCGGGTGGTCACAGCCAGCACGGCATTACCACGAAGCTCGTCCAACTTGAGATAGCTGTTAAACACACGGATGGTGTCGGTACTGATGACATCGCTCTGCTGCTGGTCCAATGCTTTCGTCAGCGCGCAAGCCATATCCTCGGCCACTATTCTTTCCTTCATCATCGTCTATTTATGATTCCGTCTGCAAAAATACACAATCTTCCTGTATTCGAGCCATTTCAACATTATTTTTTTACTTTATTACCAATACTTCATTATCCTTAAATGCCTCGTAGCCACTGGTCACGACACGCTCGCCTGGTTCCAGACCTTCGAGAATCTCGTAGTGCTGAGGATTCTGACGCCCCACGCGGATGTTGCGGCGATAGGCTTTCTGCCCACCCTTGTCGAGTACAAATATCCATTGGCCACCTGTGGTCTGGAAGAAGGTGCCACGAGGGATGATGACGGCCTGCTCAGGCTGCCCCAACTCAAGGTCGATATAATAGGTTTGACCTGAGCGGATGTTATCAGGACGCTCGCCTTTGAAGATGAAGTCGCAGCGGAACTTGCCATCACGCACCTCAGGATAAACCTTGCGCACCTGCAACTGATATTTCTTGTCGCCACGGGTGAAGGTAGCTGTAAGCCCTTGGCGCACACGGTCGATATAGTGCTCGTCGATCTGTGCCTGCACCTTATAGTCGCTGAGATCATTCAGCTGACCGATCTTCTGACCTGGCTGGATGCTCTGTCCTAACTCAACATCGAGCAAGCCCAGTTCACCATCAATAGCAGAACGCACCTCAAGTTTATCTTTGCGCTGGCGCACCAGCACCACATTCCTTCGCATATTCTGCAGATTATCTTCCATCTGGTCCATCTGTGTGGTGCGATAGAGCGAGTCCTGCTTCAGGCGCTTGGAGATGAGCGAGCGTTTCTTGGCAGAGAGCTGATAGTCCTCTTGCGATTTGATATAGTCCTCCTTGCTGATGAGCTTTTCGCCATAAAGGCGCTTGTTCTGCTCGTAGGTACGCTGCTTGCGCTGGGTGTCCATATCCAGTTGAGCCTGCTCAGTCTGGTTGTTCAGTCGGTCCTGTTGCATAGCCACCTGAGTGTTGCGCAGCAGGTTCTGCTTCTCAGCCAGCTCTGCCTCAGCATTCAGAATCTGCAAGTCGAGGTTCGAGTTCGACAATCTTACGATGACATCGCCTTTCTTTACGTGTGTACCCTCTTCTACCACCTTTTCCAGCACGATGCCGCCTTCTTCGGGCGATATCTGAACGATTTGGATGGGCATCACCTGTCCGTTGGTACGCACATAGTCCTTAAACTCAGCCCGTTGCACGTCGCTGATGGTCAGCTCGTCGCGATTCACCTTGAGTGTCGAGGCATGATGGCCAAACACCAGCCAACTACCAACACCCAACACCAAACACCCAGAAACCAAATGCAGCCAATACTTCTTAAGCTGTTGTGTCCTTGTCTTTTCAATTACTCTGTCCATATTGTTTCGCCATTATAATATCTTACTAATTCGTGTTTCACCATCGTCATCAGCTGACATTGCAGCAGGATGGCCTTTGAGTTGAGTAACTGCGATGACGTGGTATGCAGGTCGATGGCTGTAGACAGCCCTTCCTCATACTGGCGCCGTGTGAGCTGATAAGCCAGCGAATCGGCCTCAACCTTTTTCTCCATCTGAACCGTCTGCTTCAGATAGCCCTGCCAGTCGTTCCAGGCCTCACGACTCAGTTTTTCCAGCTCCAGATGTTTCTGCTCATAAGCCTCGCATGCCATCTTATAGTTGTTTTTCGCCCTGCGGACATTGGTAATTGACTGCAGACGGTTAAAGAGTGGAATGCTGAGTGTGGCGCCTATATACTCACCCATATTATTCTTAAACTGACTGCTGAACGAGGTTGTTGTCTCAGAGTTCAGCGTCTTAAAATAAGTGGTACTCAGGCCCGCGCTCAAAGAGAGAGCAGGTAAGAGAGAGGCACGGGCCTGATGCCACTCGTGCTTCGAAGCCTGCATCTGATAGCGGGCACGGAGCAACTCTGGATGGTGTTCGTTATCCAGAATTTGTTCCCACGTTGGGAATAAAATATTCCCTCGTTGGGAATGAAATGTTCCCACGTTGGGAACAAATTCAAGGCTAAGGCTATCGTTTATGGGATAGCTCATGGTCTTCTTCAGTTCCAGTAAGGCCGAGGTAAAGAGGTTCTGCTGGCGAATCAGCTCGTAGTCGGCTTCAGCCTTCTGCGATTCCACCTGAGCCACATCGGCTACACTCTTACGCCCTACCTCCTCAAGCACCTGAGTCTGCTTTAGCAGAAGTATTGTTTCCTCCACCTTTTCCTCTGCCATCTTAACCAGCCCATCGTAATAAGCCACATTGACATAGGCTTGCAACACATCAAGCGCAGTCTGATCCTGACGCTGGCGCAAACCGGCTCGCCCCATCAGCACGCCAGCCTTAGCTGCTTTAAGTGCATTCAGGCGACTGAACCCATCGAATACTGGCAACGAGGCCGACAGCTGATAACCATTATAAAAGGTACTGACATCAGTATAGGTATTCGTCTCAGGATCAATGGCACGTCCGAAATTGTACTGGGCACCAATGCCTGCATCCATCGAAGGCAGAAAGTTGCCAATAGCGCTAATCTTCTGAGCCTTATAGTTGTCGAGTTCCAACTCGGCCCGCTTCACATCGTGGTTATGTTCCACGGCATACTGCATACATTGCCGCATGTTCAACATCTGCGCCTGTGCAGACAGAAAACACAGAGATACAGAGAAACAGAGAATCGTTCTTATCATAATCATTTGTATTTTGTACTGCAAAGATAGATGTTTTATTACAATCGTAAATGGTGTTTTATCCTCCCCAAAACAGAACGTCTAAAATTTATACACTCAGATGTATGATTTTTAGACAGAAAGTAGTAACTTTGCACCCATGAACAAATACGGAACTATATTAATCGCTGATGACAACGCCTCGATACTGACGGCGATGCACTATCTGCTTGACGAGACTTTCGACCAAGTACTTACAACAAGTAAACCAGATGAAATATTGAAGCTGATGGCTCAGCAGAACATCGATATCATTCTGTTGGACATGAATTTCACGCTTGGTGTAAACAACGGACAGGAGGGACTGTTTTGGCTTCGCACCATACGCAAGCAGCATCCTGAAACGCCAATAGTACTGCTGACAGCATACGCTGATGTGAACCTGGCGGTAAAGGGATTGAAGAGCGGAGCAGCCGACTTTATAACCAAACCTTGGGACAACGACGAACTGGTACACAAACTGAAAGATGTGCTCGACATGAAGAACGAGATAGTTAGTCTCGATGAGATTGAGAAGGATCACATCCGCCGTACCATCGACCATTGTCACGGAAATCTTACTCAAGCAGCTGAGTTACTCGGCATCACACGCCAGACTCTGTACAACAAGATGAAACGACTGAATTAGTTGAGAACTGAGAGCTATGATTACTCTATATATTATAATAGGTGTAGGGTGTTTGGTAGTAGGTGTTGCGTATTTCCATCACCAGCGGAAACTACGACTACGTGCCCACTTGATGCAGGAAGCCATCCGCAATCAAGACTTCACTTTCCGCCTGCCTACAAATGGGCTGCTGCCAGGTGAGCGTGCTATGCAAGAGACACTCAACCAGTTAGGTAGCATTATCCGCCAACAAGTAAGCCAAAACGAGGTTGAATCATGGGAACGGCTAACCCGTGTGCTGACACATGAGATGATGAACGCCACAGCCCCCATCACCAGCATCAGCCAATCGATGCTAAACCGCACCGACGTAAAAGGCACACCACTTGAAGACGGCATACGCGCCATTCACGACACATCACGCCATCTGAGTGATTTCGTAGCCAACTATCGAAAGATGTCGGAACTGGAGAAACCCGTACTGAAGGATATCCTGCTAAGAC
The DNA here is from genome assembly GCA_900315765.1 of uncultured Prevotella sp. GTDB lineage: Bacteria > Bacteroidota > Bacteroidia > Bacteroidales > Bacteroidaceae > Prevotella. The sequence continues at coordinate 26,353 of ONAK01000045.1, read as the reverse complement.
AAATGCTGGATGACATCTGCAGGGCTTATCCACAAGTAAGTTGGGAAATCAACGTACCTTCAGGCATCAATGTAAATGCCGATGCAGGTATGCTGCGACAAGTGTTGATAAACCTTATAAAAAACGCCATAGAGGCCGAAGCACAGAAGATCGTGATTACTTTAATAAATAATGAAGAAACATCCCACAACCAATCATTATCATTATACGTAGGAAACGACGGTATGCCTATTCCGGCCGAAAACCGACAGTCGCTTTTTGTGCCATTCTTTACCACAAAACGTAGCGGTAGCGGCATCGGGTTGTCACTAAGTCGCAGGATGATGATACAACAAGGTGGCATGCTCGAACTTGCAGAGAAACCATTTGAGGGCTGTCGGGCAGGTTTCATATTGTCACTACAAAAAACCTAATTTATGCATTTATGACAATTTTTCGGGCCTAAATTCGCATTTTTTTGCGTTTTCTTTTGGTTTTCCCGTCAGAAATGAATAAATTTGCACCCCAAAAGTTAGTAATTAAACGAAATATTATGGCAGAAACATTGGAAGTGAAGGAGCTAGACCAAGTGGTTGTACGCTTCTCTGGTGATTCTGGCGACGGCATGCAGCTCGCTGGAAACATCTTCTCTACGGTTAGTGCCACCGTTGGTAATGGCATTTCTACGTTCCCCGACTATCCCGCTGATATCCGTGCCCCGCAAGGCTCGCTTACTGGTGTGTCTGGTTTCCAGGTGCACATCGGCGCAGGTAAAGTCTACACTCCTGGCGACAAGTGCGACGTTCTGGTTGCCATGAACGCTGCTGCACTTAAGACTCAGTATCGTTATGCCAAACCTGGTGCTACTATCATCATCGACACCGACTCGTTTGGTCCTAAGGATCTGGAGAAGGCTCAGTTCAAGACTGAAGATTACCTCGGTGAGATGGGGATCGACCCAGACCGTGTGATCCAGTGCCCACTTACCACTATGGTTAAGGACTGCCTGGCCGATAGCGGCATGGACAACAAAGCTATGCTGAAGTGCCGTAACATGTTCGCTCTCGGACTTGTTTGCTGGCTCTTCGACCGCGACCTGAACCTAGTAGGTAACTTCCTGAAGGAGAAATTTGCCAAGAAACCCGCTATTGCCGAGGCTAACATCAAGGTTATCCAGGCTGGTTGGGACTACGGACACAACACTCACTCAAGTGCCATCAATGTTTATCGCGTAGAAACCAAGGAGAAGACTCCTGGACGCTATATGGATATCACAGGTAACAAGGCTACCGCCTATGGTTTCATTGCAGCTGCCGAGAAGGCTGGCCTGCGCCTCTACCTGGGTTCATATCCTATCACACCAGCCACCGATGTTCTGCACGAGCTTTCTAAGCATAAGTCATGCGGTGTCATCACCGTTCAGTGCGAGGACGAGATCAGCGGCTGTGCATCAGCACTCGGTGCTTCATTCGCAGGAGCACTCGGCGTTACCTCTACCTCAGGTCCAGGTGTATGTCTTAAGAGCGAGGCCATGAACCTGGCTGTTATCATGGAGCTGCCTCTGGTAGTTCTCGACGTACAGCGTGGTGGTCCTGCTACTGGTCTGCCAACCAAGAGTGAGCAGACCGACCTGCTGCAGGCACTCTTCGGACGTAATGGTGAAAGCCCAATGCCTGTCATGGCAGCTACCAGCCCTGCCGACTGTTTCGATGCTGCTTATCAGGCTGCCAAGATTGCCCTCGAGCATATGACACCTGTTGTCCTGCTCACCGATGCTTATATTGCTAATGGTTCTGGAGCATTCAAGCTGCCTGAGATGGCTAAGCTTGATGCTATTAATCCTCCATATGTTCCTGAGGAACTGAAGGGTAAGTGGACTCCATATATGCGTGCCGAAAACGGAACTCGCTACTGGGCTGTTCCTGGCCGCGAGGGATTCACTCATATCCTTGGTGGACTTGAGAAGGATTCTGAGACAGGTGCTATCTCAACAAGCCCTGAGAATCACGACTTGATGACACGTCTGCGCCAGCAGAAAATTGATAACATTCAGGTGCCCGATCTTGACGTTGATGGCGACGCACAGGATGCCGACCTGCTCATCGTAGGCTTCGGATCTACTTACGGCCATTTGCACTCTGCAATGGACGAGCTCCGTGCAAAGGGATACAAGGTAGCTCAGGCTCAGTTCAAGTATCTGAACCCACTGCCAAAGAATACTGCCGAGGTACTGAAGAAGTACAAGAAGGTAGTTGTAGCCGAGCAGAACATGGGTCAGCTCGCTGCTTACCTCCGCATGAAGGTCGATGGTTTCGTTCCTTACCAGTTCAATCAGGTAAAGGGCCAGCCATTCGTAGTAGAAGAACTTGTAAATGCGTTCGAAGAGATAATAAAAAAATAAACACAGAGAAACAGAGATACAGAGTTAAATCTCCGTGACTTTGTACCTCTGTGTTGAAAAAAGAGAAAAGATTATGGAATATACAGCACAAGATTTTAAGAAAGGCCAGCCTCGTTGGTGCCCTGGTTGCGGCGACCACTTCTTCCTGGCTTCACTCCATAAGGCTATGGCCGAAATTGGCGTAGCTCCCGAGAACGTAGCAGTAATCTCTGGTATTGGCTGCTCAAGCCGTCTGCCTCACTACATGGCTACCTACGGCATGAACACCATCCACGGTCGTGCTGCTGCCATTGCAACAGGCGCGAAGGTTGCCAACCCCAACCTGACTGTATGGCAGGTTAGTGGTGATGGCGACGGACTGGCCATCGGTGGTAACCACTTCATTCATGCCAATCGTCGTAACATCGACCTGAACATGATTCTTCTGAACAACCGCATCTACGGTTTGACCAAGGGTCAGTACTCTCCTACCTCACCCCGTGGTTTCGTTTCTAAGTCAAGCCCTTACGGAACTGTTGAGGACCCTTTCCGTCCAGCCGAGCTCTGCTTTGGTGCACGCGGTCACTTCTTCGCACGTTGCGTGGCTACCGATGCCAAGGGAACCGTTGAGGTTCTGAAGGCAGCTTACGAGCACAAGGGAGCAAGCGTAACCGAGGTTCTGCAGAACTGTGTTATCTTCAACGACCACTGCCACGATGTTGTTTATAACAACGAGGGTCGTAAGAAGAACGCCATCTATGTAAAGCATGGCGAGAAGCTCGTGTTCGGCGAGAACAACGAGTTTGGATTGGTACAGCAGGGCTTTGGCCTAAAGGTTGTAGAAATCGGTAAGGATGGCTATACCATCGATGATGTACTGGTGCACGATGCTCACTGTGAGGACAACACGCTGCAGCTGAAGTTGGCCATGATGACTCCAGAGGACGGTTTCCCCATCGCACTCGGTGTGATCCGCGATGTTGAGGCTCCAACCTACAACGATGCCGTTCATGCTCAGCTTGCAGAGGTTTCAGCCCAGAAGAAGTATCACAACTTTGAAGAACTTCTTGAAACCAACGACATCTGGGAGGTAAAATAACCCGCGAGTTTGCAAACTCCACATATCAATCATCCCCATGGCATATTGTTATGGGGATGTTTTTGTGTTAATATACACTCAATATCCGAACAAAACCTGAAGTAACACAAAAGTTTTTCCCAAAAACTTATTACCTTTGCGCTCGATTTTTGAACTTGAAACCAAATAATAAATAACAACTTTTAAACAATATGTTTCACATTTACGAAGGATTTAACCTCGTTGAGGCGTATCACAAGATGCGTCACCAGCGTAAATACCATCCTGCCGATGGTACTAAACGTGCTATCAAGATAGCCTTGGTAGCTCTCGTTACTTTATTACTTTGGAATATGCCATCCGAGTGGTTCGGCATCCAGAACTTAACCGTTATACAGCAGCGTGTAATTGCTATCTTTGCGTTTGCTACATTGATGTGGATCCTCGAGATTGTTTCATCGTGGGCAACATCTATTGCTATCATCGTATTGATGCTGCTATTCTGCTCCGACAGCGGTATCAAACCAATGGTCGACCCAGAAGTAGTAGGCAAGTTGCTCTCTCACAAAGGTGTGATGGCTTCGTTTGCCGACCCAATCATCATGCTGTTCATCGGTGGTTTCGTATTGGCTATTGCCGCCACCAAAACCGGTCTCGACGCCCAGTTGGCAAAGGTTCTGTTGAAGCCATTCGGCACACGCAGCGAGATGGTGCTTCTGGGTTTCTTGCTCATCACAGGCTTGTTCTCAATGTTCGTATCTAACACAGCTACTGCTGCTATGATGCTTACATTCCTTGCACCTGTATTCCATCAGCTTCCTCCAGAGGGTAAAGGCCGTATTGCACTCGCAATGTCTATCCCTGTAGCAGCCAACCTCGGCGGTATGGGTACACCTATTGGCACACCTCCTAACTCTATCGCTCTGAAGTATCTTAACGATCCAGAAGGATTGAATATGGGCCTCGGTTTCGGACAGTGGATGATGTTCATGTTCCCACTGGTTATCCTGCTGCTGTTTATCAGCTGGCGTCTGTTGCTCAAGTTTTTCCCCTTCAGTCAGAAGACAATTGAACTGAAGATTGACGGTGGCATGCAAAAGGGCTTCCAGTCTACTGTTGTAATCATCACATTCATCGTTACTGTACTCCTTTGGCTTTCTGACCAGGTTACTGGCATCAACGCCAATACTGTAGCAATGATTCCATTCTGTGTTTTCGCTCTTACTGGCGTTATCAATAAGCGTGACCTTGAGCAGATTAACTGGAGTGTGATCTGGATGGTAGCCGGTGGTTTCGCACTGGGTTATGGTCTTAACTCTTCAGGTTTGGCAGCCAATGCCGTAGAGAGCATCCCATTCGGCGAGTTCTCACCAATACTCATCCTACTGATTGGTGGCGCTATCTGCTACCTGCTCAGTAACTTCATCTCCAACTCGGCTACTGCAGCTCTGCTGATGCCTATTCTGGCTATGGTATGCGGTGCTATGGGCGACAAGCTCGCTCCAATCGGAGGCACACCAACCATTCTTATCGGTGTGGCCATTGCAGCCTCTTCAGCCATGATTCTGCCTATCTCAACCCCACCAAATGCGCTGGCATTTGCCACAGGTTATGTAAAACAGAAAGAGATGTCGAAGATTGGTATCATCATGGGTATCATTTCAATGGCATTAGGCTTCGGTCTGGTTTACCTGATGGGAACACTTCACCTCATCTAAAATATAAAAAGAAATCCCGCTCGGTTTTGAGCGGGATTCTTTTTTTATTTATCAGCGTGCTTACGGAAACTCTGTAGCTTTTCACCGTAGCACAGATCGCCGCAGTCGCCAAATCCTGGTACGATATACTTCTGTTCGTTCATACCCTGGTCGATGGCCGCACACCAGATAGTAGAACCATCAGGCAATGCCTCTTTCACCACTTCGATTCCCTCAGGAGCAGCTATCACACAGCACAAATGAATTTTCTTTGGTTTTCCCGACTCCAATAGTGATTCAATTGCAGCAGCCAAACTTCCTCCGGTAGCTAACATGGGGTCTACCACCAACAGTGTTTTGTTCTTCACGCTCTGAGTGGCGATATACTCTGTATGTACACCCACCTCGGTATGCTCTCTATTGATATACATACGGAAAGCTGACACAAAACCGTTGTCAGCCTTGTCGAACACATTCAAGAATCCCTCATGGAAGGGCAGTCCTGCACGCAGCACCGTAGCTACCACCATATCGTCCTTTGGCAGGGGAATATCAATTGTTCCCAGAGGTGTGGTGATAGTCTTGGTTTTGTACTCCAGAGTCTTCGACAGTTCATAAGCCATCATCTCGCCTATACGCTTGATGTTATGACGGAACAGCAGTCGGTTCTTCTGATAGTTCTTGTCTCTCAACTCAGCCATATACTGGTTGAGTACCGAATTGGTTTTGCTAAAATCTACTACTTCAATCATACTATTCGTTTTTAGTTTGGGTGCAAAGATAATAAAAAAACGGGGTATGTCCAAATAACATACCCCGATTTTTTAGATTTAAGTATTATTTGAATTTGTAAGGAAGGTCACCCTTTGCCCAGTTGGTACCATCTCCCCATCCTGGATTCTGCTCCAGAACGCCTTCAGAAAGTGTTACTTGGTCCTCTGGAATTTTGAAGAATCCACCACCGGTGTCCTTGTAACGCTGCATAAAGTCGTTGGTAAAGGCATACTCACCTGCAATACCCTGATTCAGGATCTTATTACCAACCTGATTCTTTACCTTTTCAGCCACATCACCCCAACGACGCAGATCGTTCCAACGAAGTGCCTCAAAGCAAAGCTCATAACGGCGCTCCTTCTTAAGGTTAGCCAGGCTATAAGGAATATCGCCCAAACCTGCACGCTGACGGACAGCATTAACTCCATTCTTACCATTATAGATAACCTTACCATCAGATAGCTCTGCATGCATCAGCAGGACGTCGGCAAAGCGGAGCCATACAAGCGATTGTGTAAGACCACTCTGACGGTTATTCTCACTACCATAGTAATATGCATAGCTCAGATATCTACCGCTATGATCCTCATTATAGGCCTCACAACCGATATACTTCTTGGCCAACAGGTTTGTATTCTCTACCTCCTTAGCCTTATCACCAGGATAGTTAGGAATCTCAACAGCACGGTCGCAGATAGAACCTACAAGGCGATAGTCGCCTGCATAGTCAGGATCCTCAGCCCAATCGGTCCAGAGCCTTTCACACACAGGACCATTTGAGTAGCCCTGAACAGAGAATGGGAAGGCGCTCTCATTGGTCTTACGCAAACCATAGAACTCAACGATACGGTTATGACGCAGATGATCATCAGCACTCCATCCTGCCTTGTTCGACATCTTGATGGCAAACATGCTTTCCTTGTTCTCGTCAGTCTCCCAATTCAGATTGTTTTCCTGATCATACAGATAATCCTTAGCTGTATATGGGTTTGTGTATGGCCAGAGATTACGCTGGTCAGATACCAATCCGAAGCCACTGTTCTGGATACAATCCTCAAGCCATGCTACAACCTGAGATTTAGATACTGATCCACCTTCAGCCAATGGCAGTTCCGACTTCTGATAGAAACCTGTATAGAACAGCCATACACGAGCCATCATACCCTCAGCAGCCCATTTAGATACACGTCCCTCACCAAAGTCAGGATACTTGGTTGATGGACCAATCTCTATGGCATTCTTCAAGTCAGATGCTATCTGAGCATACACCTCATCAGCAGTTGATCTTGGAAGATTCTGGGGAACTGTGCTCAATACCAGAGGCACACCATTAAACACCTGAGCCAGATTGAAATAGTACCATGCACGGAGGAAGTATATCTCGCAGAGGTACTGTTTCTTTGTGGTTTCAGAAGTCCAGTTTGTTACATTATCTATAGACTCAAGTGCGTTGTTAGCACGGTTGATGCCAGCATAACGCTGCTGCCATAGTGGTTTCATCCAGTCCACATAGGCATTCATCAGTCGGTCAACACCCTGTGCACCGATATTACTCTGACTACCACCACCCAGACGGTCGTCTGAGGCAATATCGAAAATAAAGAACGGATCTTCCTCAGGGTCGGCCAGGTTACGATTCATCACAGCATAGATACCATTTACCATCTGAAAGGCATCAGTCTCGTTCAATGGGAAGTTCGACGTATCCTTCATTGTGAGGTTGTCTGTGTCCAGGAAATCATCACAGGCCGCAAAGAGCATCACACAGAATAGCGAAGCTATGATATATTTGATTTTCTTTTCCATAATGTTCATTGATTAAAAGTTGATGTTTAGACCCACCTGCCAGCTACGTGCCGAGGGATAATAACCACAGTCGATACCAGAAGCCCAGCTTGCGCCATTGCCAAAGCCCACCTCAGGATCCATACCAGAGTAACCTGTAAAGGTGAAGAAATTGCTGAGCGCTACATAGAGACGGCACTTCTGTACTGGAAGTTTAGAATAGAGGCGCTTGAAATCGTAACCAAGTGAGATTCTTGAAATCTTGAAGAAGTCGGCATCCTCAATCCATACGCGCGAAATCTCCGACATATTTGCAGTCTTACCATCAGAGAAACGTGGATAGCGATTAGTGCTGCCCTCACCTGTCCAGTACTTAGAGTATACATCAGTACAATAGTTATCATCAGGATGGTCAGAGAACTGGCGGTAGCTCTTAGCAACCTGCTGTCCGAATGATCCATAACCGTTCAAAGCAAAGTCGAAGCCCTTATATGAAACATTAATGTTCAGGCCCAAGGTAAAATCAGGATTAGGATCACCAATCATGGTCTTATCATCGTCACCTTTATCAATCTTACCATTACCATTCACATCCTTAAACATTACATCGCCAGGCTGCAATGACTCACCTTGCAAAGAGTTTGCCTTGTCGCCACTACAGTTACGGTCCAGGTATTCTTGCAACTGTTTCTCATTTTGGATGATGCCTTCCATCTCATAGCCCCAGAAATAACCGATAGGATAGCCAACCTGTATACGATACAACTCAGCGGTGTTCTGTGCGATAGCATTTGAACCGCCATGGATGATGCCCTCAGAGTTTGCCAGTCGGGTAACCTCATTTTTATTATGCGAGAAGTTTGCCGATACGCTATATCTGAAGTCCTTACCTATCTTATCGTTCCAGTTCAACTGAATCTCATATCCCTTATTCTCGATATCACCTCCGTTCACATAAGGAGCATTGGTTCCATACGACAGCAACATTGGAGCACGTACCAACCAGTCCTTAGTGGTCTTCTTATACCAATCGAAAGCTACACCCAGACGGTTATTCAGGAAACGAGCATCGAAACCGAAGTCGAGCTGCTCAGAAGTCTCCCATTTTACGTCCTCATTAGGCAAGATGTTTGGATAAGCGCCCAAAGCTGGATTATCTTTATTGTTGAAATAATATGGATCGTCAAGGGCTATTGTTGCCAGATACTGGAAATTAGATATATTACAGTTACCGTTCTGTCCCCAGCTGGCACGAATCTTCAAGAAATCCATCCATGCCTTTGTACTCTCCATGAACTTCTCGTTACTGATAACCCAACCAGCCGATATCGATGGGAAGTAACCCCAACGATGACCACGCGCAAAGTTTGAAGAACCATCGGCACGCAATACTAATGAAAGCAGATAGGTTTCGTCGTAGTTATAGTTTACTCGACCGAAGAAGGACGACAGAGCGCCCTGTGCTTCAGGACTGCCACCTATGCTTGTCAACGAAGGATCGACAACATTGGCATTAGCGATATATGCATGCTCAAAGGATCCTGGGAAGAGAGAATTTGAGTTTGTAACGTTTACTCCATTACCATACCCCCACTTCTCAACCGACTGTCCAAGCAGGACATCAACATGATGCTTATCGAATGCCTTCACCCAGTTTAATGTATTTTCCAGCGACCAACGTACTGAATATGACTGGTTCTGGCTTACATCATCATTAGGATTCGACTTTTTTGAACTCAACTCATATACAGGAACGTAACTACGGCCCTCTCTGTGGCGATACAGCCAACCAGCACTGGCACGATAGGTAAGGTCCTTGATAGGCGAGAACTCCAGGAAGAAGTTTGTCTGCAGGCGATATACCTTTGTATATCCGAAACCGTTGTCGTACTTCATCTGTGCCAATGGGTTTGCCATCTCTGCACTAAAGTCCCACGCATCTGCCTGAATATCTTTATACTCATAGTATTCTCCCTCGTCATTATATGCAGGCAGCAGAGGACTCATTGCCAGGAGATTTCGTATGCTGTTTCCATATATACCTCCTACTGATACACCACGCTTATCAGTAGCCGAGAAAGTAGCATTCTCACCTATCTTAAGAATATCACGTCCCTTCTTCTTGATTAGCGAATAATCAGAATTCAGACGAACAGTATAGCGGTCGTATTTAGGATCGGCAGGAGCACCGATTGTACCCGTCTGATGGAACTTGGTGAAACCGAGAGCAAAACGAGAGATATCGCTACCGCCAGAAATACTTAGTGATGCATTATGGATAGGGGCATTATGAATGGTGGTTTCCTCCAACCAGTTGGTACCATTCCAAGTACCGTTCATTATCTGAGCATACTGCTTGGGGATAAGCTTCTGCCAGTCGTAAGTTGCCACACCCTGAATCTGATAGGCCTTATCGTTAATCTCCATATATTGCTTGGCATTCAGTGGTGTTACATCGTTTGTGTTTGGATTCTGCCAACCCATATAGCCATCAAAACTTACCTGAACATGCCCGCCTGCCTTACCTTTCTTTGTGGTAACCAGGATTACGCCGTTAGATGCACGAGCGCCGTAGATAGCGCTGGATGCAGCATCCTTCAGGACGTCGATACTCTCGATATCGTTTGGTGAGAGGTCATCAATGTTTGCACCAGGAACTCCGTCAACAACATAAAGCGGGGTATTCGATCCGGCAGTACCCATACCACGTATGGTAACCTTATATCCCTCACCAGGCTGTCCTGAGTTCATCACGATGTTCATACCCGAAGCCTGACTCTGCAATGCGCCGAAAGCATCAACGGCATTCACGGCAGCAATATCGTCGGCAGTGACGTGTACAGTAGAACCGGTAATCAGCTTTTTGCGCTGTGTACCATAACCTACCACTACCACATCGTCCAGCAGATTGCTATCCTCACTCAGGCTTACTTTTGTTGTACCTGTAGCAGATGGTTTAATAGTCTGCGATTTGTAGCCGATTGATGTAATGTCAAGTTTAGAGTCAGAAGCGATCTCAATAACAAAATTACCATCGGCGTCGGTTACGGTTCCGTTTTTTGTACCGCTCTCCATGATAGTTGCACCGATAACAGGTTCACCGTTATTGTCTTTAACAATACCTCTTACCGTGCGTTTCTTTCCCTGATTAGCTTTAGTGTTGTTGGCATTCTTGCGCTGAACAACCACGTTCTTGCCCTGAATCTCGTAGGTAACATTCTGTCCCTGCAGGATCTGGGCAATAGCGTCTTTAGCATTCTCAGCATCCACATTTACTTTTTTGTTAGTGTCTAAATCGCTGGTTTCATACACAAACGAATAGCCACTCTTTTGCTTTAGCTCTGTCATTGCTTTCTTTACCGTCACATTGTTAAGCTTCAACTGAATACTCTGAGCCCAGCAACATGCACCTACAGTTAGCATGATTGACAAAACAAGAATCTTCTTCTTCATTGGCAAACTGGTTTTAAGTTAGACATAATTGATTGTTTATTATTAATTAGGATTAAGTAATATCACGTCCTTTCCCTTTCGTTCATATTTAAGTTTTCCTGTAGATTCCAAAGCGTCAAGCACCTCTACCAACGTTTGCTCCTGTCTGATAAAGTCGCCATAGAAACGCAGTTTCCTCAGGCTACAGTCAGCAATAGTAATCTTTACATTATAGCTTCGTTCCAGTGTTTTCACAATGTCAGGCAAAGGTTCACCATCAAACAATAGCCTCCCGTTAGTCCATTTCATCGAATTTGCCACCTCATAGTTTTCTACGTGTATCCTTCCTGATTCCTTATCAACCGTAGCACGCTGTCCGGGCTTTAGCAGTTGGTCTGCATCAGGATTCTTTTTGCTACACATAGCCACACAGCCTTCTGTCAACGAGACAATTGCCTCTGCATCTGTCGGATAATCACGGAAATCAAATTTAGTACCCAAAACCTTTACGCATACATTTTCCGACACAACGCTTAGAGGCAATTTCTCGTTGTGGGCTACCTCAAAGTAGCCTTCACCCACTAAATTAACTAGTCTATCTATGTATCCAAATCCTTGTGAGTACGAAATACTAGAGCCCGCATTGAGCCATACCTTTGATCCATCGGGTAATAACAATTGTGTACGCGAGCCTTGTGGAGTGGCTATAACGATATCGCCAAAAGATGATTGTATCTCATTCTGACCTCCTTTATATGACAAATAACCAACCGTTACCACCATCAGTAAGACTGCTGCCGCATACTTCATCCATCCCAATCGGAATGTCTTGGCTCTAGGCTGGGCACCAGCCTCGGCCACACGTTTCTTGAAGGCTGCATATGCAGCGTCCTTATCATATTTGGCCAAACTTTCTTCACTTACTGACGAAAACCAAATTTCTCCTTCGTTATATACCTTATTATCTGTCATTATTTATAGTTGTTATATGGTTGACGACAAAAAAAGTTCTGAGGGTAGTCAGAACTCAGTATTTTTTTATGTCATACTCTCTACAAGTATCATCATGACCATTGCCAGATACTTTCCCAAATCCTCATGCAACAATGCAAGAGCATGCTTTATATGATACTTTACAGTATTTACAGAAATCTTCAGTTCCTGGGCTATCTCCTCGTATTTCCTATTCTCAAACCTGCTCATATTGAACACCTTGCGGCACTCATCCGGCAATCGGTTGATGGCATTCATGATCTCATTCTCAAGTTCCTTTTCCAATAGTCTGCCTAAGGGATAGTCACTATCTTTCACGTATTGCAGAACAGGGAAATCTCTCATTCCTACATGGCTCTCTGATACTTCGTGTTGATGATACTGTGACTTCAGATAGTCCATACAGCGATGACGTACGCATGACATCAGATAGCTACGCACACTTGTATTTATCTCTATGGTATCACGAACTTCCCACAGATGAAATATCACATCACCAACAATGGTTTCGGCCAGGAAGTCGTCTTTCACATATTGTGCCGCCACATGACACAATATCTGATAGTGCTGGTCGTACAAATACTTGTATGCAGCATCATCGCCTTTTTTCAGCTGTTGCACCAATAACGCTTCTGCCGATTCCATTGATTAATTTATAGTTTGGGTGCAAAGTTACAAATTTTATTCAAAAAACAATTGGTTATATCGGGAAATTATTCTATTTTTGCACACGAAATGTCAATATTATCTCGAAAATACCCGTTTCCCTTTAGCAGTCACTGGTTTAGAGACTGTATTGTGTATTGTATCATTGTGTTTCTGATACTATATTTACTGCAGCCGTTCGGCTTCAGCATGTATCAGGGCAACAAACTTTTGGTATCACTCTTGTTCGGATTGGTTACATTTGGATGTTGTCTGGTATTCGGCTTTGCCGAGCGCCCGCTTCATAAGTATATTGCCCCTTGGCGAATTTGGCATGAGTCGTTGTCTATACTCAGCATGATTCTTTTCATCGGCATTTGCAACTTCCTGGTTTGCTCGGTAGTTTTTTCGTTTCCAATTACACTCGATGCGTTCCTTATGTTCCTATACTGGACTCTTATCATCGGTGTGTTTGTAACTATATGTTCTATTAGCCTTAACTATTACCGCTACCTGCGCGACCAATTGGAAACCCTACTTGATAAAACCACTGATCAGCAAACCGACATCATCATCACCATCCACGATAACAACGTAAGGGGGAACGACCTGCAGATACCTATCAACAACCTGCTTTATATTGAAGCACAGAAAAATAATGTTTCTGTATGCTATATTAATAATGATAAGGTAGCAACAGCCGAGTTGCACACCACTCTTGCAGCCGTACTGGACGACCTACAGGCTTTCCAGAATATCTTCCAGTGCCATCGCTCGTTTGTGATAAACCTTAACAACATCACCTCTGCTCATGGTAACTCTAACGGCTATCAGCTTAAGCTTGGCAAATGCCCTACAGTAGTACCGGTTTCACGTACTTACGTACCGAAACTCAAGTCGTTTATCGCTTAGTCATTCGTCCTTTTTTCTAGTTATTCGCCTGGTGGATTAGTTATCTGTCAGCCTTTTTAGTCGTCTGTCCCGCAAATTTGGAAGTTTTGTTTTACCTTTCTATCTTTGCGGCATGAAACATCAATTCGCACATATCATCATCATGCTGCTCGTAGCCTTAAGTGCTAAGAGTCAGACCACCGTTTCGGGTGTAGTAACCGACGGGCACGAACCGCTCGCAGGTGCAAATGTATTTATAGTAGGAACCATAGATGGTTGCCTGACCGACTCACTGGGCCGCTTCTCGTTTGAAACCACAAAGACAGGCGAAGCATCCTTACGCATTACCTATATGGGGTTTGATGACTATACCTCCCCTCTCACTCTCTCACCTTCTCGCCCTCTCACCATCCGCCTTCACGAAAGAGCCACAGCCATCGATGAAGTTGTTGTTACAGCCAGCACATACAGCTTTGGCAAGAGCGACAACTTCAAGACTATGAATGCGCTCGACGTTGTTATGAGCGGCAATTCGTGTGGCGACATTGTGGCCTCTCTGCAGTCGTTGCCTGGCACACAGAAGGTGGGCGAAGACGGGAAACTATATGTTCGAGGTGGTGAAAGTGAAGAGTGCCAGACATTTGTAAACGGCATGCATGTACTTGTACCATACTCCACCAATACCGAGAACACTGCCGTACGCGGTCGATTCTCTCCATTCCTGTTCAAGGGCATCAACTTCTCACTTGGCGGCTATAGTGGTGAATATGGTCAGGCACTCTCTGCTGTGCTTCCTATGGAGACAACCGATATGGCCACAAGCGACAAGTTCGGTATCAGTGCTTCGCTTGTCGACTGGAACATCGGCGGCACCAAGGTCTTCACCAATAGTGCTCTGTCATTCAATGCCGCCCTCACCAGCATGGGGCTCTACGACCGCCTGTTCACCCAGCGCCAAGACTTCACCCGCCCATACCGCAAGTTCTCTGGCGAGGCACAATATAAAAAGGAATATAATGGGCGAGGCGTGTTGAAATCATACGTAGGTTACGATTTTACATCCGTGGGACTTCATCAGGACGAGCGCCACATAAGCCTTAAAGAGAATAACGTCTATGCTAACCTCACATATAAAACTCCTATAGGGAGAGGCTATACTCTTTTTGCTGGTATCGCCAACAGCACCATATTTAACCATATAGACGATGCAGTTAACGCAGGCGACCATTACCGCAACTTCCGCAACGAGGTTCACCTTAAGGCCGAACTGCGAAAGGTATACAATAGTGTACTTAAGCTACAGGCCGGTGTTGAAGATTATATTCGAAACAGCACATTGCGTTTTGCACCTTACCGATACAACCTTGATTATAACATCCTAGCAACCCATATCGATGCCCAATGGCGTATTATGCCAAAGCTTTTCCTTAATGTAGCGGCCAGAATGGAGATGATGGATCATCATTATCAGCTTATGCCACGAACCACGCTCAGCTATATTCCAAACAAGCGATGGCAGTTCTCATTAGTAGCAGGTCAATACAGCCAGACTGCCGAAGACGATATCTTGGCCCAAAGCAACAAATCACTATGTCAGAGCACAGCCAGTCATATCATTCTTTCGATGCAATACAACTCTGCATCATCACTGCTGCGCATAGAGCCTTATTATAAAAGGTATAGCCATCTGCCATTGCTGCACAACGGCATCTACCAGTCAAATGGCTATGGAAACAGTAAAGGTGTAGATGTATATGTTGAGAATCACGCCATTAGCAGCCGACTCACCACAACGCTGGCTTATTCCTTCAACGACTCTGAACGGTTGTATATGGACTATACTGAGCCATGCACCCCTGGTTTTGCATCTCGCCACAACTTGCGCCTTACTGCAAAATACGCTATTGCTAAGTTTATTATTGGTATTGCCAACAGCTATGCCACTAGTCGCCGCTTTGCAAATGGCACTACCCCATATTATAACAGTCTGGATGCCAACATCACCTATCTGCTCAGTCCAAAGGTCATTCTATATTCCTCACTGAACAATATTCTGGGGCGCACCAACATCTTCCGTTACGATGCAGTTGGAAACGGCATCACATCATCGCGTGACAGATTCTTTTACATTGGGATTTTTGTTTCACTTAAAAATAATAAAGCTTATGACATCTCAAATTTTTAAGCAGTTCGCTGCTATCGTAGTGTTCGTTTTCGCAGGAGTAGTTAACATCAATGCTCAGCAGGCCAATGCCGACGACATGCTTCAACTCATTGCCAAGCTGCAACGCCTTGAGGCCATGCAGCCCGATAGTGTCGGACCAAAGTATCAGCTGGCTTTGCAGAGCCTTAACTACGCCGTCATGAATCCACATGCACCACAAACCGAGAACGTTTTGGTGCAAGCCGAAGAGACCATCAACAAGATGGGAAAAATGAAGGGTGCCGATCAAAGCGACCTATGCACTCTTCGTGGTTTTCTCTATATGGTACGCATTGTTCAGAATCCCGCTCAGAACGGTCAGCGTTACTACATGGACGTATTACAGAACTACGAAAAGGCTCTTCGCCTTAATCCTAACAATGCCCTTGCTCAACAGCTTCAACAGAAGTTTCTTGAGGGCATGAAGCAGCACACCAATTAAGCATTACTTGTTGCAGCGCTCGGTGTAGAACTTCTTGAAGTCAGTCCACTTATAATATGGATAGTTTGTTGTTGGCACAGGTAGAGTTGCCTCTTCGCCGTTCATCAAGCACTTCACTAGGATATCATCAGATGCCTTCTTGCTGCGATAGAAAATGAGCTGAATGTTACTGGCCTTACAGGTTTCCCAGCTTTGGTAACAGTTCTTCACCTCGTTGGGATCCTCCGGATCCTTGTCGGCTCCGTTAATGCCCATCAATACAGTAAGTGGTATATCCTGCAAAATGGGTATCATCTGATATTGCGGCCCGAACACCCATGAGTACACACCCAGATTGTCACCTTCCCAACGGTCGGCCACTTCCTGATCAGTGATGATGTCACCCATCATTCCCTCGTGTTCAATGCTTGGCAGCGATGTGTACAAGTTTATCAAGTTGCTCTCTATATGGTGCTTGCCTCCAGGCAGGCCTTCTGTACTTGTAAACACGCGCTGCAGCAGATTTTTGCGCAGGTTATCCTCACCTTTAAACATATCGCGATTCTTCTCATAGCGAGGTTTCAGGTCTTTCGGATAGTTATGCTTCACTGGATTACGACTATCTGTTGGAACCACCCCGTCGAGTGTAAAACGCGATGACTGTTCTCGTATTTCCAGTTTGGGGTTGCACTGCACCAATTCCTGACAGAACGCTGCCATACTGATAACACATCGGCCTACCAGCGATGATATAGCTAATACGTTTCCACCTTTTTCAAACACCTCGGGGAAGTTGTTATACATCGTGCGAGCTATGCCTTGATGCTGTTTCCAACCCACTTCGGTCAGTTCTTCAACACCCGTCATCAATTCATCCTTTGCCGCCATGAACTTCAGGCGGAACTCCTCACCTGCAGGTGTTAGCAGCTGTTTCTGGTGAGCCACTGTGAGCAAGGTGTCAAGCTCCTTATACAAACTGGTACTCCAATAATAGCGCGAACCATGACGTGCATAATGACTGATATAGAAAGGTTTATAACCCTTTGGAGCCTTGGTCAGTTTCACTTCGCCGGTTTGCTTGTACGGATAGTCGGTACCAAAAGCCCTGCGAGGGTCATCCTTCAAACGATCTAATGCAGAAACACCTTGTGCAAAGGCCGATACAACGGTAAGTAGCACAAAAAGTACTGATAGAAAACTCTTCTTCATTTCTTTTCGTAATTTAGTTATTCGGGCGCAAAAATACAACAACTTAGCGAAATAGCCAAACTTTTTTGAAACAAAAATTTTTTTGTTCATTTTGTTGTTTTGTTGTTACCATCGTTGTAAACCATTAATTATCAATCACATACGGGTGGTAACAACAAAATTTTTGGTGACAACAAAATGGCATTATGAGTCATTTTATAGTTGTTTAATTACAACGCCTTTGTAATAGCGTTACAAAGTAATTGTAACGGTGTTACAGGCACCTTGTAACATTTCATTCTAAGGCATCTTTGGTAGCAGTGGTGGCCGAGTCGATAACGTGACCATATTCGCTGATAGAATAATAGATATAGACAAACACCAGCGCACTAATGATGAGCAAAACGGTGAATGGCCAAGCATCGACTGGGAAAAACGAGGTAAACACAATACTACCTAAACCAAAGGCGATAATGAGACACGGAAATAAGTGGTGTAGAAATCAAACGACATCCACACACAATGAATAAGAAAGATAAACAAAGTATAATGAAGCGTGGAGAGCGGACAACTGGTAGCTGAAATCCAATAAGCAGGGAGCCCGACTGCCAAGAAAACGACATCGCGAACCACGACCTTACGGCATAGGTAGTGAGGATTAAGCAACGGTGTGTGGCTCCATGTGATGGCTACGCCCGCAATATGGAAATACGACACGGAGAGAGCCGTAGCCAATAGCGGATAAGACAAGCGCCACTGGAAGTGATAATGCAGTAACATTCCTATACCGAACACAGCAAAGAACACTGCCGTAAAACAGCGTGAACGACGATAAACAGGATAATTACGATAGGCATGGTTGTTGGCCAACAAGCCCACAGCCATAGCAAGATTAAGAATCCCGACTATCAACAGTGTTAAATCATAAATTTGTAACTCCATAGCGGGTGCAAAGGTACAAAAAAATAAACGATAGATTGATATGTCGGTGTGGCAAAAGTACAATTACGGCATAGTTTTTTAATTTCTTTAACCTAAAAAGAATTGTGGGCGAACAAAAAATTCTTAATTCATAATTCTTAATTCTTATTTTATTTGTATCTTTGCCGGCGATTTAGAAAATAACAGAGGATAATATTCACAACTTAAAATAAAAGATTAGTAATATGGCAAAGTTAGATTTGACTCAGTATGGCATTACAGGTTCTACCGTAATTGCACACAATCCATCGTATGAGACTCTGTTCGCAGAGGAGACAAAGGCTGGACTCGAGGGTTTCGACAAGGGCGTAAACACCGAGCTCAACGCTGTTAACGTAATGACTGGTATCTACACCGGCCGTTCACCTAAGGATAAGTACATCGTTAAGGATGCACAGAGCCAGGACAAGGTATGGTGGACAACTGAGGAGTACAAGAACGATAACCACCCCATGAGCGAGGAGGTTTGGGCCAAGGTTAAGGAAATCGCTATCAAGGAGCTCTGCAACAAGGAGCTTTATGTAGTTGACGCTTTCTGCGGTGCTAACGAGGCTACACGTCTGGCTGTTCGTTTCATCGTTGAGGTTGCTTGGCAGGCTCACTTCGTAAAGAACATGTTTATCCAGCCAACAGCTGAGGAGCTGGAGAAGTTCGAGCCTAACTTCGTCATCTATAACGCTTCTAAGGCAAAGGTTGAGAACTACAAGGAGCTGGGTCTGAACTCAGAGACTTGTGTTGCCTTCAACGAAGAAGGGTATGTTCTCTATGCAGAACTACTATCTGCCTCTGCAGGGTATCGCTTCAATGCACTGCTCTGCTAACACCGACATGGAGGGTAAGAACACAGCTATCTTCTTCGGTCTGTCTGGTACAGGTAAGACCACCCTTTCTACCGATCCTAAGCGTCTCCTCATCGGTGACGACGAGCACGGATGGGACGACGAGGGTGTGTTCAACCTCGAGGGCGGCTGCTATGCCAAGGTTATCAACCTCGACAAGGAGAGCGAGCCCGACATCTACAACGCTATCCGTCGCGACGCCCTGCTCGAGAACGTGACTGTTGATGCTAACGGCAAGATCGACTTCGCAGACAAGAGCGTAACTGAGAACACCCGCGTATCTTATCCTATCGACCACATCGAGAAGATTGCCCAGAAGGTAAACGGCAAGAGCGCTAAACGGCAAGAGCGCTGGTCCTGATGCTAAGAACGTTATCTTCCTGAGTGCTGATGCATTCGGTGTACTGCCTCCAGTATCTATCCTGACTCCAGAGCAGACCAAGTACTACTTCCTGTCTGGTTTCACAGCTAAGCTGGCTGGTACAGAGCGTGGTATCACAGAGCCAACTCCAACATTCTCTGCTTGCTTCGGCCAGGCATTCCTGGAGCTGCACCCAACAAAGTATGCTGAGGAGCTGGTTAAGAAGATGGAGAAGAGCGGTGCTAAGGCATACCTCGTAAACACTGGTTGGAACGGTACTGGCAAGCGTATCTCTATCCGCGACACTCGTGGTATCATCGACGCTATCCTGGGTGGTGCCATCCTGAAGGCTCCTACCAAGAAGATTCCTTACTTCGACTTCGAGGTTCCCACACAGTTGGAAGGTGTTGACACCAACATTCTCGATCCTCGTGACACTTACGCTGACGCTGCTGAGTGGAACAAGAAGGCTGAGGATTTGGCTGCCCGCTTCATCAAGAACTTCAAGAAGTACGAGGGCAACGAGGCTGGTAAGGCTCTGGTCGCTGCAGGTCCTAAGCTTTAAGCTTAGACCGAAAGCAACTTCGCCCTACGCAGGGCAAAGATTGCTGGTCCAAAGCTCTAATCAAGTTTTTGACTTACATCAAAATAAAGGGCGGTTTCTTCGGAAATCGCCCTTATTTTTATGCATATTTTAACCATTCTTTTTACCTTTGCACTCGTATTAGTTTAATTAAGGTAAAGGATTATGTTATTAGATTTTCAAACAACAATGATGTTGGGGGCAGTAGCTTTAGCTACTATTTTGAGTGTTATAACACTCATCCATACCGACATACGTTGATGGAAAGAGCGCGGAGTGAGAGAGTCATACCGCGCTCTTTTTTTGCTAACTTTCCCTAAAATATCGCCTTTTATAATATATTTAACTTAATAAAAGGTAGAAAAATGCTCAAATTTGCAGAATTGTGCGTAAATTTGCACCCAAAATTGGATAAGACAATGTCAATGAAACAGATAAGAACATTATGCACACTGTTAGCCACCATAATCATCATGGCTTCATGTGCGGGTTCAGATAATGAAACGATACTTTACAGTGATGCCGTCATCACTTCTTTTTCTTTGGGTAATTTGAACAAGTACACCGTGACTAAAAATAGCGATGGTACCACTAAAACGACCAAGACTACTTATTCGGCAAGTAGCTATAAGTTCATCATTGACCAAATAAATAGAGAGATCTATAACAACGACTCGCTACCTATTGGTACGGATGTTGCACACGTATTGTGCTCTATCAGCACGGTTAATAACGGTGTAGCCTTGTTTGAAGACTTGGAAGAGCCCGATACTTACTTTTATTACATCTCATCAGACAGCATAGATTTCACTTCACCCCGTACTGTAAGGGTCATGTCAAGTGATGCAAACGGCTATACTGACTATACCATCAAAGTGAATGTTCATAAGGAAGATGGTGACAAGTTTGTATGGCATCAGCAGGAGAGTTCTGATGTTGTAAAAGCCATGAATGGCCTAAAATCGCTTTACCACAACGACAATATCTATCTTTTTGGCGATTTAGACGGCAAGACTCAAGTTATCCGCATTAAAAATGGCACTCAATGGGAGAGAATAGCTCAATCTATGGACTTTTCTTCTGAGGCATGGAAAAATGTCGCAACCACAATGTATGCATTCTTCCTGTACGATGGAGGTGTTATCTTTAAGAGTATGGATGCCGACACCTGGACTCAGGTCAACTATCAGTCAGAACAGCCTATCAAACAACTGATTGGGGCTAGTTCCTACGAGCTCTATGCCTTATCTGCAGATAACCAAATCATGGTTTCAGCAGATGGAGGAGCTAGCTGGAAAGTGGAAAAGAATGACAAGCCAACCATGTTACCCTCAGAGGAAATTGTCATGATGAACTATCCCGTTTATTTGGCTGACAACTGCGAGCAAGTAGTAATGATTGGAAATCTTGCCGAGGAAAGTGGCGATAATTATGCTGCAGTATGGCGTAAAATCGTTGATTTCGACAATGTTGCGTTAGGTAGCATATGGACCTATATGGACCGCGGTTCCCAAGAAGATTATGTTCTCCCAAGACGTACTAATTACAATCTGCTGTGCTATGAAGATGGTCTTTTGGCCTTTGGAAAGGCAAACAACGAAGGAGGCAAGCCGTATGTAGAGATATTCCAGAGCCGCGACAATGGTATAACCTGGAAAGAGAAAAAGACGAGCTATGCCTTCCCTGAAAATCTAGATAATACAGCCAAAACGACTATCAGTTCAGTGGTTGACGATGAAGGAAACATCTGGCTGTTCTGTGTCGGAACGGGTGAGGTTTGGAAAGGACGCCTTAATCGCGTTGCCTGGATATATAATTAGAACTCGTTAGTATGCGAAAGGGCCTGGTTTTCATCCTGCTGTTGGCTCTGACCACATCAGTAAGTGCTCAGACACAACCGGAATACCGCGTGGAAATTGGCGCTGGTGCAGGATTGGTTACCTATTTGGGCGATTTCAATGGAAACATATTGAAGAACCCCATGCCCATGTTTTCGCTGCTTGCCAAATACAAGATAGACCCACGTATGGCATTAGCCATGAATGTGAGCTATGGAAAGATAAAAGGGGCATCAAAGGATGCCAACACATACTACCCTGCCCAATGGCAGGACTATAGTTTTAACCACGGACTTCTTGACGTGGGGCTTAGATATGAATATAACTTCTGGCCTTACGGAACAGGAATGGAGTATCGTGGCGCAAAACGTGTTACACCTTATATATATATAGGAGTGGGAATGACGTTTGCAAAACCTGACAAGACCGAGGTGGGTGTAAACCTACCTATCGGTGGTGGTGTGAAATACAAAGTTGCCGACCGTGTCAACATGGCACTGGAATGGACTATGCACTTCACCACCAGCGATTATCTGGACGGGGTAAAAGACCCTTATGGCGTCCAGAGCTCAGGAATCTTCAAAAACACCGATTGTTACAGCCATCTGCGCCTGTCGGTAACGTATGATATCTGGGCAAAATGCAAGACATGTCACAAAGAATAAAAGAATAAAAAATAAGATATATGACTGCAGAATTGGATATGAAGCGCATTCCTGAGCACATTGCCATTATTATGGATGGTAATGGGCGTTGGGCTATGGATCGTGGACTCGATCGCACCTTCGGCCACAAGGAAGGCGTAGAAACCGTGAAGAAGATTACCTCTGAGTGTGCACGACTGGGAGTCAAGTACCTGACATTATATACCTTCTCCACAGAGAACTGGAACCGCCCTGCCTATGAGATTGAAGCGTTGATGGGACTGGTTCTTAGTTTTGTTGAGATGGACTTGTTTACGGACAATAGCATCAGATTCCGTATGGTGGGTGATATGGACCGACTACCTCAGTCTGTACAAGACAAGATTCACTATATGGAAGACTTGACGAAAGACGGCAAGCGAATGACTGTCATCATGGCTATGAGCTACTCTTCGAAACAGGAGTTGACAAGAGCTACACGCTTGATAGCAGAAGAGGTTAAAGATAAAGAGGGTAAGTTGAAAGCAGAAGACATAACCGAACAGACCATCAACGACCATCTGTTCACCAACTTCATGCCCGATCCAGAGCTGTTGATTCGTACAGGCGGCGAGCTGCGTATCTCCAACTATCTGCTTTGGCAGTGCGCCTATTCAGAATTCTATTTCTGTGACACATACTGGCCTGACTTCGACGAAGAAGCCCTGCATAAGGCGATTGCCAACTATCAAAGTCGTCAGCGTCGTTTTGGCAAGACGGAAGCACAGGTGGAAAGCGAGGTATAGCCTCTAGTGAAAAGTGAATAGTGAAAAGTTTATAATGAAAATACTGAAAATAAGTAATAGAATGAAAATGAACAAGCGAATATGGATGGTAGGAATACTATTCACTATTCATTGTTCACTATTCATTAGCAGTATAGCTGCGCAGGATAAAATTGTCAATCCAGACATCTCCTATGCTGGTACACCCCGTACCTGCGAGATTGGCGGATTGGCTGTAAAAGGTGTAGAAGGATATGAAGACTATGTGCTGATAGGCTTGTCAGGACTGACCGTTGGTCAGACCATCAGCCTGCCAGGCACAGAGATTACTGACGCCGTCAAGCGCTATTGGAAGCATGGCTTGTTCTCAAAGGTATCTATCACGGCCGACTCCATTGTTGGTTCAAAGGTTTATCTTTGTATTAATCTGGCTACTCGTCCGCGTGTCAGCACCATCAACTACTACGGATTGAAGAAGTCAGAACGTGAGGATATGGAGGCTAAACTTGGCATCATGAAAGGCAGTCAGATTACACCTAACATGCTTGACCGTGCCAAGATTCTGGCCAAGAAGTACTTTGACGACAAAGGTTACAAGAACGCTGAGATTGAGATTGTACAGCGCGACGACGTGACCAGCAAGAACGAAGTGATTCTGGACGTTACCATTGACAAGAAGTCGAAAATGAGGGTACGCAAGATTATCTTTGAGGGTAATGAGCAGTTAAAAGACAGCAAGATCAAGGGCTCTTTGTTCAAGAAAGGCTCTTTCGGCAAAATTAACGAGGCTGGTAAGTTCAAGAACTTCTTCAAACCAAAGAAGTTCACACCAGAGCGTTACGACGAGGCTAAGAAGGCTCTTATCGACAAGTATAACGAGTTGGGTTTTCGTGACGCTACCATCCTGGAAGACTCCGTATGGACTGTTGATGAGAAACACGTCAACGTCTATGTCAAATTGGAAGAAGGACAGCGCTATTATCTGCGTAACATTACCTGGGTGGGCAACACCGTGGTTACGACAGACTATCTGAACGCTGCGTTGGGCATGAAAAAAGGTGATATCTATAACCAGAAGCAGCTCAACAAACGCCTGAAGGAAGACGACGATGCCATTGGCAACTACTATTGGAACAACGGTTACCTGTTCTATAACCTTGAACCTACTGAAGTCAACATCGTAGGCGACTCTATCGACCTCGAGATGCGTATCCAGGAAGGTACACAGGCTCATATCAGCCATGTCCGCATCTATGGTAATGACCGTCTCTACGAAGAAGTTGTACGTCGTGAACTGCGTACCAAGCCAGGTGACCTCTTCTCTAAGGATGCTATCCAGCGTTCTGCTCGTGAAATTGCCTCTATGGGCTTCTTCGATCCTGAGAAGGTAAACCCCGATATCAAGCCTAACTACGAGGACGGTACCGTTGATATCAACTGGGAACTAGAGCAGAAGTCTAACGACCAGCTGGAATTCTCACTGGGTTGGGGTCAGACGGGCATCATCGGACGTGTCGGTATCAAGCTGAACAACTTCTCGATGCGTAACCTCTTTGGTAAGAACAAGATGCACCGCGGACTGATGCCTATTGGTGATGGTGAGCAACTCTCACTGTCCTATCAGTCAAACGGTAGTTACTATAACTCTGTTTCTGCAGGTTATTCTACTGGATGGTTCGGTGGCAAGCGCCCCAATGCATTCAGTATCAATGCTTTCTACTCAAAGCAGACGGATATTTCGAGCACCTATCGTAACTCCAGTTGGTACAACAACTACTACAGCTACGCTTACGGCTATGGCTCGTATAATAGCGGATACTACGACTACACCTCTATGATGGACGACGATAAGTATATCAAACTCTTCGGAGCATCCATCGGTTGGGGTAAGCGTCTGCGCTGGCCTGATGACTACTTCCAGCTCTCTCTGCAATTGGCATATACCCGTTATATGCTGCAAGACTGGAGTTACTTCATCATCAGCAACGGTAACTGTAACAACATCAACTTAGGTGTCACCCTGTCACGTACCTCTACTGACAACCAGCTCTTCCCACGTCGTGGTTCAGAGTTCTCGGCTTCATTGACCGTCACTCCACCCTGGTCAGCCTTTGACAATAAGGACTATGAGCATCTGGCTTCAGAGGAGACCTACAAGACCAATGTTGACCGCTACAACGACGAGTTGCAGGAGAAATACCGTTGGATTGAATACCACAAGTGGAAGTTTAAGTCAAAGACCTATACAGCCCTCACTGGCGGTCAGAAGTGCTTTGTGCTGATGACCCGTGTGGAGTTAGGACTGCTGGGTTCTTACAACAAGTACAAGAAGTCACCCTTCGAGACCTTCTATGTCGGTGGTGATGGCATGAGCGGATACAGCTCTGGATATGCCGAGGAGACCATTGGTCTGCGTGGTTATGAGAACGGTTCGCTTACCCCCTACCGTGCTACAGGTTATGCTTACGACCGCTTCAGCCTTGAGCTGCGCTATCCGTTCCTGTTGGGCAACACCACTATCTACGGACTCGGATTCCTGGAAGGTGGTAATGCTTGGAGTGAGGCCAAGAACTTCAATCCCTTCGACATCAAGCGCTCTGCAGGTATTGGTGTCCGCATCTTCCTGCCTATGGTTGGTCTGATGGGTATCGACTGGGCCTACGGTTTCGACAAGCCCTACGCCACATCAAACTCTATTGGTGGAAGCCAGTTCCACTTCATCCTCGGACAGGAATTCTAAGAACATTAAATTTCAGATATGAAGAAGTTATTATTAATGATAGTGATGGCTGCTTTGGCAGTGACGATGCAGGCTCAGAAGTTCGCTTTGGTGGATATGGAGTATATCCTGAAAAACATCCCTGCCTACGAGCGTGC
>ONAK01000046.1 GCA_900315765.1 uncultured Prevotella sp. | reverse complement strand
TCGGGTACAGGTAGCGATGCCACATGTGGTGTAGACCGTAGTGCCGTAAACTTCTCAAATCGTATTGGCGTAACATTCGAGGTTTCTGGTATCGGCGATACTGAGTGCGATGCATGTATGATATTTGCTGACGGCTCATGGGGCTGCCAGAACTGGAACTACAATGCTGATGGCAATGGCTCGGTTCATATCAATGGCGACGGTATCTATACCATGTCGCTGTCTGGTGCAGGCTCTGGCATAGCTATCTTTGCCATCGACTTGCTCGGATTATCAGATGCTGTCGGAGCAGAAAACGTCAAGTTACGTATTTCAAGTATTAGAGTAGATTAATTAGTTAGGTGTTTTTCATTCATACTTAATGATTTATGGTCAGTATTAGAAAAACTCTTTTGATTCTGACGGTGCTGGGAAGCACCGTCAGCTTCGCCCCGCTCGGTTTGCCGATTGCTACCGCAGGGGCGCAAGAACTGCCTAATGCTACTGAGATTGCCCCCAGGATGTATCCTGGGTGGAATCTTGGTAACACACTCGAGGGCGGTGGTACGGATAACGTGTACACCAACAATGGTGGTCTGGGTGCAGAGAAAGCTTGGCAGGGAACTACCACCACACAGGCTATTATCGATTTTGTGGCAGCTCAAGGTTTCAAGTCAGTCCGTATTCCTGCCTCGTGGGTTATGGGACATATTATCGATGCTGAAGAGTTGACTATCGATCCTTTTTGGATGAATCGTGTAAAAGAGATAGTAGACTATTGTATCAACGACGGGCTCTATGTACTGCTGAACGATCATTGGGATGGAGGATGGATACAGGGAACGTTTAAAAAAGACATCAGCGAATCAACAGTTACTGCCAACTGTGAGAAAATGAAGAAACTCTGGACCCAAATAGCTGAGGTTTTCAAGGACTACGATGAGCATTTGCTCTTTGCCGGCCTTAATGAACCTGAGGCCGAGACCGAAGCCCAGATAGCTACACTGATGACCTACGAGCAGGCCTTTATCGATGCGGTGCGTGCCACTGGTGGCAACAATGCCTCGCGCACACTTGTTGTTCAGGGACCAAACACCAGTATCGAGCTGTCGAGCCAATATGTAGATATGAGTAAGTTTGTAGACACTGCCAGCAAGGCACTGATGATAGAGGTGCACTACTACAGTCCACCACAGTTCACTGGTGTATGGGAAGGTCCAAATGGCGATGAGCCCTTCTACTTCTGGGGTGCAGCCAATCATATTTCCTCGGGTACCTACAAGAAATACAACTGTACTTGGGGTGAAGAGGCTTATGTACGAGAGCAGTTCCAGATGATGAAAGAGGCCTTTGTAGATAAAGGCTACCCTGTAATCCTAGGTGAGTATGGTGCCAACTGGCGTGAGTTTACCAACAGTTCCATTCAGAAAAAACACGATGCCAGTCTGTGGTTGTTCCATAAGACCATCAACGAGGAAGCTATCAAACGAGGCATTATTCCATACGTATGGGATATTAACAACCCCAATCGCTATGGCACAGGCGGCATTATGTGCATCATCGACCGTAGCAAGCCTTCTGTCTTTGACACAAACAGTCTGGATGGTATCATGGCTGGTGTAGAGGCTGCCCAATGGGGTGGCCCTACATCTGGAATAAAAAAAGTGCTAACTGATCAAAGTAAGCAACAAGCCACCTATAACTTAATGGGGCGACGAGTACCCTCTAACACTAAAGGATTAGTTATTGTTGGAGGGAAGAAAGTAATCAAATAAAAGGAGAGCGTTGCTCTCTTTTTTTCATCAAATGAGAAAAAATACTGAAGAAACTTGGAAGTTATTATTTTTTTTATTTACTTTGCACTGAATTTACCAATATGATAATCATTAAAACAAAAATAACAATCGTGATGCTGATGGCAATGCTGGCCATACAGGTATATGGTCAAGCTCATAGTTCATCACCCTGCGGACCTGTTCCTTCTGCCAACCAGTTGCGCTGGCAGGATATGGAGATGTATGCATTTATACATTACTCGCTGAATACATACACCGATCAAGAATGGGGCTTTGGCAACGAGGATCCAAAACTTTTCAATCCTTCAGACCTTGACTGCCGTCAGTGGGCGAGAGTTTGCAAACAAGCTGGCATGAAGGGCATTATCTTCACAGCTAAGCACCACTGCGGTTTTTGCATGTGGCCGTCGGCTTATACAGATTATAGCGTCAAGAACTCGCCTTGGAAAGAAGGTAAGGGTGATGTGGTGCGCGAACTTGCCGATGCCTGCCACGAAGAGGGACTGGAGTTTGCTGTATATCTGTCGCCATGGGATCGCAATCATCCAGAATACGGACGTCCTGCTTACGTAGCGTATTTCCGCAACCAACTGCGCGAGTTGCTCACCAACTATGGCGATATCTTCGAGGTTTGGTTTGATGGCGCTAATGGTGGCGATGGCTGGTATGGAGGGGCTAACGAGACGCGCAAGATTGACCGTACGACTTACTATGAGTGGCCTGAGACCTATAAGATGATTCGCCAGTTGCAGCCCAAATGCCTCATCTGGAACGATGGTAGCGATCGTGGCGACCTGCGCTGGGTAGGTACTGAAGCTGGCAATGTGGGCGAAACCAATTGGAGTCTGCTATATCGCGATGGCGATGTGCCGTATCAGATGTTGCACTATGGTGTAGAGGATGGCAATGTGTGGTGTCCTGGCGAAACAAACACAAGCATCCGTCCTGGTTGGTTTTATCACGATGCAGAGAACGAGCACGTAAAGAGCCTGTCGAAGTTGATGGACACCTATTACAAATCAGTAGGTCGCAATTCTACGTTACTGCTCAACTTCCCTATCGCCCCAAATGGTCGCATCCACCCCACCGACAGTCTGCGAGGCATAGCCTTCAAAAAGATGATTGATGAGGTGTTCAAGGATAACCTTGCTGACAAGGCAAAGATCACCCATAAGGGCGATGTCTTTACTATCGATTTTAAACGTCCTACTGCTTTCAACCGCTTTCTTGTTGAAGAAGACATCGCCAAGGGGCAGCGTGTGCGCAAGTTCTCACTTGAGGCTCTGGTTGACGGCAAATGGCAGTCATTAAAAGATGAACTCGTTGAGGATGGCGACGGACTTACCACCATCGGTCACCGGCGTATCATCTGCTTCCCTACATTAAGATCCACCAAACTGCGTTTCACCCTGAATAGCTATAAACAGGAACCAATCATCAAGAAAATAGGTGTTTATCTTGCACCCGAACTTACTGCCGACATCCCTAATAGTGGTGAAAAGAAATCGTCAGCCCTGCATATTTTCTTTGGCTCACCCCAACAGATGTTCATCGACTGGGATACAGAGCAAACCATCTCAACCTTCCGCTATCTGCCACCACAAGACGGCAAGGATGGCATCATTACCCATTACACCTTATGGGGATCGACCGATTGGAATAAATGGGAAAAACTTGCCACAGGCGAGTTCTCAAACATCGTCAACAACCCCATTTGGCAAACCATCAAATTCCCTGAAGCCAAAGTGCGTGTTCTTCGCTTCGAGGCCGACCGTCTGGCAGAGGGTAAGCGTATGGGATACAGCGACTTAGATATTAAATAACATCATAAATCACCAATATGAAACATCTCTATTTGTGCACCATGATGCTGGCGGCCTTTGTAAGTGCCACAGCTCAAACAAAACAGTTATTCGACAATGGATGGAAGTTTACCCATGAGGGTAAGTCCATCAGTGTAGATTTGCCTCACGACTGGGCTATATACTATGCCTCAGACCCGGCTACTGGCGCCAGCGGCACCGATGGCGGTTGGTATCCTGGCGGCAAGGGGGAGTATCGCAAGATGTTTGCCACACCCAAGGGCGAAGTGATAAAACTGCACTTTGAGGGGGTGTATCAGAAGGCTGAGGTATTTATCAACGGACAGAAAGCGGGGCAGCACGCCTATGGCTACACACCGTTCACAATCGACATTACACCTTACTTATATAGAGACAAGCGCCTGAATGAGGTGCTGGTAAAAGTAAATAACTCAGAACAGCCCAACTGCCGCTGGTATACCGGCTCGGGTATCTATCGCCATGTGTGGCTTGAGTCTATGCCCGCCCTGCACATTGCCGAGAACGGTGTGGTTGTAACTACCCCTGAGGTTTCGGCAGACAAGGCTGTGGTGAAGGTTGAAACAACCATCAGCAACGAGTCTGATAGCGAAAGAAATGCAGTGATAGCCATTGGCGCGGGGCAGATGATGGTGAGTGTGCCTGCCCATCAGCAGAAGTCGGTTTCTACTTCGTTTATCATCAATCATCCGCATCTGTGGTCGCCTGATGATCCTTTCTGCTACGAGGTGAAGGCTGAACTTAAAGAGGCTGGAAATGTTATCCATAAGCAGACAGTCAGCTATGGTGTCCGCTGGTTTACCTACGATGCTGAAAAGGGCTTTGTGCTGAATGGCAAACCTCTGCTCCTTAATGGTGCCTGCGTGCATCACGACGATGGCGTACTGGGCGCTATGGCCTTTGACGCTGCCGAAATCCGTAAGGTGCGCCAGATGAAGGATGCGGGGTTCAATCTCATCCGAACATCGCACAATCCCACCACACGGGCTTTCCTCGATGCCTGCGACTCTATCGGAATGCTGGTCATTGGGGAGGCCTTCGACGGATGGCGCTCTGCTAAGAAGCCATACGACTATTCTACGCTTATAGACTCGTGCTATCGGGAGGATATCCGTGCGATGGTAGAGCGCGACCGCAATCACCCCAGCATCATCTGTTGGAGCATTGCGCAAAGATGTTGAAGCAGGCTGTTCTGGATTACGACGCCACACGCCCCGTAACCGAGGCTCTTTGTGCCTGGGACAGAGACTGGGAAATATACGATCCACACTTTGACGTGCTCGATATCGGCGGATATAACTATATGATATTCAAACACGCCAGCGATCATCAGCGCAATCCAAAACGCGTGATGTGGCAGACCGAGAGCTATCCGCGCGATGCTTTCGGAAACTGGAAGGTTGTAAGTGATTATCCATACGTTATTGGCGACATGGTATGGACAGGTCTCGACTACCTTGGCGAGTCTGGTATCGGCCGAAACTATTACGACGGTGAGACACCAGGCGAAAGCTGGCGCGAAGGCGGTGTGCCCGAGTGGCATGGTGCCTATTGCGGCGATGTGGATATTACGGGCTGGCGCAAGCCCATCAGTCATTATCGAGAGATGTTGTGGAAGGATTCTAAGGATGATGGCTATCGTGGCAAGATTAACACTACATCATGGAGCGTATGGCCCACTTGGGAGAGCTGGAACTGGCAGGGATGGGAAGGCAAGCCCGTAGAGGTAGAGGTTTACACCAAGGCGCCCGAGGTGACACTGTATCTGAACGACAAACAAATAGGTAAAAAGAGTGTTGACATCAGCACAGA
Source organism: uncultured Prevotella sp. (assembly GCA_900315765.1). GTDB lineage: Bacteria > Bacteroidota > Bacteroidia > Bacteroidales > Bacteroidaceae > Prevotella. The sequence continues at coordinate 29,533 of ONAK01000046.1, read as the reverse complement.
GTTCAAGGCAGTGTTCAGCGTACCTTACCAGGCAGGAACACTGCGTGCTGAGGCAGGAGGCAAGAGCGTTACACTGAGTACTGCCGGAGAGCCTGCCAAACTGCGTCTCACTGCCGACAGGCCTGCACTCAAAGCCGATGGTCAGGATCTGGCTTACATCACTATCGAGGTAGTTGATGCCCAGGGGCGTGTATGTCCCGATGCAGCAATCCCCTGCGAGGCTGCCGTTCAAGGGCAAGGCCGACTGATGTCGTTTGCCACTGCCGATCTGCAAGACCGCGAGCCTAAGACCTCACCCCGTGTTACCACGTGGAAGGGGCGCGCCCTGCTGGTAGTACGCAGCTCGCAAAAGAAGGGCAAGGTAACAGTAAGCGTCAAAGGCAGTCTGCCCACAGCTAACCTAATCATCAATTCGAAATAATAATGAAAAGTTGTCTCATCATCATTACATCATTGCTAACCTTGCAAGGCCTGGCGCAGCCAATACACGATTGGGAAAACCCTGCAGTACTAGGTATTAACAAGCTGCCATATCATGCCACTCTTCAACTGCCTTCAAAACAAAAGGAGTGCAAGGAGATTATTTCACTAGATGGACAGTGGCTTTTCCATTGGAGTAGAAATCCAGAGGAACGCCCAGTTGATTTCTATCGCGAGAACTACGATGTGAGTAACTGGAATAAGATTACAGTGCCTGGCAACTGGCAGACGCAAGGCTATGGCACCCCCATCTATACCAATATAGAATACCCCTTTGTGCGCAATCGACCCAGTGTGACCACAGAGCCGCCAAGCGACTGGACTGCTTATGAGAACCGCAACCCGGTGGGCTCGTACATCACATTTATCGATGTTTCAGAAGAAATGCTCAAGCAAAACCTGATTCTGCACTTCGGAGGTGTGCATTCGGCATTCTATGTATGGATAAACGGACAGAAAGTAGGCTACAGTCAGAACTCGATGACACCTGCTGAATTTGATGTAACAAAGTACATACGGGCAGGGAAGAACAGACTAGCCGTTGAGGTGTATCGCTGGAGTGACGGCAGCTATCTGGAGGACCAGGACATGTGGCGACTTTCAGGCATCTATCGCCCCGTGCAACTATGGGTGAGACCATTGGTACACATCAGCGACTATCACGTGACGGCTGAACCGAATGCAGACTACTCGCAAGCAGAAATAAAGGCTGTTGTTTCCATCTGTAACACCAGCAAAAAGAAAGCTACCGTTCGCCCTGTAATGACCATTGAAGGAATAGCGGCCGATATGGGGAAACTACAAATCAACGCCAGCGACACTGCAGACTTCACCTTCCATTATACACTAGAGAATCCACGGCTATGGTCGGCCGAAAAGCCTAACCTCTACCCCTACAGCATCGAGTTGGAAGATACTAAAGGCAATACCATCGAGCATTTCGACTACCATTTTGGCGTGAAGAAGGTGGAGGTCATCGGCGAGGTCTTCAAGATTAACGGCAAAAACGTGAAGCTGCGTGGTGTGAACCGTCACGACCATCACCCCAAGACGGGCAGATACGTTGACGATGCAACCTACGAGGAAGACATCCGGCTGATGAAACAGGCCAATATCAACTTCCTGCGCACTTCGCACTATCCCGACCGCGAATACCTGTATGAACTTTGCGACCGTTGGGGCATCTACGTGATGGACGAGGCCAACCACGAGACGCATGGCTATGGCTATGCCAATCATGAGATGGGCGAGGACCGGGCTTGGCAGCAGGCGCATGTGGATCGTGCCGAATCGCTGGTGAAGCGCGATTTCAATCATCCCAGCATCATCCTTTGGAGTCTGGGCAACGAAGGTGGGGTTGGCCCCAACATCGAGGCAATGTATAACAAGGTGAAAGCGCTCGACAGCACCCGACTGCCATTCTACGACAGCGACCGCCGTTACAGTTGCATCTGGGACGACAGCTATCTCTACCCCGATGACCTGAAGAAGAATGCTCAGGAAGTGACCGACAAGCCCTTCATGATGCGCGAGTATGCCCACGCCATGGGTAACTCATGTGGCAATCTGCAGGAATACTGGGATGTGATTTATGCCGACTCAAGCATTGTTGGTGCTGCCATCTGGGATTGGGTGGATCAGGGACTTCTTAAAGATGGCTATTATGCCTATGGTGGCGATTTCGGCGATAAGCCAAACCTAGATGCTTTTTGTATCAATGGACTCATTACCCCCGACCGCAAGCCCCATCCACATTACTATGAAGTACAATATGTTTATCAGCCACTGAAATTTGAGTGGCACGACGATACCTATAGCGTCATTAATCGTGATTATTTCACTCATCCAGATGAGTATGATATTAGTTGTAGTGATGCTGTGTACGGCACTGAAACATTGAGGAATATTGAGGCACGGCTACGTGAAGATAAGCTCTGGGCCAACAAAGGATTCGCAGTGGCACGCCAGCAGTTTGTGCTTCAGCAATGGGAATTTCCCACAGCATTAGAGGGCAAACCGGCAATGATACAGAAAACGCCTCAAGGGTTGAAGATTTATTTCAATCGTGGAATTGTAACCATTAATGGAACAGGTGCATTAAGCAGTTGGATAGTAAACGGGCAAGAGATGCTGAAAGCACCACTGGAGCCTTACTTCTGGAAACCAGAAAACGACAATCAGCACGCAGCTCACTTTGCAGAGCGAGTAGCTGCCTGGCAAGATGCAGCCCAGAAGCGCAAGATGAAGTCGCTACGAACTGAGGCAGGAGGTACATGCGTAAAAGTGATAGCAGAGATGCAACTACCTGTAGGAGCAACCCTGACACTTACTTACTCTATCAACGACGATGGTAAGATAATGGTAGACATGGATTACAAACCTACAACCAACAACATACCACTGATGCCAAAGTTTGGAATGCGGATGCGTGTGCCAGCCGATTTCAATGCTATCACCTACTATGGTCGTGGACCATGGGAGAACTATCCCGATCGTAAGCACTCTGCGTTTATCGGTTATTACAAGATGCCGCTAAGCGAATTCGAAACAGAGTATATCCATCCACAGGATAATGGCAACCGCTGCGACGTACGCTTCTTTAAGATTGCCAACAATCAGAGCACCATCAATATTCAGGGTTGTCAACCGCTCTGCATCCGTGCATGGGACTATGGTGAGGAAGACTTGGAAGGTGTACGCCATCCAAACGAAATAAGCCGTGGACGTTTTGTCAATCTTAACATCGATGGAAACATCCACGGTGTAGGTGGTGCTGACACATGGGGCAAGCGCACGCTACCACAATATACCATTGATGGCAACCAGCCGCACCACTACAGCTTTATCATGTCTATCGATAATGTTAAAAACTAAGCAGGTAAATATGAAGAAACCTATATTTTTTCTTATCGCATGGCTACTGTTGGTAGGCGTTGCGAATGGTCAGAATAAACGTATTGACCTTAGTGGCACATGGAAGTTTGCCTTTGACCGGCAACATGCGGTGAAGCCTGACGATGTGTTGACAGAGACGATAGAACTGCCTGGAACAACTGATACAAACAAGAAAGGTGATATATCCGACAAGCGCGATGAGACCACACATCTCACACGTCGTTACTCGTACAAGGGACGTGCCTGGTATCAGCACGAGGTGGAGATACCTGCTGCATGGAAGGGACAGAACGTATATCTGTTTATGGAGCGTAGCAAACCATCGGAGGTGTATGTAGATGGCAAGCTCATAGGCAGTAGTAACGATATCTCAACGCCGCAGGTGTTTAAGATTGGAACAAAACTGCGCCCTGGCCGACATATGCTGTCGGTGATGGTTGATAATAGTAGTGGCGTGCCAGAACAACTGTATGCCAGTAGCCATGCCTATACTGAGGATACGCAGACCAATTGGAATGGTATAATAGGCGAGATATATCTCACCACCCAACAGCCGCAGACGGCTGTAGCGTCAAAAACGGTTCATCCTAACTTCCGCAATTTCCATATCAAGGGCCAACATTTCTTTGCCAATGGACATGCGATTTTTCTGCGAGGCAAGCACGATGCATGTGTGTGGCCTCTTACAGGCCATGTGGCTATGGATGTGAAGTCGTGGAAGGATTACTTAGGCCGATGTGCCGACTATGGCATCAACCACGTGCGATTCCATTCGTGGTGCCCGCCTGAGGCCGCCTTTATTGCTGCTGACGAGTTAGGCATCATACTGCAGCCGGAACTACCTTTCTGGGGTAGCTTCGACGATAAAGACTCGCTGCTCATGACATTCCTGCACAAAGAGGGCGAGAACATCATCCGTTGGTATGGTCACCATCCCTCGTTCCGCATGTTTGCTTTGGGTAATGAGCTGTGGGGCAGCATAGATAAGATGGCTGAGTTTATAGCCTATTTCCGTAAGTTGGCACCTGATAAGGTCTACACCTTTGGCAGTAACTATTATCTGGGCTATCAGGGCGTAAAGCCTGGAATGGACTATTTCACCACTTGTCGCGTTGGTGGCGAGGGGTGGGGTAACTACAATACCCACACTCGTGGCTCGTTCTCATTTGCCGATGCTGCTGACGGGGGAATGATAAACCACTACTATCCCAACACGCAGATGAACTTTACTGAGGGGTGCGGTATGACGAATGTGCCTATCATCTCGCACGAGACGGGGCAGTTCCAGATATATCCCGACTATAACGAGATAAGTAAATACACGGGCGTGCTATATCCTTATAACTTGGAGGTGTTCCGTTCGCGTCTTGAAAAGGCTGGCATGCTGGATCAGGCTAGTGATTTCCATAAAGCCAGTGGCCTCTGGGCGCTACAGCTATACAAACAGGATATGGAAATGGACCTGCGCACACATAATATGGCTGGTTTCCAGCTGCTCGACCTGCAGGATTATCCTGGTCAGGGTTCGGCCTATGTAGGCATACTCGATGCCTTTATGCAGAGCAAGGGACTATGCACAGAGCGTGAGTGGCGTGGATGGTGCAGTGAGGTGGTGCCACTACTCATTGCTCCAAAATTCTGCTTCACCAATAAAGAGGGCCTGCATGCCATTATACAGGTGGCTAACTACAGCGGAACATCGCTGAAAGGAAAGACGCTATCGTGGAATCTCGATGGTAAGCAGGGCATAATGACGCTTCCTCAGGGTGAAGGGCTGATAAACGTTGGTGCACTTGATGTTGACCTCAGCGATTATAATCAGGCAACACAGCTGAAACTGGTGCTACAGGTGGAAGGCACTGATTATCGCAATAGCTACAACCTGTGGGTGTATCCCTTTGGCGTAGACCTTAGCAAGTTAGAACAGAAGGTGATTGTTACCAACGAGCTGACCGACAGGATTGCCCAGCAACTTGAGAATGGTAAGAGCGTGCTGCTGATGCCCGACTCATCGAAACTTACAGTAGGCGGGCTGTTCCAGACTGACTATTGGAACTATCGCATGTTTAAGACCATATCAGAGAATAATAAGAAGATGGTATCGCCTGGAACACTTGGCATACTGACTGATCCAAGGCATCCGATATTCAATAGCTTCCCTACCGAGATGCACACCAACTGGCAATGGTTCCCAATAATCAAAGCCAGTCACCCGTTTATTCTCGACAATACAGGTAAGGACTATCGCCCTATTGTGCAGGTTATAGATAACATAGAGCGTAATCACAAGTTGGGACTGGTGTTTGAGTTTGCTGTTGGCAAAGGAAAACTGCTGGTATGTATGGCCGATCTGGATACTGCCTCGGCTTATCCTGAGGGCCGCCAGTTCTATCGTAGTGTGTTGGAGTATATGACCTCAAACGATTTTGCCCCCACAACAAGCATCAGTCTGGAAGATTTCCGAAAACTGATGACAATGGATGTTGTGGAAGGCAAAATTGGAGAGCTGAACAATATCAGCCCCTATTGATTATCTATAGCTACTTTCTTACCGTTGTGGATATATAGTCCGCGTTTGGTGGGGCGTGGAATAGGCTGGCCGGTGAGCGTATACCATCTGTTGTCGCTATGTGAAGATGATTGTATGGAACGGATGGCAGTATGCTGGGCTACATCCTGTTCAGAATATGTGCCTGCTACATAAACGCGATAGCCCTTGGCTTCGAGAGTGAAAGTGTGGGTGGCGTTGAGTGATGCCTGCTTACGGCTGGTGCCCTGGGCTATGGTCTCGCTATCGAGCCACAAACTCCAATCGCCAGCTGAAATACCTTCAACAGTGGCGGTAGCTGCCGAGGTGCCCATGTTGAGTACTACCAACACCTGACTATCGCCTAAAGTGCGCGTATAGGCTAATACGCCAGTGCTGCCTGATACGTTGAGCAGGGTGGTGGATGGGTTGGCGGCCGACTGGCGTGCATGGCTGATGGCCGGCACGGCGTGTTTCAGGGCAAAGAGCGTGCGCAGGGTGTTTAGCATCTTTGGGTCGTTGGTGTTCCAGTTAATCTTGGTGTCGTTAAAGTAATCGAGTGCCTGGTTGCCGCCTGTTTCCTGTCCGTTATAGATGAGCGGCATGCCATAGACGGTATAGGCCAGAACGGTGAGTGGATAGCGGTTGTCGCCATATTTCTGCGTGAGCGTTTTCTTTGATTCGTTGAAGTTCTGATCGTGATTGGTGATGTAGAGCATCCTGCCAAACGATAGCGAGGCTGATTTCTCGAGCAGTGTGTTGATGAATGCTTTGAGGCGGGCCGAGGTGTTGCTGGTGCCATAGTTGGCCAGCGACGACTGGAACTGCCAGGCGTAGTCGTAGTCGAACCCTGCATCTTTCAGTCGGGTGGCATCTGAAGCGATGTCGGCCTCGCCAAGAAATGTGATGTCTTTATGGGATTTAATCAGAGGTATAGTTGCTTGCCAGTAACTGACAGGTATCTTGGGACTGCTGATGTAGTCGCAGCGATAGCCGTCGATGTCGGCCTCGTCGATCCAGAACTTCAGGCATGCGTTCATGGCATCAACCAGGTCGGGATTGTAATAGTCGAGCTGCCATACATCGCTATAGTTATTGGGGTGAATCTTTTTTCCGCCGCTGGTGGTGTAGTATTCGGGATGGGTAGTCACCCAGTCGGCATTGGTTGCCGTGTGGTTGGGAACCCAGTCGAGCCACACCTCCATCTGCAGCTGGTGGGCACGGCTTACAAACGATTTCAGCTGGGCGATGGTGCCATACTTAGGATTGGTTTCTTGGAAGTTAGTGGCGGCATAGGGGCTGTTGATGCCTCCGCCACGCGGATAGATGGGCATGAGCCATACGATGTCGATGCCCAGTGCCTTGAGCTCTTCAAGTCGCTCCTGAGCAGCAGCAAAGGTTCCTTCGGTAGTAAACGAACCTACGTTCATCTCGTAGATAACTCGCTGACCCTCAGCGCGTTTCCCCGCTGCAAGGTTAATATCATCTACATAATCGGCCGCATAGCAGTTTGAAACTATGCAAACAGCCACTATCAAAAAACTTTTCAATACCTTAGTAATCATAACTGTCAACTGTAAATTAAAAAAACGGGGCTGCCATTCTTCACAGAGCAGCAGGCCCCTATGAGTACTCAAATGTCAGTAAAACCTTTAAATGATGAAGCAGGTTTCTACTGTTTAACGTAAACTGCATAGCCCTTAGACTCGAATGATAGGGTGGGCGATGCAGAGAGAGAATGCGTGGAAACCTCGGGACCGCTGTAGATGGTCTGGCTGTTGAGCCACTGCTGGTAGGTGCCAGCTTCGATGCCATCTATGGTTACCTCGGTGTCGTAATCGGCAAAGTTTACTACTGCTACCACATTATCGCGTCGCCATGCCAGCACATCGCTACAGTTAGTGTTGAGAAACTCTACTGGAGCACTCTCGGCCAGAGCAGGCTGCTGATGATGCAGGGCTATCAGCGTGCGCACGGTGTTAAGCATCTTGTGGTCGACACGCTGCCATTTTACTTTTGCATCGGTAAAATAGTTTAGTGTGTCGGGGTCGCCAATCTCCTGGCCGTTGTAGATGAGCGGCATGCCGTAGAACGTGAATTCTAATACGCTGAGGCCATAGCGGTTTTCACCATAGAACTTGCGAAGCGTGTTGCCGCCATCGTTGTAGTTCTGGTCGTGATTGGTAAGATATACCATTCTGCGGTTCTTGACCTTTGATGACTTGTCGAGAAAACGCTGACAGATATTTTTCAGCGTGTCGGAATTGAATCCACGACGGCACAGACGCGCCATTGAGCCTTGGAAACTCCAGGCGTAGTCGTAGTCGAATCCGCATGAGTCTATGCGCTGGTTGTGGCGATCGGTGATGTCGGTCTCGCTCATCATTTCAATCTTCTTGCCAGGAACTAGCGTCTTAAGCTGAGCAATAATGTCCTGCCAATAGGCTACAGGGATGGTTGGGCTCGACACGTAGTCGCAGCGGTAACCGTCGATGTCGCATGTCTCAATCCAGAACTTCAGGGCTGAGTTAACCTCCTTTACCAGTTCTGGGTTTTGGTAGTTCAGTTCCAGAACATCTCCCCAACCGTGAGGATGAATCATGTTTCCCTTGTCGTCGCGGGTAAAATAGTCGGGGTGAGTCTGTACCCACGGGTTCTCCTGAGCCACATGGTTTGGCACCCAGTCGAGCCACACTTTGATACCCAGTTGGTGAGCACGTGCCACAAAAGCCTTCACATCGCTGATGGCACCATATCGCGGATTAACCGCCTTGTAGTCCATAGCGGCATAGGGGCTGTTCATGGTAGCTCCGCGCGGGTAGATGGGCATGAGCCAGATGATATCTACTCCCAGCGTGTCTAAGCGATCCAGTTGCTTGGTGGCAGCCTGGAATGTACCCTCTGCAGTAAATGCGCCCACATTCATCTGATAGATAATGCGGTTGCCGTCGCTCACTGGTTGAGTGCAATCTACAACGAGGCTTTTGGAAGCCCCGCCGCAGGCTGAAAGCATCAGCGCTGCGGCGAGGATAAGACTACTCCAATACTTCATAGCCACCATCGAATATGCGGATATAGATGTCGTGATCGATTGTGAAGTTCAGATCGCCGCCTTCCCACTGCACACCGCCATTGTTGTTATTGGGGATGAGGTTCAGGTTCAGACCGGTATTGGCCGCACCCATATCGAAATAGAGATAATCTACACCTCCAATGGTCTGAGTGCCGGTGACAGGGATGCCTGGCCAGCCGCCAAAGGCTTCTGCATCGCCCCAGGCATAGAGCGCGAAATCAGTCTGACTCGACTCGTTCAGCACAAACAGGGCATAGCCATCGTGCTCTACCTTGGGCTCGGCACCAATCTCCTCTACACCATCACCATTGTTGAAGATCAGGTTCTCAACGAGTCCGGTATTAGCCTCGCCCATGTCGAAATATTTCCAGGTGATGCCATCGTGGTTCCAAGTGCCAGTAACACTCATACCAGGCCAATCGCCATTCAGGTTATTGACATCGCCCCACATATAGAGGGTAAGAATATCCCAGCCTGTCTGGTCGTCAACATATACGCAGAAACCATCGTGTGTGGGTTCTGGCTGCTCGCCACCACTCCAGTAGTAGCTCTCCCAGCGCTGGCCCCAGATATTAGTGAAGGTGCCAAGACCTGGATTGTCTGTATGGGTAGCCTCCTCACCGGCTGTAGTGAATTCCTTGCCCTGATTCTTTGAATAGAAGCGGAAACCATCGGCCAGCGATTTGCCGCTGACGAAAGTGCTGGGATCGAGATAGATACCCCACTTCACATTGCTGTTAGGCGCTTTGGTCAATAGGTATTTTGCATCACCGACAGCCTCGTCATCACCATTGAAAGCACCGGTAATGTAGATCTCCTCGTCGGCAGTGGTGCCGAAGGGTGCGATGAACTCCAGCAGAATACGGTCGGCCCGTGTCTCAAATTGCTGACGCTCGTGGTCAAACACCAGCTCATCGCTGCTCGAACAACTGCTCATCAAACCGGTAAAGGCCAGCAGTGTCAGCATCAGACTATATATTTTCTTGTTCATAATTTTCTATTGTTTAATGTTTAATCTTACTGATAACTTGGGTTCTGAATCAGCCCTGGATTTACAGAGATGGCAGTCTGTGGCAATGGATACCACTCGTACTTGCGGTCGCGCTTGGCTGGCAGGCTGATGCCATCCTCGGTAGCACGGCCCCAGAACCACCACTGGCCCTGTGTAAACTTGTCGAAACGGCGCAGGTCGGTACGGCGGCGGTTGCCCTCGCCCAGATATTCCTTACCCCACTCAGACAGCATCCAGTCCATATCAAACTGTGTGAAACCAGGACCTGGAACATTGAGTGCAGCAGTACGGTCGGAAGACTTGAAATAGCGCTGGCGTACGGCATCGACATACTTCTTTGCCTCGGCACTGTTGCCCTTACGCATCTCGCACTCAGCTACGTTATAATAAGCCTCGGCCAGGCGGAACTGAACATCGTCGATGCTCTTGAAACCACCCTGCTCGTCGTTAGGATAGAGAGGATATTTTACCAGGCGGACACCCGAGTTGGTTTCGCCCCAACGAGGACTCATGACTGTTTCAAGGTCGCGGCCCTGATTCAGGAATGTGCCTAACTGATCCACAAATACCAGGTCCTGACCATCGCGGTCGGCATCGGCCTTCAGCACATCGCCCTTACCAAAGTCGGCACGTACCAGCCCCTTCAGGAACATACCAGGTCCGTGGGTCTTGGTAACAGCATCGTAAGTGTAGTTCTGCTTGCGGATGTCGCGATCGTCGAAACGCTCGTAGGGTGCGCCCAACTTGTCGCCATAATCCAAGAAACACTTAGCACCGATAGAACCGCCTGTGGGCTGAACAGTACCTGAGTTGTCGAACGAAGGAACCAGACATACGCAGTTCCAAGCGCCGATGCCGTCGTAGCTCTGTCCGAAATAGTCGGCATAACCATACCACATACCTACCATGGTGCGAACGTTAGAGATGGCGTTGGCTGCTCCCTGTCCGTCTTCGGCTGCAAGTGCAAAGATGACCTCAGGGCTCTTCACGTTGTCCATAGAGTAAAGGTTGCGATAGTTGTCGTCGATGGCATAGTTGCCATAGGTGCCATTGATAATCTCCTTTGAAAGGGCCTCGCACTCATCGTAGTGCTTCTCGCCGATAAACACCTCGGCATTGAGTAGCAGACGGGCCTTGAGCAGGCGGTTCATAGCCTGGTTGGCACGGTTCACCATCGAGTGGTTTGCATCGTCCTTGGCCAGTGCCGAAGCTGTCTCGTCGAGTTCGGTGGCAATGAAGTCGTAAATCTTCTTGCACGAAGTATTCCAGTCAGGATCGGCAGTGCCGGGAACCTCGCTGCTGGCAGAGGTGTTGAGTGGCAGGGCGCCGCCCCAAAGCTCGAAGATACAGTAATAGTTCCAGGCACGAATAGTGCGTACCTCGGCTACATACTGTGCTAACTGTGCATCGGTCATGCCCAGGCTTGAGGCACTCAGCCCCTGAAGGTCGCTTAACAGCAGGTTTGACAGGCCGATAGCTGTCCATGCACCGTTCCATGCATTGTTGATGATGGTTGACTCAGAAGTCCAGTTGTGCCAAGAGAGCACAGTCTTCATGGCCTCATCCCATCCCCAGAGTCCACCATTCCACACGCGCCATGTGATCTGGTCGGAAGGATATTCTGAGAGATGAAAGAAATTCTCACCAGCCAGAGTCTGCGATGTCTGTCCATAGATGGCAGCCACAGCGCCTTTCACACTGGCTTCATTCTGATAATAGACACCGGCGTCGATGCGGTCGTACACCTTTTCATCCAGGTCGGTACAAGCGGTGAGTCCAGCCATCAGGCAGACTGCACCAAATATTTTATGTTTTATAGTCATCATAATTTTCAATCTTCAATTTTCAATTCTCAATCTTCAATTAATGAAAGCGCAGTGTTACGCCCAGACTAACCTGAGTGGCCTGTGGATAGGCGCTGTTTGAGTCGATACCTGGGGTGATACCGGTAGAGGTTACGATAGAAGGATCGTTACCTTTGTAGCCAGTGAGTGTAAACACATTCTTTGCTGTGAGGTATACGCGCAAGCTCTCAATAAGCTGGCGGTTCTTGGGTGAATAAGTATAGCCCAAAGTAACGTTGTCCAGCTTTACATAGTCGCCCTTCTCCAGGAAGTAGCTTGAGATGATACCACCGCTCGACTCTACATCAGCATAGTCGGTATAGGCTGCACGCAGCACATTATCGGTACCTGAACCCTTCAATCCCATGCCGTATTTACGCATATTGAAGATTTCAAAACCAAGGGCACTGCGGAAGAGCATGCTCAGATCCCAGTTCTTATAGGTGAATGTGTTGTTCCACGACAGAAAGTGCTTAGGCGCACCGTTGCCGATGTTGCGCTTATAAGCAGGATCGGCCTGGGCTGCAGGAATGGCATTGCCGTTGTTATCATAGATGAGCAGTAATCCGTTCTCATCTACGCCAGCATGCTCGTAGCCATAGAACTGACCAATCTTTCCGCCTTCTTCCACACGGAAGAAATACTCGCTACTGCCAGGACCTGGCTTCTGATACAAATCCAGATAAGCCATCTGGTAAGCATCGCTTGAAAGTTTGGTGAGTTTGGTGTCGCCCATACTCCAGTTGATACCGGTGGTCCACTTCAAGCCCTTCTTGGCTATCACGTCGTAGTCGAGTGCCACCTCGATACCAGTATTCTTGGTTGTACCTACATTTACCAGAATGGTGTTGTAGATGAATGGTGGCTGTGGGGCAGTGTAGTTATAGAGCAGATCCTGCGAACGGCGATCGAAATACTCTACGCTACCACGCAGACGGCTGTTGAGTGCAACAAAGTCAATACCAACGTTGAAAGCTGTTGACTTCTCCCAAGCCAGGTCGGGGTTGGCGTTCAGTGATGGTGCATAACCATTAATCCACTGGTTGTCGATGAGGTAGGCACCACGGGTGCTATATGTAGCAATACTCTGATATGCATTGAAATCGGAACGACCGGTAACACCATAGCTTACACGTGGCTTCAAGCTCTGGAAGGTCTGTGCCAATCCCTGGGCGAATGGTGTATTAACGATTTCCCATGCCAGCGAAGCTGAGGGGAAGTTTCCCCATTTGGTGTTGGCACCGAATTTGGTGCTACCCTCACGGCGCATTGAAGCCGAAGCGTAGATGATGTCGTTGAAGTTATAATTCAGACGGCCGAAGAAACCAATCAGTGTCGACTCAGAAGAACCAGCCCAGAGGTTGGCCTTGCCATCGCGCAGGTAGCTACCACTGCCAATACCATGGAACGAAAGGGCATCGTAAACAAAGCCCATGTTCTCGTTGCCGCTCTGCTCCCACTTGCTGCGCTCCCATGAGTAGCCAAGTACAGCTTTCAGTTGGTGCTGGTTAAGCGTCATGGTGTAGTTGATGAGATATTCTAAGCGGTTGGTCCACCACTTCTGGTAGTTGATGCGGGCACGACCGGCATAGCCGTTCCAGAACGATTCACTCGATGTAGATGGTGTATAGAAGTTGTCCTTCAGATCGTTATACTGCAACGCATAGCTCAGCGATGTGCTCAGGTTGTGCTGTTCAGTCTGCAGGATATTCAGTTTGACGTCGGCATTACCCAGAATGTAGATGCGGTCGCCCTGACTTACATTCTCCTTCAAATCGTTAACGGGATTGTGGATATCTGTAGGTGAGTTGGGCTGATAATAGCTGCCGTCGGGATTCTTAACAGGTATTGTTGGGTTCATAGTGAGCGCTGTATCAAACAGTCCGTTGTTGCCCCACTTCTCGTGTACTTTACGAGCAGAGAGCGATGAGTTGAACTGCAGGCGGTTGTTAAGTACACGCTGCTCGCCAACGAAACGTGCTCCGTATTCTTCGCGCCCTGACACGATGTCGAGACCATTACCTTTCTTATAATTGAGTGACAGTCCGAAATAACCATTCTTATTAGAAGAGTCGATAGAAATGTATTGGTTCAGGCTGTAGCTGACGGGGCGTGTAATCTCGCTCCACCAGTCGGTGTCGGCACCATAATCCTGTCCGCGGCGTGAACGGCGGAATTCATCGGTAGATAGAATTTTTATACGGGGCTTCTGAACATTCAGGGCAATATAGCTATCGTAAGTTACATTGGTGACTCCTGCTGTGCCTGAACCCTTCTTAGTGGTAACCAGGATAACACCATTGGCACCACGAGTACCATAGATGGCTGCAGAACCGGCATCCTTCAGTACGGTGATTGACTCTACGTCCTGAGTGGCAATGTTGCGCAAATCGCCACCGGCAATACCATCGATAACTACCAACGGACCATTGCTGGCTGTGAGCGAACCTGCACCACGTACCTGAATGTCGGTCATCGCATTGGGGTTGGCGTCGGCTGTTGAGGATACGTTAAGACCTGCAACCTTACCGGCAATCAGAGCCATGGGGTCGCTGGCTGCACCTTGGTTAAACTGATCCTTGTTAATCTGGACCACTGAGCTCGAAATCTCTTTCTTAGCCATCGAGCCGTAACCTACTACTACGACTTCGTTCAGCTGGGCTACATCCTCTTTCAGTGTTACCTCCATGCCGTTTTTTGCAGGCAATTCCTGTGGGTTGAAGCCGATGTAGGTGAATACCAACGTGGCTCCAGGCTTACATTTCAGACTGAAGTTTCCGTCGAAGTCTGTTACTGTGCCGTTAGATGTTCCTTTTTCAACGACCGAGGCTCCGATAACGCCATCGCCCGTTTCATCCTTCACCTGACCATTAATAGTGGCCTGTGCTGAAACATCCAAGGCAATAAACATGACCGCCAGCATCATTAGCAGGCGATAACAAAGATTTTTTGTTCTTTTCATCTTCATTGGTTTTGTTAAAATTAGAGTTATAGAAATATAGTTTAAAATATTAGATGCTTTAGTTTTTATATTTTCTCATTTTTACATTTTTACATTTTCTCATTTTTACATTTTTCAACCCTCACCGCTGCACCACCGCTACGTGCCAGATGCAGATGCAGTGTGTCGCCCTTGGCTACTTTTATTTGGCGAATAGTCATCTCATAAGGATTGCTTTCGTAGTCGGCATGAGGCCCATCCTCATAGATGATGGCACTATAAATGGCATTGTCGTCAAGGAAATCAAGGTTGATATCCAGATCGCGTGCCTCCTCATTGGTAATGCTTCCGATAAACCAGCGATCGCCATCACGCTCTTTTCTGACGGTGGTTATATACTTGCCAATCTCACCATTTGGCACTATAGTGCGACTCCATGTTGTAGGACAACTCTCTATGAAAGTAAGTGCCGGCTGGCCTTCGTAGTTCTCAATGGCATCGGCAGCCATCTGTAACGGACTATATATCACCACGAACTCGCCTAACTGCTTGGCAAGTGTAGAGTGGGGATGAGTGCCCTTTACAATCTCAGAGAAGTTGAAGATGGCGGGTGTAAAGTCTGTTGGACCAGCCAATCCACGGGTAAATGGTATTGTTACAGTGTGTGATGGTGGATTTCCACCGCGTCGGTCCCA
Source organism: uncultured Prevotella sp. (assembly GCA_900315765.1). GTDB lineage: Bacteria > Bacteroidota > Bacteroidia > Bacteroidales > Bacteroidaceae > Prevotella. The sequence continues at coordinate 14,066 of ONAK01000046.1, read as the reverse complement.
TGCGTTGTATTCCTGCCCACGAACTCCTTCTTGTGTCATCAAGTTGGGCAATGTGCGCTGTAATCCCGTAGGCATGGCTGGCTCGTGGTTATCGATCATGATGTGGTGCTTGGCAGCGCATTCTATCACACGGCGATAGTGGCGGATACCATATTGTGACTTAGCTAACTCCTTGCCATCGAAATAATGACCTACATAGCCAGTTTTAACGGCACGTATGCCTAATTTTTCAAACCAGCTGAAAGCTTGTTCCATCTGGCTCTCCAATAACGAGGCATTGCCCCATGTCTCGGTGTGCCCGATAAAACGAACGCCTTTCGATAGTCCGTAACGGCATACTTCTTCCATGTCGAAGTCTGGATATGATTCCAGGTAGCTGATCTTTTCGCCCTGTCCCCAGCCGGGATTCCATCCTTCTGCCAGTACACCGCTAAAGCCATGCCGAGCGGCAAAATCGATATATCTCTTTACATTCTGTGTTGTTGCTCCATGTGTGGGCCCCATCTCCCAAGTGTTCTGTTTCTTGTGTATGCTCCACCAGATGCCGATGTAGCGTCCGGGTTCAATCCATGATGTGTCCTCTATTCGGGATGGTTCATTAAGATTAAGCATCAGATTAGATGTCAGCAGGCCACCAGCAGTATGACTGATAATCATAGTGCGCCACGGACTTTTCATCTCTCCCTTAGCATATACCTTTACGCCATTGCGCCATGGAGTAAGAGCGGTAAGTAGGCTTACTGTGCCATCGTTACCCGTTCTGGGGGTAAGATTGATACTGGCATAATTCTCAAGGGCTGCCTCGTGAATGGCCAGATACAGATCTTTTTCGTATTCTATGGTGAGAGGAGTGCAAACGGTGTCCTTCTTGCTTAGCAAGTCGGCTGTATATATTCCTTCAAAGTATTCTGTATGGTTGGATGGAATCGACCAAGCCTTGGCATCGTGAGCCAAGGTTATCTCGGTCAATTCCTCCTGAATATGATACTCTTTACCTTTATGATTATCTGGCAGTATATATCTAAAACCAAATCCATCGTTAAATACTCGAAAAACAACCTGCATGGTCTGACCTGTATATTCTTTGAAATCGACGATCAGTTGATGATAGTGATTGCGGGTTGAGTCGTTCTCGCCCCATGGTTGTACCCAGGTTTCATCAACATAAGAACGACTAACCTTGCCCATCTTGGTATTTTCACCAAGTTTGCCATAGTTCATCTCATAACCTAGATGTGATGGTGCTACAAGTGTGCGCCCCTGATAACTTACTGTGTAATAAGGACTATGGTTCTTCACACCGACGGATACCTTCACGGAGCCGTCGGGTGAAGATACCTTAACGCTTTTGGCATTTGCCACAACGCTGGTAACAACCAAACCAACTAATACTACAATCCTAACAATTAACATTTGCATGACTTTTTTTGATTTCGCTGGCAAAAGTAAATACATAAATAACCAGTTCCAAGTACGACAAACAAAAATCTAAATGGTTAAAAATGTAATACATTGATTATTAGACTATTATGTTTGTGATAATGCTAAAAAATCAAAAGATATTCAACCCGGATTTTGTGTAAAATGGCTATTTTGATTTGGTTGTGTCAGAAAGAAATTGTATCTTTGCCCCATCATTTATATTAAAAACGATACTAGCTTATGATTCGATTCCTGTTAGTTCCTGTTTTGCTATTGATAGCTACAACCTGCTCTGCCAGTCAGCAGAGTAATCAGGCACTATATCATACTCTCGATAGCTTGATTGCAAAGTACAACCAACTGACTGCTGAGAAAGAACGCCGTGTGGCAAATATCAAGGATGGTGTTCGTGGCATAAAGCTTTCACCCGAGCAGCAGTACGACCTGAATCAACGTCTGTATGACGAGTATGTAGCCTATAAGTTTGATTCGGCATTTTATTATATAGAAAAGAACGTTAATGCGCTTAGTTCTTCGGCCGATCACGACCGCTTTGCTGCCAGCGCTGTACGTATGGCTCATATATTGGCTGTGACAGGATTGTTTGATCGTGCACGCCGGTTGCTTGATAAGGTTAACCCTGATTCGATTAGTGATCAGCAAAAGATAGCATATTATACTCAGCAAAGTGAGTTGAACCTTTACCGTTCGGAAATGGCACAATTCACTAATTATTTCTATGATTACATCAAGCGCGCGCAATATTATCGCCAGTTGGTGATGCAGATAGCACCAAAGGATAGCTACGATTACGTGTTTAATCGGGCTACGTATATCTGCGAGGCTGGTGATACAGAAGAGGCTATACGCATTTTAGAGGCATATCTGAATAAAACTGAGCAGGGAACTCGTATTTATAGTATCATAACAAGTACATTGGCTTTCTTCTATCAAAAGAAAGGTGTTCCAGAAAAGCAAGAGTACTATCTATTGCTAAGTGCCATTAGCGATGAGCGAAGTGCCATACGCGAGAATAACTCTTTGCGTTCGCTTTCAGAGCTTCTGATGGATCGTGGCAATTATGATGATGCCTACCGCTATCTGTTACAGGCTATCAGCGAAGCAAAATTCTATGGCAGTCGTATCAGACTGATGCAGGTGGGACGTATGGCTCCACAGATATTACAGCTCTACGATGCCGAACGCACCCGGACTCAACAGCGAACCAGTTTACTGTTGATGGTCATCTCTATTATTTCGATTATTCTTGCAGGTATCATCGTATATACATTGATTCTGTATCGCAAGAAACATGCGGCAGGATTGAAGATTATTGAGATGAACAAGATGTTGGCCAGTCATTCTGAGGAAATAGAAAGTGTAAACACTCAGATGAAGGAGGCCAATCGTATAAAAGAGGAATATATAGGAAGATTCCTGGAACTGAGCAGTCAGCTGATATCTGATAGTGAACAGCGGCTGAAACAACTTAACCGTCTGGCACGCGAACGTAAGCTTGAGGAACTGTATGCCGAACTGAAAACGATGGAACCTGTGAATAAAGGTATTCGCAAGTTCCATAGCCATTTCGATACTGCATTTCTGAATATCTATCCTAATTTTATCAGTGAGGTGAACAACCTGTTAAACCCGGAGTGCAGATTTGATGTCGAGCAAGATGGTACTCCTGTCAAGCATTTGTCTACCGAGTTACGTGTCTTGGCGCTGATTCGTCTTGACATCACCGATAATCAGGAGATAGCTGATATCCTGCGTTCAAGTATTACTACTATCTATACGTATCGCTCTAAGATTAAAGCCAGAGCCATCAACAAAGAAAGCTTTGAGGATGATGTCAGGAAGATAGCTACCTATCGTTAGATATGATTCTAGCTATGCGTTTGGCCAGAGCCATGATGGTTAACATGGGTGGCAGACCAAGTGCTTGGGGTAGTAGCGTGGCATCGCAGACATATAGGTTGTCGGGTAACAGGGGGGAGTGAAGGGTCTCTGCCTCTGCCTGTGTGAGTGGCAACATGCCGCCAGGGTGACCTGCGTTCAGCGTTCCCAGGAATATCTCTTTCTCCTTTGCACCCAGTTCCATCAGTATCTGGCGGCAGTCGTCGGCACCTTGTTGTAATCGTTTGTGATCCAGTGGTGTCAGCATCTTCGTCATCTTGTTATGATGTACATCGCCTTGCTCTACGTCGGCCAGCTTGATCATCAGGCTCACCATACCATCCATGGGCTTATACCATTGGTTGTTGAAGAAGAAGCTGAGCCAGTCCATATATGGAGAGATAATGTATTTTTCACGACGACTTACAAATGGCATCAGCAACTGTCGGTCTTGACGGGCTTTCTCCATAGGAGCAGCTACACACAACACGGGGTCGACAAATAGCGTGGGTTGGCAGTCGATGCCTGATGCACGCAGAATGTCGGGAGTACCATAGCCGCCTGCTGCCACTATGATGATATCAGCTTCAAGGGTCAGGTGTTGTAATCCTCGGGTTACGTGTACCTTTTGAGCCGTGTGGTTGGTAATGTCAATATGGGTTACTTTGCAGCCTGTCATCACTTTGATGCCGTTTAACAACTCGCGCGAGTCCCATTTCGCCAGCGTAGGACAACCTATAGAACAGTGACCGCATAAGCGACAACTGCCTGTACGAAGTAGTTTTGGCATGGGCTGCGGATCCATTCCTAACTCTTGCATGGCATGGAAGGTACGCTTGGTGATGGGCGACCAGTAACGCTGGTGATCGGTTGTGATAGGCAACTCGCGATAAAGCTCGTTGAACTCTTCATCGAGGTTGATGCCTATCTTCTTGAGCCCCTCATCGGCTCTTACCGCATTACCTGTGGCCAGGGTGGTAGTACCGCCAAGGCCTCTGCCATATACCATCACCATCTCTTTCTGCTTGTCGATACGCATAGATGGTAGTAGCAGTTGTATCATTCGTTCGTCAAAGTACAGACCTGTCTTCCTAAACATGGCCAACTTGTCGAGTGGCAGCGAAAAGGGCTTGAATTCCTTTCCTGCCTCCAGGACTGTTACCTCGAAATGCTTGGCTAACATGTGGGCGGCCATTGCTCCGCCAGCACCACTACCTATTACGATGATTTTCTTCATAATTATTAATCGTTAATTGCGCTCGACAACAATTGCATCCTTCGGTGATGCGCTGGCAAAACTGCAGATGTTTAGCCGGTAGTCCCAAAATGCCGCAAATGATTCCGCTATCGAGGGCAGATGCTACTTTACATATTTGTGGGGTATAGAAACTGCTGAAGTAACAGTTGTGAAAACACAAATGTTGGCTACCGCAGAAAGACAGCTGAATGCCGATGTTATGATAGAGTGAAACAATGAGTCGCTGTGCACGGGGCTCATTGTTTATCCATAACAGTCGGCGCAGCAGTCGCCCCATTTTGTATGCCTCAGTGTTCATGCGCTCAAACAGAGCATCATCAGCATCTGTCTGCAGGGTACTACTGGTAAACTCAGCATAGGCTTTCAGGGCCTCAGAGTTAGATAGCGTCCATATACGCTTAGGCTTTTTACCTAAGGCATGCGCTGTGAGATTCATCAGCAGTTGTAGTTCTATGCGTCTGAACAGTGAACTGTTAACCATTTGTATACAGGTTTTCTATTTCATGATGATAGTGTTCAATCACCACGTTGCGTTTAACCTTTAAGTTGGGGGTAAGTTCGCCACGAGCTATACTTAGCGGAGTGTTGATAATAAGATATCGCTTTACCTGCTCTGGGTGGGATAATTGCAGGTTCATGCGCTCTATCTCGTCATCAAGTGCGTCGACAATGCCGGTGGTCCACAACAAGGCTGTGCAGTAAGGGCGTTGTTCCCCCACCAGTACTGCATGCTCTACACATGGTATGTCCATCAGGCGCTGCTCGATTTTTGTGCAATTGATGTTCTTGCCGTATGACGTGATCAGCATGTCCTTCTTTCGTCCACTGATGTACACATGCCCGTTGGCATCTATTTTTCCTAAGTCACCAGTATACAGTTTGCCATCCTTAAAGGTGTTGGTATCTAAGTTGTAATAGCCTAAGGCAACCTGTGGACCGTTAACTACTAACTCCCCATCGGGGGCAATTGTTACTGTGGTGTCGGGTAGGGGGGTGCCTATGCTGGGTATGACGTTATCGCCCAGGCGACTCAGGGTTATCAGTGGTGCCTCGGTCTGTCCGTAGGCATTATGTATCTCAATGCCCAGCTTACGGAAATGTAACAGTAGTTCCTCGCTGATTGGTGCTGAACCTACCAGCAGCTGCGAGCATTTGTCGAGTCCGGCCTTACGTAGCACTGCGCGTCGCAGTAGGGCTGCAATCATACGTTTGAGCCAGCCATCGCTCATCTTGAGGTAACGTTGGCCTAATGGGTTCTGTTCAATCTGTTCCCACAACTTTTCGTAGAATCGGGGCACAGAGAAAAATACTGTGGGACGTACCTGGGGCAGTGCTTTGGTAAGCATCTGGAAATCAGTGAGGTAGTATATCTTGGCCTTACATAGCATGCAATAGGGTGCGTATGCAGCCAGTATACCTTCTACCACATGGCTCATGGGCAAGAACGACAGATAGCGCATCTCGCTATTGCGGTGCTGCCATGATAGCAGGTTGGTAAGCACTTCGCCCATCCACTTAAGTTGACTATAATTGAACATGACGCCTTTCGGCTCGCCAGTGGTACCCGATGTGTAGCGGATAGTGGCAAGTTGGGTGCTGAGTGATGGATATTGGGTGAGAGGTGATGAGGGGTGGTGGATGGATTCATGATTCAGGGGACCGAAAGGAATGAGCTTGATGTGCTCAGGCAGGTCTCCTACGTTTGCCATCACGCGTTCATCGCCAACAAAGAAAAGATGTACCCCGCTTTTATTCATCAGCAGTGCAATCTCATCAGCAGGGGTGGTATAATATATGGGCACACTGACGGCACCTACCAGTCCGATGGCATTGTCGATGGCAGTATGCTCGGCGCAGTTAATACCCGACAGTGCCACTTTATCACCAGGTTTTACACCATATTCGTGCAACAGGTTTGCGTAACCGTACACCATCGTGTTCATCTCGTGGCCGGTAATGCGCTCTGTGCCTTTAGCAGTTATATTGTAGTATGTAATGGGATAGTGGCGACTCTTGCGACGCAACATGGCCTGCTGGAATATGCTGTTATCACTGATTCTCATAAAATTATGCCTGCAGGCAAATTCAAGTTCTTTGGGCAGATAGCTGCGCCAGTCAAGCTGGTATTTACCTGTAAACAAGTCGGTGTTGGTGCGATCGAACACATGGTCATCAAAGAAATACGGCATCAGCGCCGTCAGATTGGATAATAACGATCGCTTCTTGGCCCTATGTTGTGCATTATAGCGCTTGCCTATGCTGCGCAGCATAGGTACAGGCAAATAGATGGGCTTGGGTACATCTATATCCAAATTGGCTTTTGCCCATTCTCTTACTGCCTCAACCAGTTGGCCTGCCTGTGGCAGACTGTCGGTAGGGGGCGTCAAGTGGAAGGTATGGCCCTCGGCATCTGGCATAAATGCCAGTTTTACCACCTGTTGTGCAACATAGTCTACTGGTATCAAGTTCACTGTTTGCTTACTACTTAGTGGTAGCACTCGCAACTTGCCCAAGAGTATCAGCTTCAGCACATAGTAAACGGTGTTGAAGTTTCGCGTGTGTCCTGTTTGGCTATTACCAACAATCATGCCAGGACGGCAGATGATATAAGGTAATGTAGATGCTCTTACAATCTTTTCGGCTTCGGCCTTGCTCTGTTCGTACTGACTGTAGAACTGTGTTGCCATTGGACCTTCTTCTAAGATGATGCCGCTTTGTGTGCCGGCAACATACGCTGTCGATACATGGATGAAACATTTCAGTTGTGGTAATAATTCCGCCATCCTAACAACATGACGGGTACCATCGATATTGATGTTTCTAAGTTCACTTCGAGATTTCTGTACGCCCGTTTCGGCAGCGCAGTGTATCACATGGGTAATGTCCATGTGCTGTATTTCAAGGGGCTTTGTGATGTCACCTGTTATAGCGTGCACCCGCTTGCCAATAGCGTTAACAAGTATGTCATTACCCCACCATAGGGCGCGCAGCCGGTTTTCGGCGTCTTCTTCTGTTTTTGCTCTAACTAGTACGTATATCTTGCTGTTGGTGGTTGACAACAGCTGCGCCACGACCTCTGTTCCTACCAGTCCTGTGGCGCCTGTTACTAAAACTGTTCCTTCAGCCATTTTACAAAGTATTGGCTCATCGCCTCTGTCTTATTTTTATAAATAGTAATGTGTTGTCTGATTTTATCGCCTATCTCCTTCTCATGTTCGCCTGCCATCTGTAGTGAGGCAACGATGCGCTCTTCCAGATGATCATCGGTGGCTTTATGCAGATAGTGCTTGGCCAGTTCCACTTCGTTCATAATGCCGTTTAGTCGGGCATCAATGGATACAGCCACAATAGGTATGGCTCGCTCCATGCTCAACACTGATGCGTGGTAGCGCGAGGTGAGCAGTATATTTAGCTGGCGTAGTAGTCCTGTCATTTTGAATACGTCGCATGTCTTCGATGTGAACATGGCATGGGGCGCTTCTACTCTCTGCTCCAACAACTCGCATACGCTGGCGTCTAACTTCTCCATACCTAATATCACTACAAAGGCTTGATGCTCACTGCTATAGTGGTTAGTGGCAGCAGCCATCGCTTGCAGATATCTTTCAAACTGCTGGCGACGTGTAGAACTATCGCTGAAAAAGTATATCTTATCGTATTGTTGCGAGAAGTCGCGGGTGATGAGTGCTTTCAGCCATCGCCATAACGAGGGGCGAACCGGCCAGCAGAATGGGTTTAGCGGGGCTACTCCCATCAGTGGCTGTTTGCCGTCCCAACCGGCGGCTTTCAGTTGTTGCATTGCCCAGGCCTCACCCTCACTGCTTTGGAATGTCCATGCGGTGTCGGTACCCACGTGTCCTTTCAACCCTAACTGTTGCAGGTTGTGAAGTGATTCTTCGGTGCGCACCATGAAGTATGTATCTCGGCATAGGTCACTACTCAGTTTTGCCAACCAACCATTGAGTTTGCCTACTTCCGATCCATAGGCTATACAGGGCTTTTCTTGTTTGCGCATGATGCCTGCAGCTTCACAGAAGAATACGCACAGTGCTTCGGCAAAAGTAGGTGTGAGTGTAGACCCCTCACAGAGTATGGCTGCATGATGGCTCGAACAGGCGCGCAATAGCGAGATAATGAATACCGATGAAAAATGCAGCAGGCGTACTGCTCCGGTAAAGTAACCATCAACATTTTCCGTGTCGAGTGTCATCACCGTTAATTCGGCTTTGTCTGCTCCTAAAGTCTGTTCCAATTGTTGTGTCAATGCTACTACACGAGCATCGGCGCCAGTATTCCTGGCGCCGTTGTAGCCCACTAGTAATATTTTAAGTGGTTGTCCAGGTGTATATTCTTCAAACCGCCATAAACCTATGCGTGACAGAGGTTTGGCAAAGCTGGAGAACCACACTACTAATCGTACAATATATGATAATATTAAGTCCATATAATTATGTTATGCCAGCATGGCTTCAATATCCTTTTCAAAGTCTTTGGGCTCTGTGGTGGGGGCATAGCGTTTAATGGTGTCACCATCCTTTGAAATAAGGAATTTGGTAAAGTTCCACTTGATATCGCTGTCCTTCTCTACACTCTTGCTGATGGCTTTGAACAGGGTTTTTGCAGCTTTGGCCTTAAGTCCGTTATAATCCTCGGTTGGAGCTTGAGCCTTCAGATATTCGAAAATGGGCTCTGCTGCAGGACCGTTAACGTCGGTCTTGCGCATGATCTGGAATGTGACACCGTAATTAAGCTGGCAGAACTCCTCAATCTGTCCGTCACTACCTGGGTCCTGCTCTTTAAATTGGTTACATGGGAATCCGATGATTACCAGTCCCTTGTCCTTGTATTTCTGGTTCAACTCCTCCAGTCCAGCAAACTGGGGTGTGAATCCGCACTTACTGGCTGTGTTTACAATCAGCAAAACCTTACCTTTGAACTCTGAGAAATCTATCTCCTTTCCTCTGCTTGTGAAAGCCTTAAAATCATAAATCTTTTCCATATTATTTTTATTTTAATTAATCCCTGCATTATAGCCGTCCCTTATCAAGGGACTCTAAATATATCGTTTACGATGCAAAGGTAGGAAGAAATATTTATATCGCAAGCGATTTATGCTAAATATTAAGTTAGTTTAACAAAGAGTCGCATGCGATATACTGCTTACAATGTCCAGTTCTTAAACGTTTTACACATATCTAATATATAGTCACGGTGATTGGTTATGCGCTGGTCGAAGAGTACTTTGCACTCGTTAATTACGCTTTCTGGGAATGAGTCGCTAAGAGCCAACCAACTGAAGTTGCGGATGCGGCCTACAACATCAATCTGTGCTTTGCGTTGTTCTATCACATCGGCAGGTAGTCCTTCGAAGTAATAATTGATGGCGAGATCCCAGAACTTTTTACCCAACTCACGGGGGATTCCTACTATGGCATCGTAATTACCTATTAACAATACCATGGATGAATAGGCGTGACCAAGGTCAAGTACAGGGTGCCCATAACCCATTTCGCCCATATCAATCAGCATCAGTTCGTTGTCCTGCATCATCGTGTTCTTTACCTGAAGGTCTAAATGCAACAAACGGTTGCCTGTAGGTATAGTGTCTAAAATCTGAAGCAACAGATCGATGCTCTCTTTGGGAAAATAGCGGCTGATATGCAAAATCTGTTGGCGCTCGTGTTCGATGGCATTGGGCACATTACTGTCAGCAGGCACCTCAATGGAATGCAGTTGGCGGAAAAGGTTAGCATATTGGCGTGCATACTCGTCGATTCGTTCAGGGGCACGCTTGATGCAAGAACTTAGTGTTTCGGCATTCAGTAACTCGTATACGAGTCCATATTGTGAACCCACCTTTACTATATCAAAAGATATGGCTGTTGGCGTGCCCATAACGAAGGCTTCTTTCGACATGGTAATTTCCTTGCGGACCTCGTCAATAGTCGTACCTTCCCGGAATACTTTGATGATGGTATCACCATCAAGTCTGTAGACGGTGCCTACGCCGCCTACGCCTATTTGCTCACAGCCATCGATGCTAAGTTGGCGTAGGGCCCGCTCTACCTTAATAATTTTAGTAAAGCCAGTCATGCTAAGCACATCATAAACTTCGGCATTTGCCCCTGTTAGCTTAAAGTCCTTGTAGCTTTTGGCTAATGTTAGCAGTATTCTCAGACCAGAACTGGAGATGTATTCCAGTCCCTCGGCATCTATTGTAAGCGAGTTGATGTTTCCTGCTGCCAGGTGCTTATCTATTTCTGATTTTGTTTTGGCAGAAACTGATGTGTCTAATTTTCCACTGAGTGTAATCGTGGCATCTCCGTTGTTGTTAGTAAATAGGATTGTCATAAGCGATTGATTTTTGATGCAAAGATACACATTTTTTGTCATAATGTTGTATTCGCTCATGGATTAAATAGTTAAACAAACATAATTATTTATGTAAATCGCTTGCGATATAAATTATTCTTATTACCTTTGCATCGCAAACGATATAAACAATACGATTATGCACGAAGAATTACGTTTAGACAATCAGATATGCTTCCGTCTGTATACGGCAGCGCGACTCATTCAGCAGGCTTATACACCATTGCTGAGCCAATTGGGTATAACCTATCCCCAGTATTTGGTGCTGATGGTGCTATGGGAGAAGGATGCACAGCCCGTGAACGATATAGCCCATCGACTGGTGTTGGAGACAAATACTGTAACGCCCCTTTTGCAAAGAATGGAGAAACAGGGAATAGTTATACGCAAGCGTGGTAAGGAGGATAAGCGTCAACAGATAGTATCGCTGACAGAAAAAGGCAAGGCTATGGAGGAAGAGGCTTTTTCTATTATACCAGCAGGTATGGGTAAGGAACTCAGTACCTGTCCGTTCAAACTTGAGGATTATGTGAAGTTCGCAAGTGAGTTAGATACGATAATCAGCACATTAATAAAAAAATAAGTTTTAAAACGAAATGACACAAAAACGATTTCATAGACACTTTGCAACCAAGGGCTTGCCCCTTTACTGGATCATCATTGCTTATATTGTGATAGTTTGGTTCTATCCGATTTGGGGACTGTTGGCTTTGATATGCATGATAGGTCCAGTGGTTACAAGTGTCACCAAGGGACGCTGGTGGTGCGGCAATGTTTGTCCGCGTGGCAATATGTACGACAGGTTACTGTCTAAGTATTCGCCCCACCGCCCAATCCCTCAGTTTGTACGTACATTTGGATTCCGTCTGTTCATGGTATTTTTTATATTTACCATGTTTGGCATCCAGTTGGCTTTTGTTGAAAGTTGGTCTGATGTAGGCAGGGTATTCTGGCGTATTATTGTGATGACTACTGTGGTTGGTGTAGTGCTCAGCTTTATCTATGCACCTCGCACATGGTGTTCATTCTGCCCAATGGGGACAATCAGCCGCTGGGTAGCACCTAAGAAAACTCCAGTACCAAGCGGCTTCACAAACATCCATGTGTCGAGTGCTTGTCAGATGAAGTGTAAGAGTTGTGCTCGCGTATGTCCGATGCAGCTTACACCATTCGACAGTCGTGGACAAGAAGCAGGTTATATGCATCCGGATTGTATCAAATGTGGCAAATGCACTATAGCATGTCCTACTAAGATAATGACCTTAAGAAAGCCTTAAGGTCATTTTTTTTGCGTTGTTTATTAAACCAATTGGCAGTTTGTGTGTCTAAATAATGATATTATTTACCTAACCAACTATACAATTGTTATTAAACAACTTATGAAGAAACTATTATTATCTCTTCTGCTATTGGCAGCAGTATCTGCAAATGCAGCAGAAAACCCAGTGTTAACAATCGAGGGTGGCAAGGTCCAGGGCGTTTTGGCCGATGATCATCCCGAAGTGTTTGTGTATCGTGGTATTCCCTACGCTGCACCTCCTATCAAGGAGAACCGTTGGAAAGAACCACAGCCCGTTATTCCCTGGAAGGGAGTAAAGATATGCGACACTTTTGGGCGCCCAAGTTATCAGGCAATTCAATATCCCGGTGGTTATTATACCGAGTGGGGATATGGCAAGGAGGCTGCTTTCAGTGAGGACTGTTTATATCTTAATGTATATACGAAGGCTCCTGGACAGGTAAATAAAAAACTTCCTGTTGCCCTTTGGATTCATGGTGGTGGCTATCGTGAGGGTTTCGGGTCTGAACCAGAGTTCGATGGTCAGGAGTGGGGCGCTAAGGATGTGGTGCTCGTAAGTATCAATTATCGTCTTGGCGTTTTTGGCTTCCTTGTTCATCCAGCTCTTTCTGCAGAGAGTCCACATAAGGTATCTGGCAACTATGGTATCCTTGACCAGATAGAGGCATTGAAGTGGATAAAGAAGAATATCGCACAGTTTGGTGGCGACCCCAATAACGTAACGATCTTCGGTCAGAGTGCAGGTGGTGGAAGTGTTCGAACACTTTGCGAGAGTCCATTGGCTCGCGGCCTTTTCCATAAAGCTGTTATCATGAGTGCACAGGGCCTTGCTATTCCCGATGCTAAGGGCAATCCAATGGGTGCCCGTTATAGCGGTGGCTCTTTTGCCGATGCAGAGGCCAATGCCAAGAAGGTATTCGATTGGGCTGGTTTGACCGACTTGCAGAAGATGCGTGCAGCATCTACAGAGACGGTATTCGCTCTTAACACCCTCTATCACCAGATCAACAACGATGGTAAGCAGGGTGGTGGTCCGATGGCTGCTATGTTCCGAGGTCTGCCATTCATGCCAATGATAGATGGTTATGTGAGTGAGAAGAGTTTCGACGACGCTACACGTGGTGGCACACTTGCTGACGTTCCTTATATGATTGGATTTACTTTGAACGATATGGGTAATATGGCACCAAATATTGCCGAGTTCTGTAAGGTTCGCGAGCAGAAAGGTGGTAAGGCCTGGGCTTATGAGTTTGCACGTCCATTGCCCGATGATGGTAGTCATCCAGAGGTTACACAGCGTCTTAAGGGTGCTTTCCATTCAAGCGACCTTTGGTTTGTATTTAAGAGTCTGAAGCATTGTTGGCGCCCTTGGACCAAGGGCGATTGGGATCTCAGTGAGAAGATGCTTACCGCTTGGACTAACTTTGTTAAGTATAGCGATCCGAATGGTCCTAAAGGTGGTGCCTGGAAACCCTGTACTGCGAAGGAAACCAAGTTTATGGTATTCAAACTTAACGATAAGGATGCTGAAGCATCATTCTTTGGCGAGCCAGAGATTGCTCCACGTCCACAGGGATTCCCCTTCTGAATAAATAATGGGATTGGCTGTTAAGCTAATCCCATTATTCTTATTTTACGAATCCTTTGTTTTTCCATTTCCCTGACCTCCAACGACGCATCAGTATAATGCCACGTATGTTCTCGTCAAGGGCAAAACCAACCCACATGCCAACAAGACCAAAACCTAAGGGAATACCAATAAAATAGCTTAGTCCAACGGCAATGCTCCATTGGAAGATAATACCGATGATGACA
>ONAK01000099.1 GCA_900315765.1 uncultured Prevotella sp. | reverse complement strand
TATCAAAAGTAGTTTCTTAAAGTACCTGATGTATCTACCTGATTATCAGCAGTGCTTAAGTAGCTACTTTTGATTTGCTTATTCTTGTGATAAACCACAATGAGCTTAACGTCCTCAGGCTTTAATGGGGTTAATTCTTTCTGCATAGTCTTTAATAGATTACGGGACCAAGATTCATGAAGTTACAACTGGCCATGCCGGAACCAGCCAGCATCGCGAGGAGATAAGAAAGGAATTTGAGGAAATTTCTAACTTTTGGAGACATAGTGAATAAATAGTGAATAGTGATTAGTGATTAGTGATTAGTGCTATTCAACCCCATTTGTCATGTCGAGCGTAGTCGAGCGTTCGGCTTTAGCCGCTTCGCTTGCGAAGACTTCTCTGCGGCTCGCCGCTTGCGCCCAAAGGCGCATTTATGAGATCTCTCCACGTTGGTCGAGATGACAAGGGAGAGGAAGGAGAGGCGAGGTGAAAGGGTGAAAGGGTGAAAGAGAGGCTACCACACTGCAGGCTGCATTCATGGCGGGTATTTGGACTTGTTTCAGTATGGAGACTGACTGGTGTGCCATTGCATCACCCCGGACAGCATGGTAGCTCTCTGCCTTATAAAACTTTAATCGCCCTCGCCGGGATTGCCGGTGCCGCCCTGGTGGCCGCTATTGCCGCTATTGCCGCCCGATGACGGATTGTTAGGGTCGTTAGGATCCTCAGGGTCCTCAATGGTGCCTGGGTCGGTAGATGTTACGCGCTTGATAATCTTACCATCGCGGTCGTAGCAGGTGATGTTGATAGAGGTGTTAAGGAGCTCGTCCTTAATCTCTGTACTTGGCGAGAAGATCACTCGTCGGGTGGTGATGAGTCCGTTGCTCACCTTGCTAACATCATCCACCGTGGTAGCACGAACACCGAATCGCATACGACCCAGTCCAGGGATGGCGATGGAGTGACCTTCGGTGGCCCACACCTTTACTACCTGTCCGATGGCGTCCCATGCAGCACTGAGTGCTCCTTCGGGGATACCGCTGCGTACTGCAGCCTCACTGATTACCTTCTGGGCTGTAAGGGTGTTGTAGATCTCTGCCTGCAACATGAAGCGGTAACTGCCCGCATCCTTGCCCACTTTGAGCTGTCGCTCAACTGCTTTTACTTTAATTGCCATAGTTTTTTTAGTGAATAGTGATTAGTGAATAGTGAATAGTGATTAGTGATTAGTGAATAGTGAATAGTGATTAGTGAATTGTTACATTTTTTAATTTTTAAATTTTTACATTACAAAGGTACTACATTTTGGAGGGGCGTTGACAACCTTTGACGACCTTTGACAACCTTTGACAACCTTCAGCGAAACTTTATGTGCTTTTTAACTTCTGGCTCCTCTTCTGGCAAGTTTATGTTGTATTCTTTGCAGATGTATTTAAGGCCGTCGCCTCTGAATGTCTGTGCATTCGGATTAATACCCATGGCGTTGAGTTCCGTTCGACGGTTCTTAAGAAACCGGTAGAATGTTGAATATGAAACATCGGCCAGTTTGGCTAACTCTGATTTGTGATAGGTCTTCATAAATTAATTAACTTGTTTTTATTTGCACTCTAACTACTTTTCACTTGCTGGCTAACTAGTTTTCAATTGCAAAGGTGGTAATTCGAAATAATAATCCACTATGTCTATCTTGCGCCGTTTCTGGTCGGGTGTGGCATTCTTTTCTAAGATAGGCGAGAGGTGAATAGGGTGCCCCAGCAGAAACTGCGCCTCTTTGCAAACCTTATACCAGATGGAGTAGGCCTGATGGTGCTCGTCGGTGTCGGGGAAGAGGATGATCTTCCTGCCTTTGAGTGGTAATAGCTTCGATGCAGTGAGTTCGTTCATGCCGCCTGCTGCCAGCCACAGGTACTGCGGATAAATCTCGCTCATTATAAAGGCTGTCTTCTCTGCCTCTACCACCGCCACGGCTTGATGGCTTTCGCTGATGAGATGTGCTCCAAACAAACTGTGTACCGACGGCAGACCAGCTATTAATTCCGGATAATCCTTGAGATAGAACTTCTTGAGTTCCGACATTACCCAGGTGGGCTTATGACTATGGTCACGATGACAATCGGGACGGTAGTACATTATCTTGCCGTCGTAAACACGACCTGAGCTGCCTGTCTGCCAGAAGATAACTCCGCCGTCGCGACTCATCCCTAAGCGGTATCGCCTTGCTGCATTCTCCATCTGCTGCTGTGTGAGATACCCCATTGCCACCACAGCCCTGCAAAATGGACTTGCGGTAGAGAGGTGCCGCAGTATCAGATCATCATCAGGGTAGATGATTAACTCTCGGTTGGCTCTCTCTGCCATCTGTCGCTCAACCTGTTCTACTATCTCTGCATATGGTCCGATTCTCATATCCATCTCTCATTGCGAGCCCCTCATACTATACCCCTCCCCCCCTTTAGGGGTGGGGGGAGGGTATGTATAGAGGGGGCTCAATCTGCTGGGCAGAGTATAGCTCCAACTCTGCCGTTTTTGGTCATCACTTTCTTTATTACACCCTGTTTCTCGGCCTCGGCAACCACGCGGTAGTAGTATTGCTTCTGCTTAATGAAACTCAATTCCATAATGCGTCTCTCCATCTCTTCGCTACCAAGGAATGATGCGCTACCGAAACCTGCCTCAAACAGCTTTCTGAACAACCATGGCAACTCCGGATTGACGGGATTCTGATCTACAAACTCCTGGTTGAAAGTGTTGCTGCTGTGAGAATCCTTACTGCTTTTACTGCTGTGTTGCAATGTGTCAGGTTTTTTGGTGGTATATGGCAGGCCCTGTTCGTTTATTCTGTAATACATATCCTCGCATGGCTGACATAGCCTTGAAAATAGCATCTCAACTGCAAAAGTCTTGTTGTCGGCAAGTCGTTCGCAGTTGAATACCTCGTACGATTTCTGCAGCATCAGAGTGCCCAACCATCCGCGCAGGTTTAACTTGTCGCCAGTGCGGTTCAGGTGGATGTTGGCGGTGATGTTGCACTTATGTTCCTGTGCCATAGATAGCAATAGCTGCATAATATCTGTAGAGTCGGTGCCGCTGTTGATGTCGTCTACCATGTCGGCAATTCCATCGATAATACAGATGTCGGGCTTGTAGGTTTCAATAGCAAGTTCCAATTGCTCGCGACGCTCTTTAGGGGTGCGTCGGCGCATGTTGAAAACAAAGAAATGGTCGTCGGGGAATTCTGTATTTCCAATCATCTTGCCAACACGTTCTTTCAGTATTCGTTTGGTTGTGGCCAGACTCTGCTCTGTGTCTATCCACATCACTTTCAGTGGTGCTTCGTCCACTCTCTCAAACCCTAATACCTGTCTGTTAATGCAGCAGGCCATCAGCATTGATGTGATAAATGTTTTTCCTGTTTTCTGCTGACCGGTAAGCACGCTTACATCGCACCTTGGAAAGCAGGGTACTCCGTTAAGATGAAACTCAAAAATCTCGGGTGGTACGTCGGTCTGACTTGTCACGCGGTCTCTGTCAAGCTCTATCACCTCTGTGGTGATTGTAGTGGGCTCCCCAGCATGCTGGAGAGCCTCACCAACTGATTCTTTAATGATTTCTTTTTCCATATTTGTTTTGTAAATTGGTGAAATATTACGGCTGCAAATATAGGGAAAAAACTCATGATTAACCCCCCATATGGTAGGTATATGAGGGGCTGGAAAATGTGTTAAAAAAAGTAAAAACAGCCTAATATAGAAGTTCCTTTATCTTATTTTGGAAAACTAATGACTGTTTTTGGTCAAGAGCCTGGTAGTAGTCGCGATACATACCTTTTCTCTTCCATAGCGTTTCAAACACTTTCCACTTGTTTTTAATGCCAAGGATCTGAGCCATAGCATGAGCAAGAACAGCAGCTTGCGTACGTGAAATAAGTGGCTGGTAATGTTCGTCCACAAATCCCGCTTTCTGCGCCTTCTTCCATAGCACCATCGCCTTGTTGGTACTTAACTCTGCAGGCAGATTGTCCGTAACATTTCCTTGCTCAGTTTCGTATGCCTGATGCAGTATATCATGCATACGTTTTAATAATTCAATTAGTTCGTCGTTATTGTACATTTTGTTTAGGGGTTTAATTGTTGATTTTTGAGTGCAAAGGTAAAAGGTTTGTTTCTGACTACAAAATAAATCTGTCCATTAGAAGTCCGCTCAATGTCCATAATTTGTCCGAGCGGTCTATTAGCTGCGATCAAACCCTTTTCTTACAGAATCTCCATTGTCGGCAAGATTAGTTATTTGTGCAATATAATTGCAATACCATTTGCTTTCAGTGTAGCTATTAAAGCATTCTTCCCATATATTTTTCAGTTTCTTATAGATAATACTTTTGCCGTGCTTTTCGATGTTGAATGATAGGCACACTTCGTCAGGTTTACTATTTAAGAAGAAATCTAAATCTAAGCATAAAGGTAACAGACGCTCATAATAGTCAGGGTGAACCGCATGGAAAAACACGCTGAATGAACGTGATCTTTGGATACATTCATCCATTGTCCATTCATATTCATTTTGTGGATTATCGGTTATGGTAAGCTTTTTTCTGTTTCTAATGGACTTCAGGATGCCTACATTATTCTGAAGTCCATTGACTTCTTCAGACTCTATGTCGGGCAATGTGTTATCCTGTTTTTGCATCTTATTTGCAAAATTACGAATAAAAGCCCATATATGCAAAAATTCCTTGGAATTTTCTATGCGCTAATAACTTTTAGAACAAAAGATATTGCATAATAGCCAATTTTGAAATATTTCCATCCGAAAACTTGCAGATTTCAATAAAACGATGTATCTTTGCAACCAATCACTGGCGCATACCTCAGTGGAGGGCCGGTGTGACTTTTGAGGGTAAAAATATAACAAGCGTTTGCTGTTATTCGGAACACTTCGAATCTACCACATTCAAGAAGGACAAAAACCGAAGAATAAGTCGCAAACGTCTGTGCGATATGCATGGACGTGACTTATCTGGTTTTTGGGGCTTGTGGTAGAGCCTGGAAGTGTGGATGAGAATACCGTCCATGCTTTCTTTTTGCTCTAACCAAGTCCCATCTCCGAAGATAAGCATACGCCTTAATGCATAGCGTATGGCAAATACAAATTTGGCAAATGCCAAGACTGCGAAGAACGATGAGTTCTACACGCAGTATGCAGATATTCAAAAAGAAATAAACGCTTATCTGGACTATAATCCGGATGTGTTTCGCGACAAGACTGTATTGTTGCCTTGTGATGATCCTGAGTGGAGTAACTTTACCAAGTTCTTCGCCCAGAACTTCCAATTGTTTGGTTTGAAAAAACTGATCTCAACGAGTTATGCTCCAGAGAGCAAGAAATACAAGATGCCATATCAGCCAACATTGTTTGAAACCCAGCAGCCTTACTTTAACCCAGATAAAACAAAGACCAACGGCAAGATATTTGTACTTGAGCGTGATATCACAGGTGACAACCGCATAGATATCAACGATCTGGAATGGCAATACCTGGAGGGCGATGGTGACTTCCGTAGCAAGGAGGTAACAAAGCTTAGAGACGAAGCAGATATCATTATCACAAACCCACCGTTCTCGCTGTTCAGGGAGTTTGTGGCATGGCTGATGGATTCGGAGAAACTATTTGTGATAATCGGTAGTATGAATGCTATAACATACAAAGAAGTTTTTCCGCTAATTAAGGATAACAAAATATGGTTAGGAAATGGATTTCAAAATGGCAACGCATATTTCCGTATTGTCAACGAAAGAGATTATGCAGATGGGGTATATGATGCGGAGACAGGACTTGTGAAGTTCCGAAATTGTTGTTGGTTTACAAACATTGATCATGGTCGACGTCATCAACCTCTTCGATTAATGACAATGGTGGAAAACTTTAAGCATAGTAAACATAAGGAAATACGAGAACGCAAAACTTATATTCACTACGAGAACTATAATGCAATAGAAATCCCCTATACTGATGCCATCCCATCGGATTACGAAGGAATAATGGGAGTTCCAACATCATTCCTTGATAAATATTGTCCTGAGCAGTATGAGATTCTTGGCATGTGCGAGAACCTAGACTTATACTCATTAAAAACAAAAGTTTATTCATCTAAGGAATGTAAAGAAGCCTATCTTAAAAAGTTCGGTAAACCCGGAACTTACGACTTAAATGCAAGTGGCGTTATTATGGTAGATGGACAATTAGAAAAGGTATATCAAAGAATACTAATCCGCAAAAAACAATAAACATATGAAGACAGAACTAAAGATCTATACCGTAGAACAGATATGCGACGGCTTTGACTACAACGAATTCGAAGGTAAGGGCATATATGGTATGGCTGGTCAATTGGTGATTCAGCCAGAGTATCAGCGTAACTACATCTATGCCGACGGCAAAAAAGATGTGGCTGTGATCGAATCGGTATTGAAAGGTTATCCCCTCGGCCTTATATATTTTAATAATAATGTAGAGACAGGGAAATATGAAGTGCTCGATGGTCAGCAACGAATCACCTCGTTGGGGCGGTTTGTGAAGAATAAGTTTGCCGTAAAGGTGAATGGACTGGAACAGATATTCGACGGTCTGAATGAAGGGTTGCAGCAAAAAATCCTGAAAACGGAGCTGCTGGTGTATATCTGTGAGGGAGAAGGTGAACATGCTGAAGAAGAAATCAAGGAGTGGTTCAAGACTATCAATATCGCGGGTATCCCATTGAACGAACAGGAAGAGTTGAACGCTATCTACAGCGGTCTGTTTGTAACGCTATGTAAGGCAGAATTCTCAAATTCTCAGAACGCTAACATACAGCGCTGGGAAAGTTTCGTAAAGGGACCTGCTAACCGTCAGCAGTTCTTAGCAACGGCCCTGAAATGGGTGAGCAAAGGTAATGTGGATGGCTATATGAGCGCACATCGCAGAGATACAAATATCAATCAGATCAAAACCTACTTTAATACCGTCATCGACTGGGCTGACAATATCTTCAACGATGTCTATCCAGAGATGCAGGGACTGAACTGGGGCGACCTCTATGAGAGGTTCCATGCGAACGCCTATAATCACAATGAGGTATCGGCTAAAGTGGCTGAGCTGTACGACGATGACTACGTATCAGATCATAAGGGCATCTTTGAATTTGTGCTGGGCGGGTGTAAAGATACCCGCCTGCTGAATGTGC
Source organism: uncultured Prevotella sp. (assembly GCA_900315765.1). Taxonomy (GTDB): domain Bacteria; phylum Bacteroidota; class Bacteroidia; order Bacteroidales; family Bacteroidaceae; genus Prevotella. Next base: position 2,862 of record ONAK01000099.1, on the reverse strand, counting down.
GCCTATTCGATAAACCTACAATGCGTAAGGTTTATCAGCTGCAGACTGACAAGGCAAAGTCTGAGAACATATCTAACTGCCCGTACTGCGCTATCGGCCACGATGCCAACCGTCAGCGTATCTGGAAACTTGAAGAGATGGATGCCGACCACGTAACAGCCTGGAGCAAGGGTGGCAGCACCGACATCACCAACTGTCAGATGCTCTGCAAGTCTCACAACCGTGCAAAAGGAAATAGATAAAAAACAATAAGATATGAAAGCAAAATCAAAGTCATATATTACATCGGCAAAGACGATGTTCGCAGTTTTGCAAATACTGAAACAAAATGGTGGGTCAATGCCTATTCGTATTCTGATGCAAGAAGTAGAAAAGAATATTGAGTTATCTGCGTGGGAGAAAAGTATATTAGAGATTTACTTCGGTTGACTATGTGCGTGCGGGATTTCTTATTAAGAAAAAGGGAAACTGGACTATCACTCCAGAAGGTGAAGAGGCATTGAAACTTGGTGCTGAAAAACTGCGTGACGAAGCGTGGCAGCGATATAAGGCTTGGTATCGTGGCAAGGAACAACCGACTGACGAAAAGCCAGTTGCTCAGCCTGAAGAAGAAAACGATCCTGCTAAAGAAACAATGATTGAACTTGAAACGCTGGAGGAACGTGCTGCAAATGGAATACGTGAATATTTGAAAAGTAAGAATCCATACGAATTCCAAGACCTTGTAGCATCGCTACTCAAGGCTATGGGGTATTACATCCAGTCGGTTGCTCCTCGTGGAAAGGATGGTGGGATAGATATAGTAGCTTATACTGACCCGTTGGGTGCCAAAACACCACGAATCAAGGTGCAAGTAAAACACAAGCCAGAGACTGCAACAGGCGCAGCTGATGTTCGAGCATTGCTCGGTATATTAAAAGCTGGTGATATAGCTCTGTTTGTAACGTCAGGTACTTATTCTACTGATGCTAAGCATGCCGCCACAAGTGGTGATAAGTTTATCCGCCTGATAGACGGCGATGAGTTTATAGAGATGTGGCAAGAATACTACGACAAGATGAGTGATGAAGACAAAAACATGCTACCACTGAAGCGAATAGCTTTCTTGGGGAATAATGAATAAAAACTACCGCCCGCCATTCTCTTTACAGAGTGGCGGGCGGTGATAGTTGTTTATTGACAGTTATTTTTCTGATTCAGATTCGTCCTTGCCCTTAACGGCGTCATTTTGCTGTTTGGGTATTGGCTGAATGGTGAAGTTCTTTTGCGCTGGTTTGCTAACGCAGTTTGTTCCCAAGTCAATTCCCCAACCAATAATACCTCCAAGGAGAATATTTCCAAATGTCCATTCGTTGACAGCCTTCTCCAAAACAATGTCGTTAAACTTGTAGTTGTCGGATGTAATCTGGATACGCTGTCCGTCAAGATGATGGCGGTTAACTTTGACAACTGCTGGTAGATTTACATTGGGGTAAGTCTCCTTCTCTGTGGTGATAGTAACTTTCTCAGAAACATCGCCATTGATAGTGATACTTGGGTTTCCACCTGCCACAATAGTGGCGCAAGATGAAAGCAAAACAGGCGCAGATAATAACAATGCAACCTTGATGCTCTTAATTGTTCTTTTCATACTTGAAATTTTAAATGTTAGAAAAAGATTTAATATAAATGATTAAAATTAAACCGCAATAAGTTCTTGGCCGATTTCGCGGATGGTGTCAAGAATAAGAGTGATGCGTGCATCGCTTGCTTTCTTCTTTCCGCTGATATATTGAGCCATGAGACTCTGAGAGATACCTATTCTGCGGGCAATTGCAGAAACGTTAAGTTCTGGGTGAGCCATAAAGAGCTTATAGAGCATTGTTGTCTCCTTTTTATTAAAGAATCCTTCAAAGCTCAAGTCTTCATCTATTTCCTCCCAACGCAAACCGTATTCGTCGGCTTCATAGTTAGCACGCTGTTCTGCTGTAGCATAGCGCAGTCTGGGATAGTCGATAAACTTCTCACAGGCTTCTTGTCCGTCGGCTGTCCTAATCCATACAGCATCATCGGTCTGCCAGATTTTCTCCACTTTTTCCATTCAAACTTTATTTCTGCCGCAAATATAGGTAATTATTTTATTACCTCCAAATGTTTTATCAATTATTTTATGTTTTTTCCGAAAAAAGATCAAGGTGTCTGTCTTCCCTTCCCTTTGTCATCTCGACCAAGCGTCCTTTTTTCCATCCTCCTTGTCATGTCGACCAAGCATTAGCGCGTGGAGAGATCTCTTGAATGCACCTTCGGGCGCAAGCGGCTGAAGCCGCAGAGATTCCTCGGCTGCGCTCGGAATGACAAGTGGGGGTGGGGCGCTCGGAATGACAAGTGGGCGGGGTAGGTACTCGACATGACAGGGCGGGGTAGGTACTAACTGATAGCAATAAATAGCAGAAAAATACCAAATTATTTGGAAGTTTCAGAATTAGTTCTTATCTTTGCAGCGTCAAAAATGTATTTTTGACTACGCCGCTGAGTGCGGGGAGCAAGCCTTTATCGACACTACTCCATTTAAAAGCCACATTATTGTGGCTTTTATTTTTCATATCTTTTACGAAATATTTTATTAAAGAGAGAACTTAGTGTGAGATTACGGTCAATAGATATTAGTTTCTTTCCTTTAAATATCAATACTTCTATTGCTTCCGCATTTACCTCAAAATAAGCTCTGATATCAGATGCTAGCAAACGAGCATTGTAGTCAGTATTGATATTCTTGCGTCCCGCTGGTAGCAAGATTCTGCGCTAACTTCCAAATATTGAATAGGAAAAATAGGACATTTTAACAATATGGGTTCGTAATTACCTTGAGCCAACAGGGATACT
>ONAK01000097.1 GCA_900315765.1 uncultured Prevotella sp. | reverse complement strand
GAGAGTGGCGAGCTGTTGCTTGCAAAATTGCAACAATTTCGCAGCCAGATGGAGCGAAATAAAAAAATCCTCGTGAAATAACATAATCGAGATGACCAGAGGGAGAAGAAGATAATTTTAGCTATAAATTTGATTATTCGGATATTATTTGTATCTTTGCCGCAGGAACATAAAACAATAATGCGCATGAATATTGGTGATAAAGCCCCGGAGATTCTGGGCAAGGATGAGCAGGGACGGGATATCCGTTTGAGTGATTATCGTGGACGTAAGTTGGTATTGTACTTTTATCCAAAGGATAATACCAGCGGGTGTACGGCAGAGGCTTGCAGTTTGCGCGACCATTATGCCGAACTGCAGGGGGCTGGCTACGAGGTAGTTGGAGTGAGTAAGGACTCAGCTGCATCGCACGTGAAATTTAAGGAGAAGCACGATCTGCCCTTTCCACTGATAGCAGATGTTGATAAGGAACTGCTACAAGCGATGGGTGCCTGGGGCGAGAAGACAATGTACGGTAAGAAAACCGAAGGCACCATCCGCACTACTTTTATTATAAATGCAGGTAAAAACCAAGGAGCATGCCGAACAGATACTAAGCATCCCCTCCTTGATATAAATAGGCAGCGAAGCCAGTAGGCAGGGAAAGCCTAAAGGTCGCTTTTCGTTGAACGAAAAAGCCAGTTTGCTGAATAGATTTGGCAAGTCGGCTTTTTGTGTTTACCTTTGCACAAATTTAAAACGGTAAATATATGAAAACAATGATTAAGATGATGCTCATGGCATCTACAGTAATGATGACTGGTTGCCAAACTGACGATCCTTTCAGCGAGAACGACAACAATTGGGATTATAACGGTGGTAACAATGAGACAATCACGCCCCCAGATTCTAATTCTGGCAGCAGTTCGACAACAACTGGCGAGCTTGCCACCTTCTCTATTAATATAGATCAAACCTCTGCTGAGCCCACAAACACAGTCAGCGAGTATTTGCCTGACGAGGAGGACGCGTTGGAAAACAACAGCTTTACAACAGAAGTAAACATAGACATGAGCCATCCAACAGCTACGACCGAGAACGGTGTAGAAATAACTGTTAACGGCGGACACATCACTGCCAACCACGGCTCAACAAAGAATATATGCTACGTGCTGAGTGGTACAACCACAAATGGATCGTTTACAGTTGTAGGCGACAAGAAATACGAAGTAAAACTGAACAATGTGAATATTACCAATCCCGACTCGGCAGCCCTGAACTTATTGAGTGGTAAGCGTGCCTACGTGATGCTGGTAGACGGTACAAGCAATACTCTGAGTGACGGTGCAGGCGGCAGTCAGAAAGGAGCACTTTACTGCAAAGGCAAACTGCTGTTTAACGGAAGTGGAAAACTAAGTGTTACTGGCAACACCAACAACGCTATCCACTCGGCCGACTACATTGTGTTTCGTAAGGGGAACAACATTTATGCGAACTCTACAGCCAACCACGGCATTAAAGCCAACGACGGCATATTCATCAATGGAGGTATTATTAATGTTGAGGTGTCGGCCGAAGCTGCTAAGGGCATAAACTGCGAGAGTAACATCATTGTTAACGGCGGCCGCACCACTGTAATAACCACTGGTGGAGGCACATACGACACTGAAGACAATGAGGCAAAAGGCGCAGCATGTATCAAGGCCGACTCAGCATTCACCATTAATGCGGGCGAGCTATGGCTGAAAAGCACCGGCAGCGGTGGTAAAGGCATCAACGTGGATACTGAGGCCAACTTCACTGGAGGAAACGTATATATCGTGACCGAAGGCGGACAATACAAGAGCAACAACGACACATCATCGCCCAAAGGCATCAAGGCCGACGGAAACATAAACATCAGCGGCGGCACCATCTGGGTACGCACCAACGGATATAACGGCGAGGGAATAGAGACCAAGAGTGCCATGAATATCAGTGGCGGCGAAGTGGCTGTTTATGCTTACGATGATGCCATCAACTCAAAGGGCGATATGACCATCACAGGCGGCTATGTTTATGCCCAAGGCAAGAACAACGACGGTCTGGATGCCAATGGAAATATTTACATAAAAGGTGGACTGATATACGCCATCTGCTCTGGTTCTCCAGAAGTTGCTATCGATGCCAATACCGAAGAAGGAAAGAAGCTGTATCTCACAGGAGGCACCGTGGTAGCCGTAGGAGGACTTGAGAACGGCAGCAGCTTATCGCAGGCATGCTATCAGGCCTCATCATGGAGCAAGAACACTTGGTACACCATGACCTACGACAGCAACACCTTCTCGTTCAAGACACCATCGAGCGGTGGTAATGCATTGGTCATTTCATCAGCAGCTACTCCTACCCTCTCATCGGGCACAACCGTTAGTGGCGGTACAAGCATATTTGGCGGCATCGGCATGATGAGCGGCACCGTAAGCAACGGAACAAGCGTATCATTATCGAGCTACACAGGTGGCAACGGTATGGGCGGCGGTGGCGGTTTTGGCCCTGGCGGCTGGCGCTGACACAATAATATCATCATAGCTACGTTATTTATAATAGGAATAGTAATGATAACAATGAAGAATCAATCGAGACAGGAGAACCTGGCATATTTAGTAACATGGAGTCTGCTATTTGCAGCTCCAGTACTAAGTCTGTATCTTCGCACTACCAACGATCCTTATCTGGATTTCAACTGGAGTGAGGTATTCTTTGTGTGGGGCAGGTTCAGTATATTCCTGTTACTATTCCTCATCCATAATTTCCTGTTGGCACCATTACTGATACATCAGAATAAGCGCAAGCTCTACGCATCAATCATGACTGCATTGATAGCAGTATTCATCGTTTTCCAGTGTACCAACAGGCCCAACTTCGAGAAACGTGAGGGATTCCGTCCGCACAAGATGGAACAGCGCGAGGATTTTCCGCCAAGATTTGAGGAATTCGAGGGATCCCATCAGCGCGGCCCACATCATGAAGAGGCAAAAATGGGGCGTCGCCATAGGCCACCACTGTTCGTTGGCGAACACGATGTGCTGAGCATTGCAGTGCTGCTATTGATGTTCGGTGCTAACCTGGGCACAAAGTATTATTTCCGCTCTCGTAGAGACCAACGCAAGCTGGAGGAACTGGAGAAGCAGAATCTGGAGCAGCGGTTGGAATATCTGAAATATCAGATAAACCCACACTTTTTCATGAATACACTGAACAACATCCATGCCTTGGTGGATATAGACCCATCAAAAGCTCAGGAAACCATCCGTGAGCTATCAAAGATGATGCGCTTTGTATTGTACGAAGGCGACAGGAGCGGTGTGCCACTAACCAAGGAGTTTGAATTTATACGCAACTACACCAAACTGATGCAACTACGCTACAGTGATAAGGTAAAGATAACAGTTGACATTCCCGAAGAGGCACCCGACGTGACCATTCCGCCACTGATGCTGATATCGTTTATTGAGAATGCATTCAAGCATGGCATCAGTTACCAGCACGACTCATTTATAGAGATTAAATTGGAAATCTCTACCCCCTCACCTCTCAGCTCTAACCTCCTGTTTACATGCAGGAACTCAAAAGCAGAGGTACCTAATCAGGAGAAAGGCGGCGTGGGACTGGCAAACGTAAAAAAGCGACTTGATCTGCTATACGACAAGAGTTATACCCTAGAGATTAAAGACGAAGCAGACATTTATATTGTTAAACTAAAATTACCACTAAGATGATTCGCTGTATCGCTATTGACGACGAGCCTCTGGCTCTGCAGCAGATAGCTGCATATATTAACAAGGTGCCATTCCTGGAGTTGGCAGCTCAATGCCAGAGCGCCCTGGAAGCACGACAGTTCTTATCTGACGAAAGGGTGGATGCCATATTCTGTGACATCAACATGCCCGACCTGAACGGTATGGACTTCGTTAAATCGCTTGCAGCACCACCACTCGTAGTATTCACTACAGCCTATTCTGAATATGCTATTGAGGGATTTAAAGTAAATGCAGTTGACTATCTGCTTAAGCCTTTCGGCATGCAGGATTTCATGCGTGCAGCCAACAGACTTCAGGAAAGGCTATCAGTTTCAACACCAGCCGCTACTGCTGCAGAATCTGATGACACACTATTCCTAAAAACCGACTATCGCATAGTAAAAGTAAGTATTCCCAGCATCCGATATGTCGAGGCCATGAGCGAATATCTTAAGGTCTGGATTGAAGGCGAAGCAAAGCCCATTATCACCCTGCTATCGATGAAAAAAATGGAAGAGCGACTACCCAACAATTTTATGCGGGTTCATCGCTCTTACATCATCAACCTCGACAAAATTCAAGAGGTAAACAAAAACCGTGTAATCATGGATGCCGACACATACCTGCCTATAGGCGACCTGTATAAAGAGGCTTTCCAGACATACCTCGACAAGAAGTTCTTAGGCAAATAGAGGTCAGTCCATAGGATAGTGTACGCCCATCTTCTGGCGCAGCCCATCCATCATCTCCATGATGTAAAGTGTCTCGTCAAGAGGCATCTCTTCAACTTCAAGTTTCCCTGCCAGCAGAGCCTCTCGGCAGGCCAGGAATTCGTATTCGTAGCCAGTAATCTGCCGGGGCACCTTGATGGTTTCGATATAAGTACGGTCAGGTCCGTTAACGGTTACCGTCTGTGGGTTATTGATATTGTCGATAATCAGATTTCCTTCGGTACCGGCAATCACACCTATGTTATCACCTACACACGCTGCACTCGACTGAAGGTTGCACAGGAGTTTATCACCAGCCACATGATCAAGAATCAACGTCATGGCATTGGTGATATCCATGCCAGTATCCGACTTAACGCAATGGCAGTCGATGCTTAAAATGGGCTGAGGGAAGAACATACGCACAAAGTTAAGCGCATAAACGCCCAAGTCGAGAAGTGCGCCGCCACATAGTTCCGGCAACATGATTCGTGGTTTATTGCCCATAGAATAGCCCAACGTAGCTGTAACCAATCGCGGGTTACCGATTCGCCCGCTGCTAATCAGATGACGCACAGTAGCAACAACAGGTTGGTAGCGCGTCCATACAGCCTCAGCCAGGAACACACCACGCTGACGGGCCAAGTCAACAATCTCCTTCGCCTCGCGAAGGTTAGCCATAAAAGCCTTCTCTACCAGGCATGGTTTATCTGCCAGCAAAGCCTGTTTAGTTACATCGTAATGATGAGAGTGCGGCGTAGCAATATACACCAAGTCAACATCCTTATCAGCTATCAGTTCCTGGTATGATCCGTATGCCTTTGTCATGTTCCACTGTTTGGCAAATTCGTCTGCCTTCTGCTTTGAACGCGAGCCAATGGCATAACACTCACAGTTATCAAGTCCGTTTAGTGTGATGGCAGCCTTTTCGGCTATCCAACCAGCGCCGACGATACCTACGCGCATGATTTTGTCTTCTTTCATTGAAACTTATGTTAATTATCGGGACAAATATAGCAAAATATCGCGGATATTGTATATCTTTGCCGACGCTTTTAATAAGTTTTATAAAACCAAACTAGTAGAAAGGTTACAAATATGACAAAAGAAATTTATTTTGCAGGAGGTTGTTTCTGGGGAACAGAGCACTTTTTTAAGCAGATAGAAGGTGTACTTGAAACAGAGGTAGGATTTGCCAACGGACATACCGAAAACCCTACATATAAAGAGGTTTACACAGACCAGACGGGCTTTGCCGAGACCGTATATGTAAAATACAATCCTGACGTGGTTAGTCTGGAGTTCTTGCTCAACATGTTCTTTAAAGCCATCGACCCTACCAGTCTTAACAAACAGGGAGAAGACGAGGGTACACGCTATCGCACAGGCGTTTACTACACAAGCGACGACGACCTAGCAGTCATAGAGAAAGTGTTTGCTCAGGAACAGCAGAACCATCAGCAGCCTTTGGCTGTAGAAAAGCTGCCTCTGCAGAATTACTATTCAGCCGAAGATTATCATCAGGACTATCTTGACAAGAACCCAACAGGCTATTGCCACCTACCAGTAGCACTGTTTGAGTTTGCACGTCAGGCTAAAGAAAAGAAATGAGGTGAGAGGTTCTCGGACGAGCCGAGCGGCAAAGCCGAGCGAGAGGTTAGGGATATGACTATAAGAGAAGCAAAGCCTACCGATATAGCTGAGATCATGCTTGTGATGGAAGCTGCCAAAAAGATTATGCGTGCATCAGGCAATATGCACCAATGGACCGACGGCTACCCATCAGAGACTGTCATCACTGCCGACATGGAGAAAAAAAGCGGTTTTGTGATAGAAGATGCCAATAAAATCGTAGGCTATTTTGCCTTTCTGGCTTCGCCTGAGCCTACATACGCACAGATATATAATGGACAATGGGTGGACGACGTGCTATCATATCACGTTGTCCACCGCATTGCCAGCTATCCAGATGTTCATGGCATCTTCAGCACCATCATGGAATTCTGTTTCTCGCGCGATACCAATATCCGTATCGACACCCATCGCGATAACAAGATTATGCAGCACAATCTGCAAAAACACGGCTTTACCTATTGCGGAATAATCTACCTGTTATCGGGCGACGAGCGATTAGCTTATCAGAGAATCAAATAAGGCACCATTACTTACCGAAAGCCTTAAGCAGGCATTCTTTCTCAGCTTTAGTAATGGGGATGATTGTGCCGTGACGTGGGGTGAACTTACCCTTAGTCTCGGTATTCTGTACAAACTGGAAAGTCTTCAGGTCTTCTGAACGACAGAACTGATAGTGATGATTACTATAGCAGTCGTACATAATAATCCAACTCTTGCCATCGATAGCCTTACAAACGCCAACACCCTCAACGGCCTCTTTGGTCTGTTCTACATTGCCTTCAATCATCTGCCACTTATCGGTGAGGCGCTTAGCCACAGCCTGATAAATGCCACGACCTGATTCCTGCTTGTAGAAAAGGTGATACATCCTGTCGGCCTTATTCCAAACGATGTCGCCATCAATAGTAGCATTCCCGGCATCGAAAAGCCATTTGGGTTCGCCCTCAAGATCGGTAAAATCCTTGTTGGCATACTGATAGTAAATCTTATCGTACGAATCGGGATCGCTTGAACGCAGCGAGTAGAACACCATATACTTGCCGGTCTCACGGTCGTAGATAGTCTCAGGCGCCCAAACACGGATAACATTCTTCCATGTCTTGGTGTAGCGAGTTGGGAAGTTCACGGTAGAGTGCTGCCAGTGAATAAGGTCGGTAGACTTTAACATCACGATACCACGATTGCTGGCCCAACCAAGCGAAGAACGCATGTCTGTAGCTACCATATAAAAGGTCTTACCATCCTCACAACGCAATATGTGTGGATCGCGTACACACTGTGTGAGAGCAATGGTATCGCTCTCGATGACAGGTGCGCCTCCATTAAGCGGCGTATAGTTGTAGCCGTCATCGCTAATGGCATAGCATATCTGTTCATCTTCAGGAGCATTGCTATTGAAGTAAGTAAAAAGATAGGCCACCATCTCATCGCGAGCAGCACTGGCCGATGTTACAGTTACGACTGCCATCAAGGCGGCCAAAATAAACTTGATTTTAATCATATACAATTGTCTTAGTTACAAATTCCGGTGCAAATATAGCATTTTTTTCGAATATATTTGTACTTTTGCAGCCGTTTTTAAGTTATTTGACGTTTATTTTCACCAAAACAAGAACTCAATGTCTGACACTTCACTAAAGCGACAACTTAAGGTTCTGACAATACCTGTATTTATTGAGATGGCCCTGGTAATGATGCTAGGTGCCGTAGATACTGTTATGTTAAGCCGTTATAGTGACAACAGTGTAGCCGCTGTAGGACTAGACAACCAGCTTATATCACTTGTATTTCTTGTATATCAGTTCTTCTCGATGGGTGCCGCCATATTATGCGCCCAATATATAGGTGCCGGATTACATAAACGACTGGTACAGGTGGTAGGTATGGCACTTGCGGTAAACCTCATGCTTGGTGTGGCAGTAAGTGCACTGCTGTTTTTCAAGGCAGAGGCCCTGCTACACCTGATGGGGTTGCGCCCAGAACTTATGAGCGACGGACTGATATACCTGAAGATTACCGGCGCATTGTCGTTCTTCCAAGCTGTATCGCTAACATTCTCTGCATCGCTGCGAAGTGCCGACAAGGTTATATATCCCATGGCTGTCACAGGTATAGTAAACGTATTAAACATTATAGGCAACTATGCACTTATTAACGGTCACTGGGGATGCCCACAGCTGGGTGTTGAAGGTGCAGCCATAGCTACAGCCACCAGTCGTGCCATTGCCACCATACTTTTGGCAATTATACATTTCAGGGTGCACATTCCTCGATTCCCTATGCATTATTTCCGCCCTATACCATGGCAGGAGCTAAAGAATCTGCTACACATAGGTATACCAGCCATGAGCGAGAATATAAGCTACAGTCTGTCGCAGGTTGTAATTACCTATTTTATTAATCAGATAAGCAACGAGGCCTTGGCGGCTCGAACATACTGCGTAAACATGATTATGTTTGTGTACCTGTTCTGTATCAGTATAACACAAGGAGGCGACATCCTTGTGGGCCATCTTGTAGGACAGCAACGCCACCAGGCCGCATATATACTTGGAAACTACTTCTTCCGCAGGTCATTGGTCATAACCGTTACCGGTTCTATCATACTTGCATTAGCAGGAAAAAGCATACTTAGTGCGTTTACCGATAATCCTGACATCATAGCTATGGGCGTATGGGTGCTGGTTATAGACATATTCCTTGAAGTTGGTCGAACTGCTAACATCTTCGCCGTGGGTACACTTCGAGCTACGGGTGATGCTGTCTACCCTGTCATCATCGGTATTATCTTCCAATGGAGCATTGCCGTTGGACTAAGCTATTTTATTGGTATTCCCTTAGGTTTTGGTCTTGTTGGCATGTGGGTTGG
>ONAK01000098.1 GCA_900315765.1 uncultured Prevotella sp. | reverse complement strand
AAAGAAACGGATAACGTGGGTTAATTGGATTTCTCAACATATCTTTCTCAGGTCCGCTAAAACCTATCTGCGTATGCTGATACAACCAATGCCCACGTCTCCGTATGGGACGTGAGCTGGCAGCATCTTCGCAGATAAATCTTAAATGAATTAGCGGTTCGAGAAAGATAATCAAGAAGCTGCAATGCTCTTGGGCGCAAAGTTAATCCAATTCTTTGAAACACCCAAATTTTTTGTGACTATTTTATGGACTCATAACACTTTTCTTCGTTTGAGGGTTCGACATGTTGTTATTTTATCTTCTTAAATCGTGTGATTTTTCATCCTTATTCTGAATATTGCTCTTTTACATCGGCATGTTCCTTGTTGGTTAGTCGTTTGAGTACCACATAAAGGAATTCGGGCTTGTAGCCACCTTCCCTGTCGGTTGTTTCGCCTTCCCACTTGATTACTTTTACGGTTGTTTCGCTGACCGATATGAGGCGGAAATAGAAATGATTATTGTCATTAATGTAGATGTTGTTGCTATAATCGTACTTATAGTTCATCGTGTAATGGATATAGGCGGGGATACCTGTGTTTAAAACATAGTGGATAATCGTTTGGTCTCCAAATTCGTAATAAGAGGGACCACACCAACCAAACAAATCCCATCCATAATCTTTTTCTTCAATGGAGCCATCATCGTTAATCTTGTGCATTTCTGTTTCTTTCCAACAGTAACCAACGATGAATTTTTGAAAATCAGCCTGTGACACGTTATGATAAGTGGCAGGCATAGGAATACCGTCTGTTCCGATAGTAAAGAAAACTTCGTCGTCATCGCTGCTGCAAGAGGCGAGGGAGAAAGCAGCAAGCATCATAAAAGCAATTCTCCAGAGTGTCATTGTTTTCAAATTCATTTCGTTTTATTTTATCTTCTTAAATCGTGCAAATTCTTTCTTGCTATCCACCTTTTACCAGTTCTTTTTACTGCTGGTAAGTTTGTTGATCTCGTATTCTTCATATGGGGCGAAAGTATAAACTTAAAAGGAGTTCCCGGCCACGAATGGGTTGGGATCCAGAGAGTGACATCAATTCCGTATAGGTGGTATAGGCATAGTGACTGACATTGAGGATGTTGTTAAGGGACAATGTCAGTTCGAGATTCGAACGGAGTTTAAGGATTGCTTTGGTGTCCATCAGGAAATGATCTGAATATTGATGGTTGGACACCTCATTGTGATAATATTCGCCGATGAGAGAAAGGGATAGCTTCTTGACAGGCGAATAGTAAAGCGAAAAGCTGTGCTCAAACCCCTGCAGGGCATTAGGTCTGTCATCACCGATACGCAAATGAGTAGAGCCGTATTCCAGTTCATATTTCCAGTTGAGCTTACGGAAGAGCATGCCGTTGATAATGGCATCAATTGACAAAGAGTTGTTACTATAGGGTGTCTGGACATCGCCCGTCATCATCTGCTGATTATGCTGCATCCAATTGATAAAAAGCTTAAACATACCACCGGTAATAGGAAACAACGTTTCGAAATTGCCATTAACAAGCCATGACTGACTATGATTCGGGCTGAGCATTAGGCCGTTGATCAGCCAATCGCCTTCAAAAGACTGTATGGAAACAAACGGGTTCTTGTTCCACATTCGGGTGATGGTAAGGAAACCAAATTGTGCATTGCTGGAGTTCTGATAGGTAGCCGTCAGGTTTAGGCTCTTGGCAGTTGCAGTAGCATATTCCGTTGTTCCTCGTGTCATCGTGCGATAGTTAGTCATCAGCAAACCGTCATAATGATTACTGATGTTATATGGATTCTCACTAATGCTGCCAGAGAAAGAGACTGTTAGATGTGGAATACCCCTGTATGATATTCCAAGGCTCGTGCCATAGCTTACATCATCGCGTTTGCTATCTTCAAAGTCATAGTGGAAATAACTTATGGGCAGTCGAAGTGTGAAGTTGAAATCATGATGAGGATATTTCAAAGTGGGTGTCAGGTAAGTCTGATAGCGTTTGGTATGATAGTCCATCATTCTGCGGTTCAGATAAGTCAAACCACCCTCCACTGCCAAGACAAACCGCCCGATGCCCCAATCATAGTTGATATGCTCGTCACTATAGAAAGAATGTCGTCCTAACTCCTGGCTGTATGGCTTGCCATCTCTTGTTACCGATGTGTATTGTGGTAGCCATTCCATCTGATTTCGTGAGTTCAGTGTCAGTGCGTTCTTGCCTTTGCGATGGATATACTCAAGGGTATTGCTTAACTGATGGCGAGGCAGATAGAGATGCTGCGAGGCATTATAGGTACCATTTGTCAGTACATCACCGTCGTTCCAATTCAAATCAGTCCTTAAAACATTGTTCAGATAGCTACTGTCACGGTTCACCTCTGCTGTCAGCTTTGCCGAGAATATCTGGTTGTTTACCTTGCTATGCAGACGGTCTTCTATCTTTCTGCTTCCCTCAGCCGAGAAGTATTCTGAATTGGTTATATGGTTGGAGTGTTCACGGTCAGTCAGGTAAGAGACTTGTGCATCGAGCGTTGCATCTTTACCAATTCCGAATATCCAGTTGGTTGATAGGAGATGCGACTTGTTTAGCAGGGTCCGTCTTTGCTCAAGTTCCGACTTATTGCCTACAGGTAGAGTCAGATATTCTGCTTCACTATATTTCTGCCCTGTTTTGGCGAAGATGTCAATATGCTCACGAATATCGCGTTGCAAGTCATCGCCAGTGTTGTTTGTCTTATAAGTGGAAATCATCTGCCACTCTTTGCTGAACATCATCCCAGTCAGGTTGCCGTTCCATAGCGACGGTGTACCCAATGCGGCATTAATGGTTGTGATCAGGTGTGCCTTCGAGCCATCTTTCAACTTCAGGTTGATGGCGGTTTGTTCTGACTCAGAGAGATTCTTCAAGGCTTTTACAGGCTGGTGGTTGGTCATCACCTCCACACTGCTCACGTCTTTATGCTCGACACCTTGCGTTGCCAAGCCATATCTTCCCTGCAGTAAGTCCTTTCCCTCGATATAGAACTTGTTGATGGGCATGCCGTTATAGGAAATCTTTCCGTCATTGGCTACCTGAATGCCAGGCATATTCTTCAGAACGTCGCCAATGGAACGGTCACCATCTTTGGCAAAGGTCGCAACGTTATAAACTAAGGTGTCGCCTCGTTGCCGTATCTTCCGCGCTTTAACCTTTACCTCCTTCAGTTCGATAGCTGATTGTTCCAATGTCACATCATAGACAGTCCGACCATCTATCAGTTCTATACTCCTTTTCTTGTAGCCAATAATAGAGAAGTGCAACAGACAGCCTTCTATAGACTGAGCCAATACTACATAGCTTCCATCTGTCTTTGTCTGGGCATAGCCTTTCATTCTGTTATCCTTGTCCCTTACCGACACAATAACTTTGCCCAACGGTTTCCCGTTTTGGGTATCCGTCACCCGTCCCGTCAGTTTCACTTGTGCAGAAACAGTGATGACAATGAAGAAAACTGACAATACTGCAATATTCCTCATTTGTAATCCAGTTCTATCAGGTCGTAGGGATCTTCGGTCTCTCCAGGCTCACATCCAAGCATGATGTCATCCGAATTAGCCTTCTTGACATGGCCAAGTCGTGCACGCCACTCAGTCTTCAGTGTCTTGATTCGGTCGTTGCGTTTATAATGGTCACCGTTAAGCGGCTCACTGAGATATATACGACTACCGTTGGGTTTCACGATGCTGCGGATTTCCCAACTATATTCATCGGTGCTGTCCTTAACGGAGAAAATCAGACCTGGCAGACCATTAAACTTGTATGGTCCGTCACTGATGGGGATTTCCTCAGTAAACCATGCAACGTAATGCCGCCCTCTCCAGTCGCACTCTGCCATCTGACATTTATAGCCGAGTATCATTGTAGTATCAGGCCGTATCTCCCACGCTTGCGGTTCCAAAAACTCAGTATAATAAAGACGGTTCTTGATCCAGTCCTGTACCATCAAACTGTCTTGGGGATAGTTCTTATATATAATCTGGTCACTTCCGTTAGGCATGATCTCCATCATCATCGTAAATGATTCATCCTTGTTTTTCCCCTTCACCTTCATAGCTTCATGCACCCTGCGACTATATTCTTCCTTGGCCTGGGCAGTAGTATAGAAGAGCGAGTCGGACTGAAATCTCCTGTAGCTTTCGAATTTCGACAAATGGTCGCCGATTTCGAGCCATAGGTCATCATGTGTCTTTATATGTTTCGAACGGAACATGAAATATTCTGTATAGTCATAAGAGCACACTATCCGTGCCGTATCAATGACCTGCCAGTGCCAGAAAGTCTCTTCGATTTGGGCCGCAACGGGCAGTGCTGCTAATGAAAGCAGCAGGGAAAATAGACACTTTTTCATACTTATATGTTTGTTACGAGTTGTCTTTAATAAGCGTCACTTTTAGGTTTGACACATCTTCATTACAAGCTATCGACTGTGTTGCCACACCGATATACATCATATCGAGAATAGAGCCCTTGGGCACTTTGAGTGAGAAACAACCATCGAAGTCAGTAACTGTTCCCAGAGTGGAATCATGGACTAAAACGATGGCACCAATAATGGGGCTTCCTTGCTCGTCTAAAACTGTGCCTGAAATCGTTATCAATGTAGTTTCAGACTGAGGTTCAGACTTCTGAGTATTCTGTTGTTTGTTTGTCTTGACTGCTGGGGATGGTACTACCTCCTGAGGTGCTGAAGCCTGAATCGTATCAGCCAAAGGATGGGTGGGAGCAGGTTCATGTGTCTGATAGTGAATGATAGTCTGGGCATTCAGAGTTAAGGTGATGGCTACAATGGGGAGCAAATACAGCACCTTGAGTAGGCGTGATGGCT
Organism: uncultured Prevotella sp.; assembly: GCA_900315765.1. Lineage (GTDB taxonomy): Bacteria > Bacteroidota > Bacteroidia > Bacteroidales > Bacteroidaceae > Prevotella. The sequence continues at coordinate 2,987 of ONAK01000098.1, read as the reverse complement.
TGGAGCGGTGACGGGCCATCATCTGAAAACGATTCTTCAATGTTTTCTGACTGATGGAGTTGGCAAGTGTAAACGAGTGTTTGGCATTGGCCCGCTCCATCAGAAGTGTCAGATAGTGGTGAGTATCGACACCACCGGACAAAACGCTGGAATCGGCTTCATATTCATGGACGGTACGGAGTTCACGCCCTATCAACCAAATGGCAGGATTGAACCACTGAAAAGCAATGGCAAACTCCATTAGCAAGAGGTCAAAAGAATGATAGCCATTGATATGAGCCTGCTCGTGAGCAAGCAAAGCCGGATCATGAAGTTCGTAGTCCTTACGGCAAAAGACAATAGTGTTCCACCATGAGAAAGGTGTGACATCTTCGGAACAAACTGCAATTTCTGTACCGTCTATTTGCGGATGGTGTTCACAATAACGGATAAAATGGCGAATGCGATAGACACTGAATAATGTGTGTAGGATTTTAATAACTACACCGAGAAAGAAGATGGAAAAGAGAATTGGAATAAGACTACGGAGGGCCTGTTGCAGGTAATTTGCACTTGGCTCTGCTATCTCATTCGTTGAAGTAGTCCCAATGTTAGGTGATAATTCAGCAATAATAGTCTGATGTAACGTGACCTCGCAAAGAGGAAGGATAAAGGCCACCAAAACGGATATTAGAAGCACGGCACGATTGAAACGATGGAATGTCTCACGCTCCATCAGCAGGCGATAAAACAGATAGAATACAGCCACGAGTATTGCTACCTTACCTATATATAATAGAAACGCCGCCATCATTTCTTTGCTTCGATTTTCTCCATCAACTCCTTGAGTTCTGCCAAGTCCTCTTCGTTATAATGTTCCTTCTGAGCAAAGAAACTGACGAGCGAAGTAAACGAACCGCCAAAGAAAGTGTCCTTGACATCGTTAATATATGAATAGGTGTAGTCCTCTTTGCTCACCAATGGAGAGAAACGGTTTGCCTTACCAATCTTTTCAGGCTTTACAAATTCCTTGTCCGTCAGAATCTTCATAAATGTCAGAATGGTTGTATAGGCAGGTTTCGGATCAGGATATTGGTTAATGATATCCTGAATAAAACCCTTCTGTTCTGGCAGACTCCACAGAATGTTCATCACCTGTGTTTCTGACTTAGTTAACTGGCGTGTCGCCTTCTTTTTCTCTTTCATCACGTTATCATTTTCTTAACTGGCTGCAAATATATACTAAATATTTAGTAGGAACAAATAAAACCAACTAATATTTTAGTATTTAACATTATTTATTAGTTTATTTACTTATTACGCACTATTATCTTCCTATTGTAGTAGGTAGAAAGCGGAAATGTTACAGTTCATAATTCATCAGTTTTGTTTGGCAAAGTTACGTAAAACGGCACAAAAAAGCCCTCGGCAAAGCCCGGAACCAAAGGTCGCTGGCCGAAGGGAAAAGCAAATCGGGTGCCGAGGGTGAAAGTCTTAAACTGCTTAAAGAAAGTGGCGCTATTATTGCTGAATTTGACGTTCCATAAGTCAGTCGGTCGTTATACATTTCTGGCTGCAAAGGTACAAAAAGTTTCCGAGAGAAACAAAGCAATCGGCCTTTAGGTGACACGTAAAAAGTAAAAAAAGCCCGTCCCTTGCGCAAGGGGCAGGCTTATCATTTCCTTTTATAGTGCATTGAAAATAGCCGTAACTACTTATTGCACTTGGTTAAAACCGTTGCAAAGGTACAGCAAAAAAATCAATTTTGCAAACTTTTGGAGGATAAATTATAGATTTTTTGCATCCATACCTGTATTTTGAGTGATAATCTTCATCACATGTTCGTCTTGTACATTGTCAAATGCTTCCTTCAATTTGTCGCGCATTTCTATTACCCTATTCTTTGAAACTCGTCCCAACAGATATTTGAATACTTGATATGTTCCACTTAGATTGGTAATTTGGGAAGGATTGAGTTTTATAGGTGCTGCATTGGTCAAAGCTCCGGGGACTTTATAATCAAAAATCATCTTACCATGAGCACAACTATTACGTAGGCGGCGGATTGCATCCATGTAATTAGAGAACTGGTTAGGGGAACCAATCCCAAAATGCATAGAGATTCTACTTCTTATGATACCATCCTTATCTTTCAGGTTGTTGAACAACTGAATAACGATACCTAAAGACATAAATTCTATTGCCTTCCACGCAGGAGCATAATTCCGATGATACCTTGTCTTGTCACGGGCTATCACCATTTCTCTATCCAAATCATCAAGTGCCCGTTGATAATCATCACTCTCCAAAAAATCCTTTTTCACGCACTTACTATCCACATACCAGAATGGATTGTCTCGGAAGTGATTGGATGCAATATAAATTAGCTTCGTCCTGAAGTTAATCTCTATTCTGCTAATATATCTCAGAAAGATGTTCCTAACGTCAAAATCGAAATAATACAACTGTATAACATTCTCAAAGAGGGTTCCTTCTTTAAACTTGTGGTCTCTTTTTTCTATCCGAGGGAAAGTTACCTCAAAGGGAAACCAATAAAAACCGAGTCTATAATACCCAATATCGAGAAGGTTTTCCTTTACCTTCTCTTCGTTGCCAAAGGTCATTCCTCTAGACCTAAGTAATTCTATTTGCTCTTCTATTGTAGTGGCAAACTTTTCTATTTCCTTGCCCATATAACTATCTTTTTAATTTGCAAAAGTACGCAAAGTTTTTTTAATAGCCAAGCATTTTCCGGTTTTTATTTTATCTCCTTAAATCATGTTAGTGCTTTGCTCAGTCAATCAGCAGGCCGATTACTTCGTTGCTATACCCAGTGCCAAATCATCTCACTGCTGGTAAGGTTTGGCAAAGTTACGGAAAACGGCACAAAAAAGCCCTCGGCAAAGCCCGGAAATCGGGTGCCGAGGGTGAAAGTCTTAAACTACTTAAAGAAAGTGGCGCTATTTTTTCGCTTCGAACGTGATATCCTTGCGGATGGTGCTCAGGTA
>ONAK01000100.1 GCA_900315765.1 uncultured Prevotella sp. | reverse complement strand
TAACTAAGAGCTCGATTCTGAGCCTTTTGATACTGATCTAATTTCTTCCTTTTCATAAAAGGTGACTTTAGGTGTCAACCTTATCTACAAAAAGACAATTATTTAGGCTGACTTTGTGATGTTATAAATGAGATTTTTAAAAGTTTTACGAAAAAATCTCTCATCTCTCACAAAATCTTCTGAAACGCCCGTGTACAAAGGGTTTGAGGGGCGTGAGAGATGTTTGGGATCCCTCCCTAATCTCTCAAGAATCTCTCATATAGCCCTCCATCAAATCATAATAATGATGAATGATTTAGAATTTTGAGTTGTATTTTGAGAGAATTGTGAGGGATTCTTGAGAGATTAGGGAGGGATTTTGATAATCTCCACTATCGCTGAAGGCCTGTGTTTATGCGGGTTTTGAGAGATTATGTGAGAGATGAGAGAAAAAAAACAAAAAACGCTGTAGAAATCAATCTACAGCGGTTTTCAGAATCTCGGAGAGTGTAGGATGGATGTGGACCATATCGGCGAGTTCGGCGATAGTGGTGTGTTTACACATCAGGACACTTACTTCTTGGACGATGTCGGCTGAATGAGCACCGTAGGCATGACAACCAAGAATGAGACCATCAGGTGAAACAAATAGTTTCAACATGCCTTCGGTTTCATTCATAGCCATGGCTTTACCATTGGCACGCCAAAATGACTTCTTACACTCATAGGCGATACCCAGTTCCTTAAGTTGATCCTCTGTAGGACCAACACAGGCAGCTTCTGGTTGGGTAAATATCGCAGCTGGCATGATGTTGAAGTCGATAGCATCCTTTTTTCCTATGATATGGTTCACGGCACGGATGGCTTGCATCTCTGCGGCATGAGCGAGCATCTGACGGCCGTTGACATCGCCAATGGCGTAGATGCCGTCAACAGTAGTCTTGAAGTTCTCATCAACAGTAACACCCTTGCGCTCATCATACTCTATGCCGGCATTGGCGAAGTCTGTTTGCACACGAGGCTTTCGGCCTGTGGCCATCAGAATCACATCGGCATCGATATCGGCAATATCCTCAACAGCAGTCTTCATCTTAAAGGTAATACCGCCTTTCTCAAGATACTTACGCAGACGTTTGGCAATATCGCTATCAAGAGCTGGCAGGCACTCCTTGAGATACTCGATGACTGTTACCTCAGAACCAAAGCGATTGAACACAGAGGCGAATTCCATTCCAATAACTCCTGCACCGATAATGGTGAGACGCTTGGGAAGGGTTTCCAACTGCAACAAACCTGTTGAATCCACAACACGAGGATCATCACTACCCTTGATGGGAAGCCATTTGGTTTCAGAACCAGTGGCAATAATGATATTATCAGCGGTATAGTCGCCAATGGTGTGAGCATCTTTAAACACGCCCTTCTCACGAACCAGTGTGATATTTGGATGCGAAAGAATGCCCTCAACACCCTGACGAAGTTGGGCTACAACTGCTGCCATACGCTCACGGGCTTCATCAAAAGTGGAGCTATGCACGTAAGTCTTAGTAGGGATACAACCCACATTAAGACATGTACCACCAACCTCAGAGCCCTCGAAGATAACAACCTTCAAACCTTTCTTGGCTGCATATTCAGCGGCACGGTACCCACCAGGGCCCGCGCCGATGATAATCAAATCAACCTTAGACATTAAACATTAAATATTAAATATTAAACATTTTCTGCCTTGAGCTGGCGATAAGTCGTCACTGGATGCTTGGCTGCGAGGACATCGTCGACACGGCCGATGGGCGTATTGTGAGGAGCCGACTTAACCTCATCGGGGTTAGTCTTAGCCTCCTCGGCTATCTGGCGCATCACAGCGATAAAGCCATCGAGTGTTTCCTTACTCTCGTTCTCCGTAGGCTCAATCATCAGAGACTCGTGGAAGAGCAACGGGAAGTATATGGTAGGTGCATGATAGCCATAATCGAGCAAGCGTTTCGCCACGTCCATAGTGGTAACACCAGTAGACTTATCCTTCAAGCCGTCGAACACAAACTCGTGACAGCAGATAGTGTCGATAGGCAACTCGTAGACATCCTTCAGGCACTCTTTGATGTAGTTGGCGTTGAGCACAGCTAGAGGACCAACCTCTTTAACATGCTCTCGTCCGAGTGATAGGGCGACACGAAGGGGAAGCAATCCTGCAATCCCTCGCGAACACCTACAGGACCAGAACCAGGACCTCCACCACCATGAGGCGTCGAGAATGTCTTATGCAGATTGATATGCATTACATCAAAGCCCATATCGCCAGGACGACAAGCGCCAAGCATTGGATTCAGATTTGCACCATCGTAATACATCAGTCCACCACAGTCGTGTATGAGTTTGGCAATCTCTGGGATACGGGTCTCGAAGAGACCAAGGGTATTGGGATTGGTCATCATCATCGCGGCGATAGAATCGCCTTCTAGAGAAACTAGTCTTTCTAGATCTTCTAGATCAACCAGACCACTAGTATTCGATTTCACCTCGACAATCTCCAATCCGCATACTGCTGCCGAGGCAGGATTAGTACCATGTGCGCTATCAGGTACAATCACCTTTTTACGCTGCATGTCACCACGCTGGCGATGATAGTTATCGATGGTCATCAGTCCAGTCAACTCACCATGGGCACCAGCGTATGGCTTAAAGGTGAAGTGAGCCAACCCCGTCAGTTCACAGAGTGATTTCTCCAAAAGCGATACCAATGCCAATGCACCCATCACCGTCTTCTGAGGCTGTTCTGGATGCAGATTCTGGAACTGAGGCAGAGCGGCCATCTCCTCGTTGATTTTAGGATTATACTTCATGGTACAAGAGCCCAACGGATAGAAGCCGGTATCTACACCAAAGTTATTATTCGACAGATTGGTATAGTGGCGCACTACGGTAAGCTCATCGCACTCAGGAAGTTCGGCATCCTCAGCACGCTTCATCGAAGCAGGTATCTCGTAACTGCCATAGTTATTCTTTGGCAGACTGTATCCTTTTCGACCCTCCTTTGAGAGTTCAAAGATCAGATTTCCATATAGTCGGTTGTTCATACGGCAGCAATCTTTACGAGGTTATCAATTTCTTCCTTAGTACGCTTCTCAGTAACAGCGAAGAGGATGCCATCGGCAAACTTAACGCCACCAAGGAATCCTGCATCGATGAAACGCTTCTGCAATTTATCAACATCGCCGTCATACTTCACATAGAACTCATTGAAGAAAGGCTGATTATAAACCAGATGGAACTTACCTGTTTCAACAAGTTTATCGCAGAGATAGTGAGCTCCTGCATACGATAGCTCAGCAGCCTCCTTCACACCCTGTTTTCCCATCAACGAGAGATAGATGGTAACAAAGAGCGCCATCAGACTCTGATTCGAGCAGATATTTGATGTTGCCTTCTGGCGACGGATATGTTGCTCACGAGCCTGAAGGGTAAGCACGAAAGCACGCTGGTCGCGATTGTCCTTTGTCATACCTACGATACGACCAGGCATCTTACGAATCAGCTTTTCAGTGCAACACATATAGCCCACATAAGGACCACCAAACAACATTGGGATACCTAACGACTGACCATCGCCAACAGCGATATCAGCGCCCCACTCGCCAGGAGTCTTGAGCACAGCCAAGTCGGCAGCCACACTATCCAAAATAAATAGAGCCTTATGCTCATGACATGCATCGGCAAAACCTGTGAAGTCTTCAACGATACCATAAACATTTGGCTGCTGAACTATGACACCAGCAACACCGTCGAAATTGGCTGAAGAAAGGTTAGTAACACCATCTTTGAGAGGTATCGTAACCAACTCGATGCCCTGATGAAGGGCATAGGTATCAAGCACCTTGCGGGTCTTGGGATTCAAACCCTCAGAGACAAGTACCTTATTCACTTTCTTACCAGCAGCCACAGCCATCATCATAGCCTCAGCACATGCAGTTGTACCATCGTACATTGATGCATTACTGATGTCCATGCCCGTCAGTTCGGCCATCATACTCTGATACTCGAAGATATAGTGCAATGTGCCCTGAGAGATCTCTGCCTGATACGGCGTGTAAGAAGTGAGGAACTCTGAGCGCTGCAACAGACTGGGGATAGCCGAGGGCATATAATGGTCGTACACGCCATAGCCAGCAAAGCATGTGAGCTGTTGGTTCTGCGAGCCAAGTTTCTCAAACAACTGGCGCACCTCCATCTCGCTCATCTCCGAAGGCAGATTGTAGTCGCCCTTGAAGCGGATGCTGTCAGGAATCTGAGCATAGAGTCCGTCGAGGTCTTTAACCCCCACTTTCTCCATCATTGCCTTCAGATCTTCCTGAGTATGCGGAAAATACTTGTAATCCATAATTATTCTTTTGTTCTAGGCACGGATTAACACGGCTCTCTTTTGAGAAACGCTGCTTTTTTTTCGTTGTAAAGCCGTGTCTTCAATTTATTAAAGCCGCGTTAATCCGTGCCAAAAAAAAACTATTTCTCGCAGAAGGCTGCGTAGGCCTTGGCATCCATCAGGTTGTCGAGTTCGGTCTTGTCACTAAGTTGCACTTTGATAATCCAGTTCTCAAAAGCATCCTGATTGATAAGTTCGGGCTGATCATCGAGAGCCTCGTTAACCTCTACAACCTTACCACTGACTGGTGAGAACAGGTCGCTGGCTGCCTTCACGCTCTCAACAGCGCCAAACTCCTCACCAGCTTCAACTTCATCGTCAACATCGGGCATATCAACATACACCACATTTCCCAATGCGTTCTGAGCATAATCTGTGATACCGATGAAACCAAAATCACCTTCTACTCTTACAAACTCGTGCGACTCTGAGTAGTAGAGTCCTTCAATAACTTTTGCCATAATCTTTATAGTTTTTATTGTTTCTTCTTTAACTTCCTTAACTTCTCATTTTTTATAGCTCTTGTTGTAGAACTGTTTCTTAACCACCTTGCCTGGGAACACCTTTTTGCGTATCTGTATCTGCACCTCGGTATCAAGCTTAGAATAGGCGGCATCTACAAGCGCCATGCACACGCTCTTGTCTGACGACAGCGTGTGGTAGCCTGTGGTCACTTCACCGATAGGCTCACCATCCATGTTCAGCACGGTGTAACCATGACGTGGGATAGCCTTGTCAAAGAGTTCAATGCCAACAAGTTTCTTTGCTGGTCCCTCAGCCTTCTGCTTAGCAAGAGCCTCCTTTCCGATAAACTCAGCCTTATCGAGTTTAACGAACATACCAAGGCCTGCCATAATAGGAGTGATGTCAGCAGAGAGCTCATCGCCATAAAGAGGCAGACCGACTTCAAAGCGCAGTGTATCACGACAACCCAGTCCGCAAGCCTGAACACCTGCAGCTATCAGTTTATCCCAGCACTCGTTGATGTACTCATGCGAGCCGTATATCTCAAATCCATCCTCTCCTGTATATCCTGTACGCGAAATGATGACATCGCCAATCGTCTTGCAAGTGTAGAATGTCATCTCTGCGCATGGGATACCAAGAACTGTCTCAACAGTATGCTCTGCCTCAGGGCCCTGAACGGCTATCTGTCCATAGTAGTCACTCCGATTCTGCAAATCGATATCAAAGCCGGCAGCCTTCTCCTGCATCCATGCCCAATCCTTATCGATATTGGCAGCGTTGATAACAAGGAAGAAGTCGTTCTCCCCCATCTTGTACACCAGCAGGTCGTCTACAGTGCCACCATTTTCATAGCACATCATACCATAATATATCTTACCAACGGGTGCACCAGCGATATCATTCGTAAAAATGTGCTGCACATAGCGCTCGGCATCCTTACCCTTAACTGTAACCTCGCCCATGTGCGAAACATCGAACAATCCTACATGTTCACGTACAGCAGTATGCTCAGGTGCGATACCTGCACTCTGGTACAGCAGCGGCATATCAAAGCCACCAAACTCTACCATCATGGCGCCAAGTTTCAAATGTTTGTCATAAAGACAGGTACGCTTGGTTTTCTGTAAAATTTCTTGTTTAATTGCCATAGATTATTGTTGTTTTAAAAATAGTTATTGTATCAAGTGAATAAAATCTTGTTTAAGATACGACTGCTCAATCTCTTCAATCTCAGCTACTTGTTCCGCAGTAAGCACCAATTCACCATCGCATAATGTGTCGCGTATCAATTGCTTTATCTCATTGAGCGACAGTTGGGTATGTTCTTTCAGCAGAGTGATGCGTTGTCGCACACTCTGAATACCCTTCTTTTCAAGTTTCTCGGCACTCGGGGTGATGGCATTCAGCATGTGCTGCATATTGGTATCGTAGAGCATGGTGCTGTGGACAATGCTTCGTCCAGGCAACTGATAGAAAGCAGTTCCGCACACTTTGCGATCGCCAATCATAATGTCGTTATGAGAGGTACTGGTGGCATCTACCCCCATCTTGTGCAACACCAGTTGTATCATTGTCACAAAGCGATTGAAGATAAAACCCACGTTATCACCATCGGTAATCATCGACAGCATCAGGTTGTCCATATCGGCATACACGCAACCGCCCCCACTCTTCCTTCGCACCACACGAATATCATGCTCGCGACAATAGTCGAGATTAACTTCGTTTTCTACCACCTGATTCCGCCCAAAGATAACGGTTGGAGCAACCTGCCACATAAAAAAGCAATCGGGCTCTTGCATATGTCGCGCCACATACTCCTCCATCGCCAGATAAAACGACAACTGGCGATTTTCGTTAGTAGGTAAGGCGATATATTCCATATGTAGAGTATAGTCGTTAAAACTTTCTGCAAAAATATGAAGAAAATATGTAACCGCCAAAGGTTTTCCTCTAAAATATGCTAAAAGGAGAACTATTGTCCCCCTAAGCGTTCGAAGTAAGGGATGATGTCATCCCAAGTCTTGAAAGTGTCGGAACCAAACTGTATCAGCGTGGCCATAGCATCTACCTTCTGGGTATCAATGAGATAATCGCCATAGAGCAACTGGGGCTGATTGGTAAAAATGGTGTGACCATAGGCTGGCACATTAATGTATTCATAGAGCCAGGCGTTTACATCGGCATAGTGCTGGGCATCGACCGTTGCTGGGGCTACGAAATAAAGCTGATAGGTATCCAATAGTTGACGAATAGCCTTCTGCGACGAACTGCGGGGCTTACCATAGGCATCGACAAGTGAGTTGGTACTGATATAGACGATGGGGCGCTCTCTCCCCTCCTGCTTATCGCTAATCCAGCGTATCACCGGTACCACAGAGTGCATGAACGAATTGTCGTTCATACGATGTTCGCCATGAAACCGCACTGCTTGGGGATAATGCTCACGAAACAAATCGTAGGTATTCACCGTGGTATCCTCATCGCCGAACAGTCCCCATACTCGATGCTGCTCATCGTCATCAATACCATCAAAACAGCGTTCTGTAATATCCTTATACTCCTTGACCAGTGCCTTGGTTACAATAAAATCCTGCACACCATCCTGACGAGGATTCTGGAAGTGCTGAGCGCCTATCATACCATGCTCTTTCATGGTATCACCCATCTGCAGGGCAGGATTCACCAAGATGCGATCGTAGCCTCGCAACATCTCAGCATACATACCACCCATCGAAGTGCCGATAATAAGATCCGGCTTTTCAGCGGAACATACATTATTTAATAATGTGATAGCCTCCTCCGGATGAATTGGAATATCTGGAGCAATAACAGTTGCCTGTGTCAGGACCTCACGTATACGTGTAACCGTGCCCGACTGCCCTGACGATGCAAAGCCGTGCACATACAATACCTTTTTATCTTTAAATAAATCCATCATGCTGCAAAATTACAAAAATAATGCGAATTTGTTTGCTCGAAACGAAATTATTTGTATCTTTGCAAGCAGAAACCATATTAACAAACATTATTAAAACTAAGGAATTATGAAAAAGTATTTAGCAGAAATGGTTGGCACTATGGTGCTTGTACTGATGGGCTGCGGCGTTGCCGTTAGTCTGGGTTGTGATCCTGTAAACAACATTCCCGCCGTGGTAGGTACTGCTTTCGCCTTCGGACTGTCAGTGGTAGCAATGGCTTATACCATCGGTGGTATCAGCGGTTGTCACATCAATCCAGCTATAACATTAGGATGTTTCCTCAGCGGAAGAATGAGTGCTAAGGATTGTGGAATGTACATGCTCTTCCAGGTTATCGGAGCTTTCATTGGTTCATTGCTGCTCTATATTCTTACCGAGAACGTTCCAGGACTTGAAGGCACTGGAGCCAACGACTTGCAGGTAAACGTAAGTGTTCTAGGCGGACTGTTGGCTGAGATTATCTTTACTTGTGTATTCGTACTGGTGGTTTTAGGTGCCACAGCCAAGACAAACGGTGCCACCAACAACTTCGCCGGTCTGGCCATCGGTCTGTCGCTCATCCTGGTACATCTTGTATGCATCCGCTATACAGGCACATCAGTAAACCCAGCACGCTCTATCGCTCCTGCTATTTTCCAAGGAGGTACAGCACTGGCTAATCTTTGGATATTCATCGTTGGCCCATTTGTTGGCGGTGCATGTGCTGCCGGCATCTGGAAACTCATCGATACCGAGAAATAACATTTTATACAAATTAGAATAGTGAACAATACAAACAACGGACTTTTTAAGGTGAACGGCGCCAATTACATGGTGCCGTTCATATTGATTACCACCCTCTTCTTCCTTTGGGGATTTGCCAGGGCCATTCTCGACGTACTGAACAAGCACTTCCAGAATGAGATGCACATTTCTATCACCCAGTCGTCGCTCATACAGGTTACCACCTATATGGGATACTTCTTGATGGCTATTCCCGCAGGACTATTTATCAATCGCTTCGGCTATCGTCGAGGCATCGTTTTCGGACTTATCCTTTTTGCACTTGGATCGTGGCTCTTTGTGCCATGTACTGAGGCTGGCACACTGGATGCTTACTTATTTGCGCTGTTCATCATCAGCGTAGGATTAGTATTCCTTGAAACTGCAGCCAATCCATACGTAACAGAGCTTGGAGGCAAGGATACAGCATCAAGCCGATTGAACCTTTCACAGTCGTTCAATGGACTGGGCTGTCTGTTTGCCACATTTGCAGTAGGTCAGTTTCTGTTTAGCAATGGCGGTGGCAATGTTGAGATTCCCTACGTCATTCTTGGTTTCGTAGTTTTTCTTATCGCCATCGTCTTCACCAGAGTCAAGCTGCCTGAGATTAAACATAACGACGGACTTGCTGAGAAGGCAAAATACGGTCGCGACCCACTAAAACGCATCTGGCGCCGCAAATTCTTTGTCTACGGCCTCATCGCTTTGCTATCGTACGAGATTGCAGAAATCTCCATCAACAGCTATTTTATCAATTATGTAACTGGTATGGGGTGGATGGACGATCGTACTGCATCGATGGTTCTTACCGGAGCATTGGCATTCTTCATGGTGGGCCGCTTTGGTGGCAGCTTAATCATGCGCTGGATTCCTGCCGAGAACATGCTGCTCATTTGTGGATGCGGATGTGTGGCTTGCACCATGCTGGTACTCATGAACTTTGGAAAGATTTCCATGATAGGTTTGTTGGGCAACTATCTTTTCGAGGCAGTTATGTTCCCAACCATATTCTCACTCGCAGTACGCGGCATGGGCTCGCTCACTAAAAGTGCTTCAAGCATTCTGATGATGACTCCCGATGCCACTAATATGGTAGTTCCCTTCATCATCCCTCTCCTTTGCTACATTGTTGTAGGCCTTTACGGATTCGGGCTATCCGTTCACCGCGAAGAGAAGCATGACGAAGAATAATTAACTTACTCTTAGGCACATCATCGTCAGGTCGTCGTTAGGTTCGGCACCATGACGATGATGTTCCACTTCTACCTTCAGCTGTTCGATGACTTGCTGTGCACTATCAAAGTGTGTTTCGCGCAGTATGCTCAACAGGCGCTCGTCGCTAAACTGCACTTGCTCTTGATTCTCGGCCTCATTCAACCCGTCGGTATAGATAAAGAGCGCCCTACCCTTTACGTTATCTATCTCCTCGCCTTCATACTCTATGCCAGGAAATAGTCCAATAGGGGCATTAGGCTGCATTTCCAGGAAATCACCCTGACTGTCACCACCACCAATGATGGGCGGATTATGGCCTGCGTTACAGAAACGGAGATGGCCTGTCTGCATGTCCAGCAGTCCCAGCCAGAGGGTAACAAACATCCCCTCCTCATTATCCTTACCGCTGAGTGCATCGTTCATCCGAGTACATATCTCTGCAGGCATCAACCCCTGTCGTGCCATCGTTTGGAACAGTCGCGTTACCTGTGCCATAAACAGTGATGCAGGCACGCCCTTGCCACTCACATCGCCCACACAGAAGTAAAGCTGCTCGTCCACAATCTCATAGCCATACAGGTCGCCGCCAACCTCCTTGGCAGGCGTCATCGAGGCAAACATATCCAGACCTTCGCGCTGTGGGAACTCATGCGGCACCATACTCATCTGGATATCACGTGCAATGCGCAATTCGCTCTCTATACGCTCCTGAGCCGCCTTCATATCAGCCAGTTTCTTGGCCGCACGCTTGCGAATAAGCGTATAGACGACGAAGAACACCGTGAGCAATGCTATAGCAATAACAAGTCCTATCAATCTTTGCTGCGTTAGCTCTATTTGTTGCTTGGCTATCTCAGCATCCTTCTTCTGTGTCTCGTACACCGTTGCCATCTCTAGGGCATTGCTCTGGCGGTTGGCTATTATCACCGAGTCCAGGCGATCAAACACGTACTTTGCCACGGCCAGAGCAGAATCACGCCTACCAGCCAGATAATTAGCCTTGAACATTTCACAGAACTGTGGTGCAAAGTTAAAGTCGAATCCTGTTCCATTCATAGCCAAATACTTATAAAAGTAAGGATATATATCGGCAGCCTCGGCATAACGTCCGGCGTCCAACAGGTATGCAGCTACTTCCATAGGACCTGAGGATTTCTTCGAGAAACTAGTTTTCCGATATTCGGCCATAAGTTTATCTGCTTCGGCTCTATGTCCTACCCCTAATTCATATTTAGCGAGCCTTATACAACGCATGGCTGTGAACTCATCTCTATTATTTTCGTTCGTGTCTGGACTTTTTATCATCTCGTTAGCCAGCGAGTCCAGACACCTCACATATTTTTCAGCTCCGGCATAGTCCTTGTATGAGAGGAATATTTCTGCAATATGGTCTAAATCTATAGCAATCTGAAATTTTGTCGAAGTGCTACCATCCTGCCTCATCAGCTCCATATCACGTTGGAATAGCTCTTCACACGTTTTTTTCGTATCCTCCTTCATACCAAGGAAATACTGAGTGCACATCAGCTGGTCATAGCACTTTAGCAAAGATTGTGTATAACGTTTGCCATATTCAGGATGCTTCACCTGTTGTTTCAGTTGCTCTATAGTAGGCGGCAGCATACGCAAAACCTCTTCCATTTTGTTTTGCCCCAGTAAAATATAGCCGTACTTTACCTGACATTCTGTATAACGCATTGAGTCGAGCGCCGTTTTCATATCCTGACGAGCGACGGATTCTTTAAGAACCGCGGCGGCCTTAACCATATCAAACTCTAGATTATAATATATTCCTGCTCGAATGGAGGCAGCACTCCATACAGGAATCTCGCCCAGCTGCTCCATACTATCTATTACAGCCGCTGCACGATCGTACTCACCCTTAGCATAGAGGGCGTATATGATCGAGTCGTTACGACTCATTACATCTTTACTTACTTTGCCTATGCCGCCACCACATGCAGTCAGCATAGCACACATCACTACAGCCGTCACAACGGCCATCAGATTACGGGTGATTGAATAGTTCTTGCGCATATCATCTTAGGTTTATTTTGGCTGCAAATTTACGAAAAAAATAGCGACAAAACAATAAAAAGTAAACAAAATAAGAAAAAAATAGCTACCTTTGCAATGTTTAGCCATCAGGTTGCGTATATAATGGTAGAAGACAGATAAAAACGTCATGAATCAGTTAAGCGACATAAACCTCATCGAAAGGTTTGAAAGATACAATTTTGTACAAAAGTATCACTTTTTTATGTAATATACTGCTATTCAGGAAGTTGAATAAGGTGATACATAGCAAGATATAAAGAAAAGTGATAGATATCAAAAAAATGACAAGGATTAATTCTTATGCTATATCTACTACCGTCAGGACATTGGCGGCGACTTTGAATCTTATGTCCAGATTCAGGAATGGCATGCCGTAGATGCGGTTGGGGTCGTCATGATAGCGCGGACGGGGGTCTTGGGCTAACGTGGCCTTCAGGGATTCTATCTGGTCGGCGGGTACTTTGGCGGCCAGATTATCAGGCAGTTCTACTTGTAGGGGCTGCCATTCTGTGCAATCCACAAAGCCACTACGAGCCTCTGGATGGGCATCGGCATAGGCCACGTATGGCTTGATGTCGTAGATAGGCGTGCCGTCCATCAGGTCGGCGCCACGGACATATATTACAGGACCAAGTTTGGGGTCGTTCTCTACTCTGTCGAACTTTACACACGATAGTCCCAGATTGTTAGGACGGAAGGGCGAACGGGTTGCAAACACGCCCATGCGCTGATTTCCGCCCAATCGAGGCGGACGCACGGTGAGACTCTTTTCTGCATCGCGGTTGGCCGAAAACTCCCAGACCAGCCACAGGAAATCGAAACCGTCGATACCACGCACGGCATCCATCTGGCGGTATTCGGGTTCGAAGACGATACGCCCCGTCAGGTCGGGAACGAGACCGCTCTGACGGGGAATACCAAACTTCGTGCTGAATGGCGACTCCAAATGCGCTATCGGCTGTATCTCCATTCGCTATTGTTAATATTTGAATTCAAAATCTTCGAGTATGCATATCGATTTATCCTTGGTATCGGACGCGAACTTGAAGAAAATGGCATGCTTACCAGTATACTGTGCCAGCTCAGGCAGGTCAACAGTAAGGTCGGTTGAGTTTTGTACCATGTGAGATGTTACAGGGATAGAACCAATAAGTTTTCCGCCCTGACTCTCCCAAGGACGGTCGATCATAATGTCAATCTTACCATCAACCCCCTGTGGTGTAACTCTTATCTTCATGTGCAGATTCTCCTTGCCGCTGGTCTCGGTAAAATTAAAGTACTTATAACCAACGATAGAACCATCGGTATTATTAACAACACGATTGGTGTTATTTTTCAATGCGTATGGCTCGTCAAAGTTTGTTTCCGTACCATACGATGCTTCAACATAAGAACCCGAGAAGATATTGTTTGGCCATTCGTGTACTGCCACCTTTGGACCAGTAAGCCAACAGGCTATACCTGCCGAATGGCACTCCAACGGGTTGAGTCCGTTAAGAGCGAACCCC
Source organism: uncultured Prevotella sp. (assembly GCA_900315765.1). Lineage (GTDB taxonomy): Bacteria > Bacteroidota > Bacteroidia > Bacteroidales > Bacteroidaceae > Prevotella. Next base: position 2,929 of record ONAK01000100.1, on the reverse strand, counting down.
TCAGAGTTGTACTCGCCCTCACTTATCTCTACCTTACCACCTTTACCTTCCTGCACCTTAACCTCGATAGGTGCTACCATAGCCTGACGGGCGTACTCATCGGTACCCGTCTGGCGATGATAGAACACATACCACTTGCCGTTGATCTCGCAGATACTGCCGTGAGTATTGCCATCAACCACGCCTGATGCGATGGTGTCGCCTTGCTCATTAATCTCACGACCACGCGCATCGATAATGGTTCCGCCATAGGTCCAAGGCCCCAGAGGATTATCGCTATAGCAATAGGCCAGAGTGTAGTTAGATGTGGGCAGACCGAACTCGCCTTCCTTGGTGAAGCGGCTATAGATGAACACATACTTATCCTTGATCTTACGAATGCTCGACGCCTCGAAGAAACTGAATATACCAGGCTCATTTCGGCCAGAAATCATCCCATCGACAATCTGTGTTCCTGGCTTTACGGTGCACATGGTAGTAGGATCTATTTCAGCTGCATATGAGTGTTCAAAGCCCCAATAGCCATATACTCTTCCATCGTCATCTACAAATACAGCAGGATCGAAGCCATAAATGCCATCCACCTTTGTTGGGTCATCGGCATTCCAGTTGCACACTTCAAATGGACCATTAGGTCGATCGCTCTTAGCTATCAAGCCATTGCGGTATCCGGTTTGGTCGTTGGGAAACAGGTAATATGTTTTCTTGCCAGTACTGTCGGTCACCAGTGTTACATCAGGAGCGTATAGTACATCGGCTGTTTTGGCAGTATCGAAAGGCTCGCCCTTGGCATTCTTGTCTACCACCAGGATTACTCCATCGTAACGCCAGTTGTTCAGGTCGTCAACAGAAGCCGACCAAACAACCTGATCGCGACCGCAATAGGCCGTTTTCAGATCATCATGCGAACCATAGATATACACACGCTGTTTGCCGGGATTGTCAGGATCGTCAAACACGTATGGTTCTCCATCGGGGATATGTTCCCAAAGGGGCAGATAAGGGTTGCCTACGGTGGTAAGCTTATTGCTTGCCGTTTCTGGTTGATGGGTGCACGATGTTGCCATTGTTAGGCAGCATACAGCAGCGATAGTCGCATTCAGCACTTTCTTCTTCATTTGCTATGTAATGTTAGGTTTTATTTGATGTCTGCAAAAATACAAAAAAAATGCGAAAGATAGAACAACGTAACGAAATATTTCTTATTTTTGCAACAAAGTTACTCTAATCAAAAACATCAATACTTATGAAAGTAGGAATTCCAAAGGAGATTAAGAACAATGAAAACCGCGTGGGAATGACACCTGCGGGAGTAGCAGAACTTACTCGTCGCGGCCACGAGGTTAGTGTGCAGCACACTGCAGGTGAAGGCAGTGGATTTTCTGACGAAGACTATGTAGCGGCTGGCGCCCGTATACTGCCCACCATCGAGGCTGTATATCGCGAGTGCGATATGATAGTAAAGGTAAAGGAACCTATCGAGCCCGAGTACTCACTGGTTCGTCCGGGCCAGTTGCTCTTTACCTATTTCCACTTTGCATGCGAAAAGGAACTTACTGATGCTATGTTGAAGAGCAAGGCTGTGTGTCTGGCTTACGAGACAGTGCAACTGCCCAACGGCTCGTTGCCTCTGCTGCAGCCTATGAGTGAGGTCGCAGGCCGAATGGCTACACTTAATGGCGCATACTATCTGCAGAAGACCAAGGGTGGTAAGGGTAAACTGATTAGCGGTGTGCCAGGCGTTAGTCCTGCTAAGGTATTGATTCTGGGTGGTGGAGTTGTAGGCGAGGCAGCAGCACTGATGGCTGCAGGATTGGGGGCTGATGTAACAATAGCCGACATTTCGCTTCCACGACTGCGACAGCTCGACATCGAAACTCCAGCCAATGTCCATACGCTCTATTCGTCGGAACATAACATCCGTCAGATGTTACCTACAGTTGATATCGTAGTGGGATCAGTACTGGTTCCTGGCGATAAGACTCCGCATCTTATCACACGTGAGATGCTAAAGCTGATGGAGCCTGGCACGGTATTGGTAGACGTTGCTATCGACCAAGGTGGATGCTTCGAGACATCACGGCCAACCACTCACAGTGAACCTGTATACACAGAGGAAGGTATTGTGCACTACTGTGTGGCCAACATCCCGGGGGCTGTTCCCTACACATCTACACTGGCCCTGACCAATGCCACACTGCGCTATGCCATTGCACTAGCCGACAAAGGGTGGCAGCAAGCTTGCAAGGACGACCCTGCACTAGCAAAGGGACTGAACATCGTAGAAGGTAAGGTTACCTACAAAGCTGTAGCCGATGTATTCGGCCTACCCTACGAAGCAATAGATTAAAATTAATCCCCACCAAATTGGCGGGGATTAATTATTTTATCTGGATCGGTCAGATTAGCACTGAGCGAGCTTACCGTCAGAACCGAGTACGTTCACAATCTTGTGGATGTACATCTTCTTCATGTTCTCACGAGCTGGCTTCAGGTACTGGCGAGGATCAAAGTGATCGGGGTGCTCAGCCAGGTACTTACGGATAGCAGCAGTCATAGCCAGACGAGAGTCAGAGTCGATGTTGATCTTGCAAACAGCGCTCTTAGAAGCCTCGCGGAGCTGCTCCTCGGGGATACCTACTGCGTCGGGCAGGTTACCACCGAACTTGTTGATAGTGTCAACCTCGTCCTGAGGAACTGAAGAAGAACCGTGAAGCACGATGGGGAATCCAGGAAGCTTCTTCTCGATCTCGTGCAGAACGTCGAATGCGAGAGGAGGAGGAACGAGCTTACCTGTCTTGGGGTCACGTGTGCACTGCTCGGGCTTGAACTTGTAAGCACCGTGAGAAGTACCGATAGAGATAGCCAGTGAGTCGCAACCTGTGCGTGTAGCGAAGTCGATAACCTCCTCAGGCTTTGTGTAGTGGCT
>ONAK01000104.1 GCA_900315765.1 uncultured Prevotella sp. | reverse complement strand
CCTGGAGCATCTGATGGCCACTTGGTTCCGCAACAGCGAGGTCAAGGACGATGTGGTTTACGTTGGTCCGATGGGCTGTCTTACGGGCATGTACATCATTATGACTGGCACCTATACTGTTCAGGATATGCGCCGTCTTACTATCGCGTGTCTGGAATGGATTCTCACTCAGAACGAGGTGCCTGCCACGCGCCCTGAGGCTTGTGGCAACTATCTGTTGCACGACCTGCCTATGTGCAAGTGGGAAAGTGCACGCTATCTCGACCGCCTGAAGAACGATTTCCACTCGGAATACACCAAACTGCAGATTACCCTCGACGATGGCAAGATCTTTGCCGACGCCTAAGCATCGACGCAGCGGCCATCAGTAGATGGTTACCGTTCCGCCATCGCTCTGGGCATAATCCACGAGCAGGTTCTGTATATATTCAGCATTGGCTATGACGCGCTCCTTGCAGCCGTCGTAGCCATTTATCAATACTACCAGATGGGTGGTTCCGAGGGTGATTTTGGTGCGTTCGTTGTCGCTGGTGGGAGTGCCCACACCGCCTTGTGCATCGCGATACACAGGCAGTCCGGCGATGTTCAGCGGTCCACGCCCGATACCCTCGTAAGGCTCACCCTCCTTACCTACTCCCAGCACCAGTTCATCGCCCACAAACTTATCAGCATCGAATCCGCCAATGCTGTAGCCATAGGCGATGGAGGCCAGATTCACCAGGTCGACAAGCGTGTCAATCTGATACAGTTCCTTGCCTTGCAGCATGCGACGTATCAGCTGCTCGGAAGCAGGGCGATAGCGCGAGGGATCTTTTCCACATAACTTATATACCGCGCGCGTAGCTGCGATAGAAGGCAGAGCTTTCACGCTATCGAAGGTAAGCTCCTGGCGCAGTCGTTGCTCTACCTCGTGGATGGCATGCCACAGGCGGTCGTTATAGGGGGTGTTCACCACCTTGGCATCAACACATGCCCCCACAAACGTGGGGCACACCGTTGATATCTCGTTTGATACACTAATCTTTATCATTTCTGCATGTTCTGTATAGCGTCGCTGCACTGCTCCATCAGCCAGCGTGGTGTGCTGGTGGCTCCGCAGATGCCTACACTCTGGATGCCTTCGAGCCAGGCGGCCTCAATCTCCTGAGGGGCTTCTACCAGGTGAGTATTCGGATTCACGCGCAAGCACTCGTTGTAGAGCACCTTTCCGTTCGAGCTCTTCCTGCCGCACACAAAGAGAATCAGGTCGTGCTTGGCAGCAAACTGCGATATGTTGGGCATGCGGTTGGCTACCGAGCGGCAGATGGTGTCGAAGCTCTTAAAGGTGGCATCGGGCGATATGTGCGTCTGGATATAGTCGATGATGCGGTTAAACTCGTCGAGCGACTTAGTTGTCTGCGAATAGAGGTAGATATCGCGTGTAAAGTCGAGCTTTGTCACCTCGTCGCTGCTCTCGATGACGATGGCGCTGCTGTGCGTCTGTCCTACCAGTCCGAGCACCTCAGCATGACCTTTCTTGCCGAAGATCACAATCTGCGCCTTACCGTTTTCGTCGTACTGTGCTTTGATGCGTTTCTGCAATTTCAGCACTACAGGACAGGTGGCATCGATAATCTCGATGTTGTTCTTGCGTGCCAACTCGTAGGTCTCAGGTGGCTCACCATGGGCGCGCAACAGCACCTTGGCATCGTGCAACTGCTCCATCTCCTCGTGGTTGATGGTAATCAGTCCCATCTCGCGCAGGCGGTCGCACTCACGACCGTTATGCACTATATCACCCAGACAGTATAGTTTCTCGCCTTTGGCCAGTTCTTCTTCAGCTTTCTTGATGGCAGTGGTCACTCCGAAGCAGAATCCACTACCTTCGTCTATCTCAATTTGAATCATTTTGCTAATAAATCAAAGTATTTATCTAATAGGTCTTGGGCAGCTACGAACGAGGTCTTCTGACCTTCGAGCACCGTTTGCTCGGCTGCCGACAGCTGCGCCTTGATCGTTGGGTTGTTGTAGAAGTTCAGGCGCAGATGCTCGTTGATGCTCTCATACATCCAGTATTTGGCCTGCTCGTTGCGGCGATAGGCAAAGTAGCCATTCGCCTTCACAAAGTCCATATACTCGTAGATCATATCGAATATCTCCTTCACGCCCGTGCCATAGAATCCGCTGTAGCACAGCACCTTAGGAGTCCATCCGCTCTCGGGCATGGGGAAGAAGTGGAGCGCATTGCGGAAGTTGGTGGCAGCCATGTGACAACGGTCCACATTGTCGCCATCGCACTTGTTGATCACGATACCATCGCTAATCTCCATGATACCACGCTTGATGCCCTGAAGCTCATCGCCTGTACCTGCCACCTGAATCAACAGGAAGAAGTCTACCATCGAGTGACAAGCCGTCTCGCTCTGTCCCACACCCACGGTCTCTACGAAAATCTTATCGAAACCTGCTGCCTCGCACAGGATGATGGTCTCGCGCGTCTTGCGGGCCACACCACCCAGCGAACCAGCCGACGGACTAGGGCGTATGAACGACGACGGATGCTGAGCCAGCTTCTCCATACGGGTTTTATCGCCAAGGATAGAGCCCTTGGTGCGCTCGCTACTGGGGTCGATGGCAAGCACGGCCAGTTTGCCGCCCTTCTCCTTCAGCACGTGCATGCCGAACTCGTCTATCGAGGTACTCTTACCCGCTCCAGGCACACCGCTGATGCCGATGCGAATGGAGTTGCCACTATAGGGCAGACACTTGTTGATGACCTCTTGCGCCTTGGCCTGATGATCGGGATTGACACTCTCGATGAGTGTGACGGCCTGCGACAGGATGGTGACATCGCCCTTGATGATACCCTCAACCATTTCGGCCACTGAGAGTTCACGGCGACGGAAACGGCCTCGCTTCAGGTAGGGGTTGATGATAGAGGGCTGCTCTACCCCACTGTTCACCTGCAAGCCTGCAAATTCTGAGCTGTTTTCAGGATGTTCCATATTTTAGTTCATAATTCATAGTTCATAGTTATTTGAGCTTGATGTTGACAACGACTTTGGCGTGGTCAGGATCGTTGGTAATCATCAGGATACGTGGACGGGTGCGCAACTTCTGCAACTCTACAGCCGTACCTGTAATCTTGAGATGCGTGCTCTGGCCTGGCTGAATCTGACTCTTCGAGAGCGTCACCTTCAAGCCGGCAGTAAACAGCTGGAGCGATGTAATCTTGAGGGTTGACTTACCGTCGTTTCTCAGCGTAACGGTAACCGTTTTCTTGAGCTTTCCGCCAAAGTCGGTAAAGTCAACATCCGTCTCCGACATGTTGAGCACAGGTGCCATCTCCTTGTTCGACTTCTGGAACTGCTTCATATCTGGCAGCAATACCGTAGCCACATCGATGCCATAGTCCTGACGCACCTTATCGCCTGGGTTGTGAGCCACATACAGGGTGGTCTTGGTCAGTCCGTAGTCGCGCAATTTCTCCGACAGCAGCTTCACAGTGATAGTGGCCGTGCGCCCTGGCAGCAGAAGGTCGGGACTGGTGATGGCCTGCAGATATGGAGGCAGATGCATCAGGTTTGGATGCATGGCCTTCTTGCCGTTATTAAAGATATGTATCTCCGTCTCAGGCACATCGCCCTTGTTCACATCGTCAAACTCGATGACATCGGTGTCGAGCAGCAGGTCGCCCATGGCCACAGGATACTCGCCTGAGTAGTCGCGCATATCCGTCTTCACCACACCCTTCATCGTCAGGTAGAAGGGTTTCTTGGTACCGTTACTCTTCACCTGACACATCTTCTGGAAGTGGCCCAGCTGACGGGCATCGTAGGTCATTCGGATCAGGAATTTCTCACCCATTCCTACCTCCTTGGGGTATTCAATCTTAGTACATCCGCAATCAGGCCTGACGCTTTCGATGACCAGTCGGCGCAATCCCTTGTTGCGCAGTTCGAAGGTAGCAGTAACAGGTTGTTCGTAGCCCGTAGCACCCACATCGATGGTCGTGTTCTTAACCGTTAAACGCTGCGCGTTAACAGTGAATAGTGAACAGTGAATAGTGAATAGTATTAATAAAACTTTCTTCATCAATATATAATTTTTACATGATTACATTTTTAAATTATTTAATTTCCAAAGTCTCCGACTTTGTGATGGCTCTGAACTCTGGCGAGTAGGCGCACTCAACGGTGGCTGTACCCGTCTCGTAGGTTCCAGCGCGGTCGATGTAGTACTCAGTCTCAATCACGTGGGTACCCTTCGACAGTACATCGTAGAAGTAGCAGGTAGCATTGTTGCGTGGCGTGATATATCCGCCACGATGGTAGCCACTCAGCTGCTTGATGGGCTCCATACAGGCCGCACGCTTATCAACCACCTGCACAAAGTCGTAGTCACGATCGGCTGTGATGGTGAGGCGGACGGTGAGGCGCTGGCCGGGTGTTAGGTGTTGGCCGGGTGTTAGGTGTTGGGTGATGGGTGTTAGCTTATTACCATCTTTGACGAGTAATTCCCTCTTGATGGTTAACCCAGAACCTGCATCGGCGATATGCTTTGTCTGCTGGAAGAACTGAGCGTATACGGCGCCCCACGATGTGCCATCGCTGGTCTTGCGGATGGTAAGGCGCTTGCCCTTGGGCAGCTCTGTCTTCACATAGCCGATAGCGGCACTTGCCTTGGGCACGGCCACGGTCTTCACATCAAGATTGATGGCAGGCATTTTTGAGTTCTGAACCAAGCGGAACTCCTGCCCCTTCAGGAATGCATAAACGGCATTCACGCTGTTGATAGGTGTATCCCATGCCTGCGTGCGCTTCTGCTGCAACAGCCAGCGCTGCATCTCGTCGATGGTCTGGAAGTCGTCAGGTGTAATCAGCTGCAGCGCCTCGATGGCGATGCTCTGAGTGGGTATCTTATAGTCGAACCAAGAGTAGCCGGCACGTGGGGTGTCGTAGTAGCGCCCCATATCCTCGCGGAACACGGTGTACTCCTTCAACGACTGGGCATACTCCTGCGCGCGCTGGGCATCCATCTTCAAGAAGATAACTGCCGTGAGGGCCTTGTCGTAGATGCTCTGATGCTTGATATCCTTCTTCAGCAACTCCAACAGATAGTTGTTGGCTGCCAGCACATCAGCGGGAAGTGCGCGACCGTCGAGCGATACCAGATACAGCCACTGCAGCGCCTTCTGACTTGGGAAGCTTACTGCGTCGCCTTTCTTCTCGGCTTTTTTCAGCTCCTTCACCAGTTCTATTACCTCATGCCCCATAAAGTCGAAGGCACTGTTCAGCATGCCCTTGGTGGCAGTCTGCTGCGTGGTGAGTGCGTTCAGGCGCACCAGCACCTCGCTCACGGCTACGGTCATATAGAACGAGCCCGGCATACCAGGATACCACGTCCAAGCGCCATCGCTCAACTGCAGTTTCTGCAACTTCTCGATGCACTTGTCCAGTCGGTTGTTCATCAGGTTCTCGTCGAAGAAGTCGGCCAATCGGTGCTTCTGCTCGGTCTCGTTGTCGGCATCCATCACCCAAGGCGTCTCGCTCAGCACGAGATTCTTCAAATCCTCATTCTTTGAAAGTGAGGAGGTGAGCGCGTGAGCAGGTGAGTTTGCCCACTGCACGAACACGGGTTTGATTTGTGGATTCTGGTCGATGATGTATCGGCCTATTCCGTTGGCGTAGTACGATGCAGCCAGCGAGATGGCGTTATCCTCGTTGGGCGAGCCCACCGATGGCAGCGCCTGAACCATCAGCCATACGGGGTTGTTGGTATACTCGAGTGTGAGTTTGGCGTTCTTGGCATCGGCAGGAACCAGCTTCGAGAGGTCGATAGTCTCAGTGCCAGGCTGATGCTGGGTGATAGGCAACGCGATGGTCACCCGCTCACTGGCTGGCAGCACGGGCAGATAGTGCTGCTCGCCGTCGCTGTAGCCGTTGCCGGCTATGCTCATCTTGGCGATGAGCATAGAGGGTGATGGGTGGTAGGTGTTGGGTGATAGTGCGAATGCTACGGCTGTGGTCTCGCCAGCTTTTAGCGATACCTTCTGGGTATTCTCGTAAACTACAGCATTGGTCTCGGCGTTGATCAGCTTCAGGGTTGCCTTGCCCTGAATGTTTTTCTGGCCTGAGTTGATGATGCGACCTGTGATGGTAGCCTTGTCGCCCTCGCGGATAAAGCGTGGCATGTTGGGCTGTATCATCACATCTTTCTTGGCCACTGCCTCGGCCTCGATGTTTCCATAGTAAAGTTCGCGGGTGTGGGCAAAGCCGAGCAACTGCCAGGTAGTCAGACTCTCGGGCAGGGTGAACTTGATGGCCACACGACCGTTCACGCCAGTCGTCAGCTGGGGATAGAAGAAGGCGGTCTCGTTCAGGTTTTCGCGCAGCTGCACATCCTCTGTTTGATTTTCATCAGAATCAGCACTACCAACGCTCGAAGTCTCGACAGTCTCCTTGGCTTCTTCCCTATCATATTTAACTACAGGAGCAGCAAACTCCACCGCATTTTTAGCCATCGCAGGAGCAGCCTCCATCATCAGCATACCATCTTCCAGCTCCTCTACGCCGCGGGCACGCGCACCCAGCTTCATCCGCGAGGCACGGTAGCCGTAAGCGGGGAAATATTGTGGATAGATATCGTGGTCGAAGTGACTAAAGTTGATGGCATCGTAGTCGAGCGCAGTCCACGAGCGAGAGCATAAGCGCGAATATCCGTAAACACCTGCTGACTGCCAACGAGTGCTTGGCAGCGGTATCCACAGATATGGCGAGAAGCTCCATCTGTGCTTAATAAGCTGATCCAGACTCTGGTCGTAGAGTGTGGCCATCAGGTTGGCATCCACGGGTTTGCCGTTGGCATCCTTGATGGTCAGCGTCCACTCCTCCTTCTGTCCTGGCGTCAGACGGTCGCGGAAGGTGGCCCACTCCAGCTTCAGTTTCTTGTCGGGCATGGGGCGCTGAATTTGGGCGATGTGGGTGTAGCACTTGCCGTTCTTCACCCAAGCATAGGTCATCAGCAGACCGTTTTCGTATTCTTCTTTATAGGTAAACTTGCGGTTTATCAGTTGGTTGCTGCGCTCCACAGCCCCCTGCTCTATCAGCTTTTTGCCCGAGAAGATGCTGTAAACAATGTGTACATCCTGAGCCGATGAGCCCACCTGTATGGTAACAGGCGTGCCATCTAGAACCAGTCATCCGTCTCAGCAGCAGGCTTCTCATCGTCGAGCGAGAACACCACAACATCCTTGTTTTCTGTCTGCTCCTCATATTTCACCTCGATGCTATGCTTGCCCGAAGCTAATTTAGCCAGTGCTATCTTATTATTTGTCTTTACGCTTGTCCACTCGCCATTATCGATGCGATACATCACCTCGGCATCCATATCCTTACCAGCAGCGTTGCGCACGTGGAAGGTAGCTACGGGGTTATCCTCTACCAGCACCTTGTCGGCTATGTCGATGCTCAGGGCAGTCTTGCGATTGCCAAGTGGCAACGATGTCTGTCCGCTGTGCGTCTCGCCAGCCCCGTCAGTCACATCAGCCTCCACCACAAAGTTGTAGAACATCGCATACTTTGTCTCAGGCATCGTCAGTGGCATCTTTACTGTAAAGCGTCCATCAGCATCAGTGGTAGCCTCGTCACTATACACCTCTGTGCCATTATTGCTGTAGCCCAGTGCAGCCTCGTCGTAATATCTGCTGTAACTCATCCACCAGAATGCAGCACGGCGCATCACCTTGTAGCTCACCTTGGCATCCTGCACAGGCACACCTGCATAGCTCATTGCCGTACCCTTCACGTCGATTGTATCGCCAGCCTTGTAAGCCTCCTTGTATTCGTCAAAGTCTACGTGGAATGTGGGGCGCTTATACTCCTCTACGCGTATGCGCTGCGAGTTGTTGTTCACCATTACGTAGAACTCGCCCGTTAATCCGCTCGATGGCAGAGTGAAGTCAACTGCAGCCACACCAAACTCGTCGGTCTCGGCCTTCTTCTCGCCCACCACCTTATAGTTGGCATCGCGCAGAACAAACGTCACCGCCTGCTTGGCGCACACCGTCTGCTCTATGCCGTGCACCACCTGATAGACCATAGCCGAGGCGTGAACCTGCTGACCAGGGCGATAGATGCTGCGATCGGTAAATATGGCGGTCTGCTTGATGACGCGGTCGGCCTCGTAGAACTCGTATCTGCCCGAGCCACTGAGCACGTTGCCCGCTTTGTCTGTGTCGGTATAGGCAAACACACTGCGCTGGCGCGTCACGTCCTTGGTGGGGAACATATACTCGCCCTTGGCATCAGTGGTGCCAGTGTATGTCTTCTCCTCGCGATATGTAACCCTCTCCTTTATCTTCAGGTGGGCACCAGCAATGGGCTGTCCTGTTGTGGCGTTCACCACCACGTAGCGTATCTTTCCGTTGGGCTGCGTCTCGGCGATGGTGTACACGTTGGTTACATGATACAGCGTGCGTACCACCTCCGTCTCGGGGTTGGTTTTAAACTCTACCAGATACATGCCCACGGGCAGCCCGTCGAGTGTCAGCGAATCGTCAAACAGCTCGTAGTCGGGGTGCGCCTCAAAGTGCTTGGTCTCGCTCATCACTGGTTTGCCCAGCAGAGGCTGTATCTTAGCCCACCCTTTCTCCGACGATGGCGAGTGTTCGATGTCGCCCTCGCAGTTCACGGGATACACCGTCATGGTCAGCTCCGAGAGATGGCGCAGGTTATCCAGCGCCACCCGCTGCGATTGCATCGGACGGGCCGTCATCATACCGTATGTCAGTCTGAACTGCGGGTTCGTCAGTAGCTGTTTGGCATTGCGCAACTCGTTCATCACCTTCCACTTGCCCCACTTTTCGATGGCATGGTCTATATAGGCTATGCGCTCGGCTTTAGGCGTGGTGTATGGCATGTTGTGATAATCCTGAATAGCCAGGTTGGCGTCCAGCAGGCTCACGGCCTTCTGGTTGCCCACTTGGTTGTAATAGGCGCGCAGGGTCTTTATCTCTCCCAGTTCACCGCCAATCACGCTCAGCATGTCGTTGCCAAAGACGGAGGCATCGGCGCCCATCACCACAAACGGCTCAAACGTGCGCTCCTTGGTCTTGGCCAACAGCTTGCACACCTCGGGCGTTAGTTGTGGTTTCTTGATGTCAAGTTTCAGACTATACTGGTCGCTGGCAATCTGATACAGCACCGTCTGGTACACCAGTCTGAGCACCTCGTTTTTCGCATTATTGTATCGCGCCACGATGCGGTCAACCTCGGGTTTCAGCGAGTCGGGTGCGATGGCAGTCATCGCCTGTGCCCCCATCAGCTCCGCCTTCAGCAGGTGTCCGTATTGCGCCTCTTTAGTGGCTTTCTTCACTATCTGCTGCAGCACCTCATACTGAGTCTTGGGCAGATCTTTCTCTTCGGCCTCCTTCACCTTCTTCCAGAGTGCCGAATACGATTGTCCAAGCATGAACATAGGCATGATCAAAGCTATAGTAATAAATAGAATTTTCTTCATAAAGCCCATTTTTTATCGTTTAACTATGCAAAGGTAATTAATTATTTTCAATTTCCTTTGGAAATTATGAATTATTATATCTTTTAGGCGTTAATAAACGCGACCTTGAACTTCGTTCGAGCTCCAGTTCCTCACATCGCAGCACCAGCTTGGCGCGCATATCGTCTTTAAACTTAAGTTGCGATGTAGAGCGTCTCGGTTTTCGATAGAGAGTAACAAGGGCGAAGCTCACCCTTGGAGTCCTTGTATTCAACGAGGGGTAATTTTCCCCCGTTAACTTTCACCCATGCAAGTTCCATCTTTCGGATAGCCCTTCAAGATGTCATTGTGATATCGCAGTCTATTTACAGGTTATTCACTTATTCACTTTGGACATTAAGGTTTTCGAAATACATAATGGAAGTTTTTGTGGAGATAGACTATATCTAATACTAAATTTATATATATTATAATATATATAAATTATATAATGCATGTTTATGAGAAATACAAAATGTAAATGTCCAAAGTGAATAAGTGAATAAGTTGGATACGTATCTTTTTAAAAAAAAATAATTGCCAAAAAAATTTGCACAGTTCAAATATTTTTCGTACCTTTGCATCATAGATGCAAGACCAAGAAAGGCATCTAAAAATTGCGGACAAGCCAGAGGAATATTTTTTGTAGGCCTACTAGAAAAATTCTCGAGGCTAACACCGCAATACTACGACTAAGGAAGAGGTTTTAAGGAAGAGGAATAAATTTTACAACCCTTTTAATTAAAACAAAATTA
>ONAK01000105.1 GCA_900315765.1 uncultured Prevotella sp. | reverse complement strand
GATAACAGTGCTGTTAGGTATGCGGAACAGGTACTCTACATTGGCATTCACGTTCCAGGCACTCACACCGTCTTTCTTAAAGAAATAATCGAACTGGCCAACACCACGAACATTATTCATGAACTCGTAGCCTACATTTGCACCAAGACCGGCGTTATTAGGCGAGTCAATCATGTAGTCGAAGTGTGCACCAAAAGTTGTCTTACCTACCTGAGCGAAAGATGTCATACTGAACATCATCACGCTAACAATCATCAAAAACTTTTTCATAACAGTTTTTTAAGAATTAAATTAATAATACAAATATATCTACAGTTTAATATAGATTTTCTTTCTGTAAAGCACATAGCCTATCGCAAAGTTCAACAATACGAAATATACAGCATAGGCCAGCGATGCCCACTTGAGTGCAGGGATAACGGAATGTATGGCATCATACACCACCGTAGAGACTCCGATATTATTTAACAAAATAGCCAAAAGCTCGCTCGACACATACAGTGCCAGTGCGTTCACGCCAAACACGTGGAAGAAGGTGGTCCAACCGCTTTTCTGCTGTATATCGATAATATACATCAGCAGGGCCTGCAACAGCGATGCCAGTCCGCATGTCATCAGCACGTAACTGGGGCTCCAGATACGTTTGTTCAGAGGTAGTCCGTAACTTAGCAGGTATCCACCTATCACACCTATGGCACCAACTACGAAAAGAGCTATAACCTTCTGTTCAATCGTCTCGCGCTTACGTATCTGCATACCACAATAGAATCCCAGCAGCACATGAGCCACACTCGAGATGGTGCCTACCAGTCCCTCAGGGTCAACAGCACTCTTATTATATAGATGGTCGTAGCCAAACAGCTTCAAGTCTACCTGAGCCAGAATGTTCTCGCTGGCATCCATGGAATAGCCGTTGCCCAACAGTAATATAGCGGTGTAGACTACCAACAGTGCTGCAATGGTGTGCAGGGTGTACTTATGGTTGCAGAACAAGGCAAACAGCGACACGATGCCGTAGCAGAGTGCGATGCGCTGCATCACAGCCCAGATGCGCAGATGTCCGAAGCACAACACATCGCCCCAGATGGCATTGTCGAACCAGTTGATAAACAGTCCGATGGCAAACAGCAGCACGGTGCGCTTTACAACGCGTCGGATAACCTGTGGCGTAGGTTTAAACTCCGACTTCACCAGCGACAGATAACACGAGATACCCATAATAAACAGGAAGAAAGGGAACACCAGGTCGCATGGTGTCATACCGTTCCACTCAGAGTGGCCCAACATCTCGAACGACTCTCCCCAACCATTGTTCACCAAAATCATCCCTGCCACGGTGATACCGCGCAGAATATCCAGACTTAGTAATCTCTGACTCTTCATCATTATCAATTGTCAATTATGAATTAGTTCCATCACCTCTTTGGCTACATCTACAGGACTGCCCTCTGGGGTGGCACTGTAGGGTGTCTGGTCGAGCGTCCAAGGCTCTTCCATCGCATAGTAGTCAAGCTTCACCTCCTGTGGCAGAGCCATCGCAAACAGCTCGGCGGCTGTTTTCGTAGCATTCTCTCCGCCACCCAGCAGTTCAGGCTGTGTACCTGTCTGAGCCTTCATCTGTGCTGCCAGAGCATCGAAATAAGCCTTCCAGCGCACATAGTAGAAATCTTTAAGCAGTCCTTGCCACTCCTTATGGGCATAGTCGCGCAGACCGCCTGTATCAGCACAGTAGCGATTACCCCAAGTGGTTATCTGTACGCGCGCATTCCACTCATACAGCTTCTTCTCTGCAGCATTGTTTCCTGCGTTCACAGCATCCTGAGTCCAGTGCCCTACACGGAACTCGGTGCGTGTACCCAGCAGCTTGTCCTGCAGCAGCAACATATCCAGGAAACGCTTGGCATCCTTATCAAAGCCCTTTCTGTCAAAGCTCTTGTAATCGGCAATGGTATGCTGATACTGTTTACGAGCCTGATCGGCCAATGCCTGACGAGTGATATCCACCAAGTCGTATTCAAAATTGTTATTGCCACGATATTTTTCAGCCACACTGTTCATCAGGCGCGCAGCCTCAAGCGTTGCCGACGGATCGTAGTAGTTTTTCATCTTCGACCAGCTTGATGCCTGGAAGTTGTTAAGGGTCGGACGTCCGCAGAAGATACTCTCGTGAGGGCCCTGCTGATTATTGCCTGCAGGACAGTTGTAGATAGAAGCTGCCAGTATCTGCCAAGCCTTCTCGATGGCAGCATCGGCCACGCCATAGCGTGCCTTCACATAGTCTTTTATCCATGCCTCTTTGGTAAACTTCTCAGGGCGCCAGGGCAGTTCACTCATCAGTTCAAACATCACTGGGTTGTTCTCACTTCCCTCCATGGTAAAGCCGATACCTTTCATGTGTTGGGTGGTGGGTGTTGGGTGGTGGGTTTTGGCAGCATAAAAGTTGTCCAGAAGTTGATCCATACGACCGTGGAGGCCTACGTTGGCACCAAAGTTCTCAAGCATACAGAACAACCACTCGTGCTGTTTGTATCCCTCTTCGCGCTTCCAGATGCTTGGGATGCCAAACATGGGGCGGCACTCTGAGAACAGGTCAAGCACCAACAGGTCGCCAGTCTTCATACCATCTACCATCTGTGGGCGCGGGTTTTCTGTCCATCCCTGAATCACCCACACAGCCTTTGGGTTCACCTTCTTCATGGCCTGCATCATAGCCTCTCCAGCCTTGGCATAGTCGATAGAAGGGTCATCGTTACTCTCGTGGAAGGGGTCCATCGAGTAGTAATCAGCCTTACCAAACAGTCTGGTCAGTTCGTTATAATATAAGGTAGCAATCTCACTGAATCTGGAGTCAGTAGGCAGCAGGTTTGCTGGGCGCTGGAATCCGTTCCACAGCCCTGCATCGGCCACGTTCAGTCCCAGACGCTGCTTAGCATCGTGAGGCACCATTCCGCAGTAGCCTGGCAGCACGGGGTGCATGCCCAACTGCTTCATACGGGCCAGAATCTGTTTCTGCAGTTTCTCCTGTCGTGCGTACCACGAAGCGGGCAGCGGGCCGCCCCACCCTTCCAGGTTATTCATCTCCCACCAAGCCAGGAAAGCAGGTCCGGCAATAAACTCGCCCACCTCTTTCTCGCTATATCCCAGTTTCAGCAGCATGTTTCGCCACACGCACTCTTCGCCCACAATGGCCAGTGGCAGATTGATGCCGTGCAGCGCCATCCAGTCAATCTCCTTCTCCCAGCGGTTCCAGTCCCAGAACGCCATCGAGTAGCTGAATGTGCAGTAGTTGAAATCGTAGCGCAGTGTCAGGTCGGTCTCATGGCGTTCCTTTTTCTGTACCTTAGGCATCACGGCGGGCAGCTTTGCCTGCATCTGGTTCCAGCTCAGGTGTACCCCAGCGTAGTACTTCAGATACCAGTTAAGTCCCGAGGCGATGTTCACCCACGAGTTACCGCGGATCACCACCTTCTGCCCCTGTTGGTC
Source organism: uncultured Prevotella sp. (assembly GCA_900315765.1). GTDB lineage: Bacteria > Bacteroidota > Bacteroidia > Bacteroidales > Bacteroidaceae > Prevotella. The sequence continues at coordinate 3,731 of ONAK01000105.1, read as the reverse complement.
GAGCTCAAAAAAGTCCTTATCACTCTTTACCAACTCCGTTTTGAACTTCTTCGAAGCCCCTTTGTCGATTCTCTCCAGCAAATCGTCAACAGGATTCGAAAAAGTGAATAGTGAATAGTGAATAGTGAATAGTACTAGTAGTATCCGTTTCATATTTCTATTGTTTTGTAGTTTTACAAGTTGCTGTTAGCAGACGTAATAATTCGTCACAATCGCTCAAATACGAACGATGCGATTCGTCAATATAATTAGTAGCATACAATAATCTTAACCAATATTGGGTCTCATTAGCTTCTTTCAATGATATATGCATTTTTGTCAAGAAGTCAGCCTTCGATTGAGCATATTGCGCTTCAGCGACATTAGCACCTATCGAAGTTCCTGATCGTAATATCTGTTTAGACATCACGAACTCTTTCTTATTATCTCTTAGAATGCGATTCAATTCTACAATTCTGATTGCGAACTGAAAGCTTTTCTCCTCCAAAACACTCCCCATCACTATTCACTATTCACTAATCACTATTCACTAATCCCATTTCTTTTGCTTTTTCCATCAGCAGAGCCATCAGCGGTTCACGCTCGTTCTCTACCTTATTATCTAATACAGCATCCTTCAGATACTGCTTCAGCGTACCTACTTCGCGACTCGGTTTGAGGTTAAACATCTGCATAATCTCATTACCGTCAATCACGGGCTGCAACAGTCGCTTATAGTCCTTCTCCTTCAGGTCAGCCAGTTTTTCTCGCACCATACGAAAGTTCTCAAGGAACATCTTTTTGCGCACCTCGTTCTTCGATGTGATGTCAGCCTCGCACAGCATCATCAGGTCTTCTATATCCTCACCCGCATCATTCAGCAGTCTGCGCACGGCCGAGTCGGTAACAATGTCGTCAGCTATTACGATGGGGCGCATGTGCATCTCCACCAGCTTCTGCACGTACTTCATCTTCATGTCCATGGGTAGCATCAGTCTGCGGAATATCTGCGGCACCATCTTGGCACCTATCAGATTATGGTTATGGAATGTCCAACCTACGTTACCATCCCAGCGTTTCGACTTGGTTTTCCCCACGTCGTGTAGTATCGCCGACCATCGCAGCCACAGGTTGTCAGAGTGCTTACACACATTCTCAAGCACCTCCAACGTATGATAGAAGTTATTCTTATGCTTACGCCCGTTCTTCTCCTCCACGATATCAAGAGCCGACAGTTCAGGCAGTATCAGCTGTAGCAGACCGCTACGCTGCAGGTATTCAAAACCTATGCTGGGGTGAGGCGCCATGATAATCTTGTTCAGCTCGTCCTTGATACGCTCGCCACTCACTATTTTTATACGGTCGTTCATGCGCTCCAGCGCCTCGAATGTCTCTGATTCTATCTCGAAGTTCAACTGGGTCGCAAAACGAATGCATCGCATCATGCGCAACGGGTCGTCGCTAAAGGTAATACCCGGCTCCAGGGGTGTAGCAATAATGCCATCCTCCAAGTCAGCCAATCCGTTAAACGGATCAACCAGTTCACCGAAACGTGCTTTGTTCAGACAGATGGCCATCGCGTTGATGGTGAAGTCGCGACGATTCTGATCGTCCTCCAGCGTACCATCCTCTACGATAGGTTTGCGCGAGTCGTGACTGTAGCTTTCCTTTCGAGCCCCCACAAACTCCACCTCGTATTCTGTACCCTTCTGCCAGAACTTCACCTGGGCTGTACCAAAGTTCTTAAACACACTAAGATGCGCTTTCTTACCCACCATGCGCTTCAGTTCCTCAGCCACCTTGATGCCACTGCCCACCACAACGACATCAATATCGTTCGATGGACGTTCCAAGAATATGTCTCTTACATATCCTCCCACCACATAACACTCCAGCCCCAGACGGTCTGCGGCTTCACTTATCTGATGGAATATTTCCTGATTTAATATCTCTGCTAACTCTTCGTCGCTATATAGTTTCATCCTCTATTTTTCTCGTTTATGGCTGCAAAGATAAAAAAAAATAGGCACGAAACACACGAATTTACACGAATTAATACTTTTTCGTGTATATTTCGCGTTCTCTGGGCTTAAAATATCAATGCGATACAGAGTAATCGTAGATATTGGACTCTATTTCGGGATAGAGGGGATCAAGCTTGGCACGAGGGTTGAGCATGGTGTAGCCCATGAAATTGACAATGAAACGGCTGGCGCTATCGGCAGGCATGGTTCCAAGGACTTCTGACTCATGAAAATAGGTCTGCATCTGGGGACTCGAAGGACGCACCAATAAAGGTTTCCAACCGTAGAAAGCCAGACACACCATCAATAGGGCTGATATAGTTAAAATAGTTTTTTTCATCGAAACACTTGGTTACGTTTTATGATTACCGCCGCAAAGATAAGACATTTTTTTTAAAAAACGTCATGTTTTTGAAACTTTTTTTGTATTTTTGCACCGCAAAGAAGCAAAATTATAGCAAAAATGGAACCAATAAGCGACTTTTTCTCACTTTTGAGCACATACCTTTGGGGATGGCCAACGATTATATTGCTACTTGGCACGCACCTATTCCTTACTATAAGACTACGTGTTCCACAGCGTAAGTTGCTGACCGGCATACGTCTGTCGATAAAGAAAGACGATAAGGCCGATGGTGACGTTAGTCAGTTTGGAGCACTTGCCACCGCACTGGCTGCAACAATAGGAACAGGAAACATAGTGGGAGTGGCAACAGCTGTGGCACTTGGCGGTCCCGGAGCCGTACTGTGGTGCTGGCTTACAGGTGTTTTCGGAATGTCGACAAAATATGCAGAGGGACTTCTGGCCGTCAAGTATCGCGTAAAAGGTGACGACGGATGTACATACGGAGGACCGATGTATGTGCTGGAGCGCGGACTGAACATGCGATGGTTGGGAATACTCTTTGCAATATTCACTGCATTGGCATCATTCGGAATAGGATGCACAGTGCAGGCTAACTCGATAGCACTACTGGCACAAGAGACATTCGGCATAAGCCCATGGATAATTGGCATGATAGTTTGTCTGCTTTCGGCACTTGTTATACTTGGAGGAGTAAAGATGATTGCAAAAGTATGCACCATACTGGTACCGTTTATGGCCGGACTATACGTACTGGGATGCATAGTGATACTGTGCATAAACTGCAGTTATGTGTGGCCAGCCATACAGCTGATAACAGAATCGGCATTCAACCCATCGGCTGCTGGAGGAGGGCTTGTTGGTGCCACAGTTATGATGGCCGCCCGCTATGGTATCGCCCGTGGTTTGTTCAGTAACGAAAGCGGACTGGGTAGTGCCCCTATTGTAGCAGCAGCAGCCCAGACGCGCAACCCAGTGCGTCAGGCCTTGGTTTCGAGCACAGCCACTTTCTGGGACACCGTAGTTATCTGCGCACTTACAGGTTTAGTATTGGTAAGCAGCATTTTAGCCTACCCCGACATTACTTACGCCGATGGCGCAGCCCTTACCAAGGTAGCCTTCTCAAAGATTCCATATGTAGGTGCGCCCCTGTTAGCATTCGGTATTCTTACGTTTGCATTCAGCACCATCATTGGCTGGAGCTACTATGGCGAGAGTGCCGTAAACTATCTGGAAGGCAGAAAAACCAACCGATTCTATCGCATTCTTTTTATAGTGTCGCTCTTCTTCGGTTCGATTATCAATCTTGACATTATCTGGAATATTGCCGACTGCATGAATGCGCTGATGGCGATACCAAACCT
>ONAK01000107.1 GCA_900315765.1 uncultured Prevotella sp. | reverse complement strand
AAAACTTAAAAAACTCTTAATATGACAGAATTCTACATAAGCCGTTGGAAAGCTATCACAAAAGCCTTGGTATTATCCATAGGCACTTTGTTCTTTTGGGCCATCTGCTATTTTACCATCCCCATCGATGCCCCAACTAGTTCAGAAGAATTCAATCATTTCGCCGAGATTGTCTTAATCATTAGTGCAATTTTCGTGACTTACGTCACCATCTTCCATGGTTTTACTGAGCTGATACTCTACATCCGCCACACGCCGATTGTGGTCATCACCAGCAGTCAGCTGCAGGTTTACGATTTCAGTTTGAAGTGCCAGCGCATCTTCTACTGGGATGACATCGAGAGGATTGAAGATTTCAGTTTTAAGGGTGCACTGTCGTTCGATATCTACCTGCACGAGAACAGGCGCTATCAGCAGATAGAAACCAGTCGTTGGCGCCGTTTCATGCAAAAGCTCGACGCCATCTCCATGCAAGGCGCCGCCGTACGCATCCCCGCCCACAATCTCAACGTCGCCCCGCGCACGCTCTACAACGCCCTGCAGAGTCATATCAGATAACTCAACTTTCTCAAGCTTTACTTGCGAAGCTGAGCGAGAGGTAAAGATTACCAAGCCTTCCTCATCCTTGTCATCTCGACTCTCCTTCCTCATCCTTGTCATCTCGACCAACGTGGAGAGATCTCATAAATGCGCCTTTGGGCGCAAGCGGCGAGCCGCAGAGATGTCTCGACTACGCTCGACATGACAATAGGGGTTGGGGCGCTCGACATGACAATAGGGGTTGGGACGCTCGACATGACAAAGGGAGGGGGAGCCCCGAAGATACTCAAGGATAGAATTCACATTAAATAATTCATGCCTAAAGAAAATATTTCGTATAAAAACGGGATTATTAAAAAATTATTTATATGTTTGCAGAAAATAATAAATATTCAACGTATGATGAGATCTAATCAAAGACTTACGACCCTGTGCTTTTGGCTATCAACTGCAGTGGCCGCTACAGCACAACATGGACACGGCTTGTCCATCGACTTCGGCAAGACTAACAAGGTCGACTCTACACACATCACCAACCTGAGCATCGGCTTCACTAACCACACCGACTCGCTGAAAGGCGTACAACTGAACATCCTGTCGAACTACGCAAGGAACGTGAAGGGCCTGCAACTATCGAGTTTCTCTAACATATCGTCTACCCCGCTGCGCGGCATGCAGTTGAGTGCTATCACCAACATTACGTTGGGTGTAGAAAAGGGTCTGCAGTTGTCAGGAATTCTAAACGTGTCGGCAGGCACCATGAGCGGCATGCAGCTGGGCGCATACAACTACACCAACGAGCTTAACGGCTTGCAGCTAGGCGTCATCAATGTGGCCACATCGCACCCCAAGGGCTGGCAGGTGGGTATCATCAACTACACAAAAGACACCTCAGGGCGCAAGATAGGACTGATGAACGTGAACCCCAGTACCACCGTAGATTTCATGGTCTATGGCGGCACAAGCACCAAGATAAATGGTGCCGTGCGATTCCGCAACCGTAGCACCTATAGCATAATAGGTTTAGGCACCCACTTTATGGGATTCGACGACCACTTCTCGGGCGGCATCTTCTATCGATTGGGGCAGTACAAGCAGATAACCCCTAAGCTGTCGCTGAGCGGTGATATCGGTTATTATCACATCGAGACATTCAAGAAGCAGAGCGACGAGGCCCCGTCGCAGTTGTTCTCGCTTCAGGCACGCATCAATGCCGACTATCAGCTGAACCGAAACATGGGATTGTTTGCATCGGTAGGTTACGGCGACACCCATTACTATTATCATCAGGAGAAGTATCGCCATCGTTTTCTGGCAGAGGCGGGCTTGACATTCCGCTATCCACACAATGCTAACCGACAGTCGGCAGTAATACATCGCACCGAGGCCAAGACACCGGCCGACTCGCTGATGACGCCAGGACTCGGCAAGAAACACCCTTGGTGGGCGCTGGGACAGGTTACGGGCGTGAATGCATTTGTGCACTTCTTCGATCGCATTATCACCAATCAAGACTTTGCACAGACCACGCTGCATACCTGGAGCGAGAACTTCAAAAACGGATTTGTGTGGGACAACGACGTATTCTCAACCAACCTCTTTATGCACCCCTACCACGGCAACCTCTACTTCAATTCGGCCCGCGCGCAGGGACTGTCGTTCTGGGAGTCGGCACCTTATGCAATGATAGGTTCGCTTGAGTGGGAATTCCTGGGAGAGATAGAGCCACCGGCACTCAACGACCTGATAGCCACCACTTTTGGTGGTATCTGCATCGGTGAAATAACCAACCGCGTGAGCCGCATCTTCCTCGACGACTCAAAGAGTGGTTGGCCGCGCTTCTGGCGAGAATTTGGTGCTACCGTGCTGAACCCCATGGGTACGCTGAAACGACTGGCCACGGGTGATGCATGGACCGTGCGCAGCAATCACTATCGCTATCACGACTACAATCGCAACCCGGTTGAGATATCGATTTCGGCCGGCAATCGCTATCTGGCCGACAACGGCGAACTGTTTAAGGGCGAACATAATCCATACATCAACTTCGCATTGAAATACGGCGACCCGATTAACGAGGACGCACACAATGTACCATACGACTTCTTTGAAACCGAGCTGACGTTTGGCCTGTCTTCAAATCAGCCGATACTAAACCAAGTGCACCTGATGGGCCGTCTGTGGAGCACGCCGATGATTGAGCGCAAGAACATACGCGCCGAGTTCGGATTGTATCAACACTTTGATTACTTTGACTCAAAGCCTGTTAAGAACGGATCCGATCTCACTCCGTACCGCATCAGCGAGGCAGCTGCATTTGGTCCAGGCGCTATCATTCAGATGCCCGAAGTTGGCATGCTGTCGCGCCTGGAGCAGCGCATCTTCTTGAACGGTATTCTGCTGGGCGGCACCAAGAGCGACTACTACAACGTGATAGACCGCGACTACAACATGGGTAGCGGATTTAGCATAAAGACCAAGACGCACATGGAGATGCGCCACTTTGGCCGCTTTATCCTAAACGCACACTACTATCGCATCTACACCTGGAAAGGTTATGATCCTGACACAGACTTCACATCGCTTACCGAGCACGACATGCTGCACCTAAACTCGCAGGGTGACAAAGGAAATGCTGCGCTGCTGGTAATCAATCCTATTACAGAATTCGACATCGCTAAGAACTGGAGCATAGAACTGTCAGGCTCGTACTACGCCCGACGCACCCACTACAAATACTATGAAGACGTTAAAGCCAACACCTTCGAGGTGAAACTTGGCTTTAACGTCCATCTGTAGAACTATGTGTCTAAAAAGAATTAAACCTCCCAGCCGATGGCAGAGGCACCAAGAACAGCTGCGCTGGCGCCGTCGAGACCGCTGACCAGGAATTTGGCTTTGTTCTTGAAAATCTTCAGTACGTGAGCCTCGTAAGCCTCGCGAATTGGCTTCATGATCAGCTCGCCAGCCTTAACCATACCTCCAAAGAAGATAAATGCCTCAGGAGAAGAGAAAGCTGCAAAGTCGGCACAAGCCTCACCAAGCATCTTACCGGTGAACTCGTAGATCTCCTTAGCCAGCTCGTCGCCCTTACCAGCTGCGATTGACACGTCGAGCGATGTGATATCCTCGGGTTTCATCTCGCGAAGCAGTGATGGACGGTCGGTCTTTGCCAGCAATTCGCGTGCTGTGCGTGCTACACCAGTGGCCGAGCAATAAGCCTCAAGGCATCCGGTGCGACCGCAACCGCATGAGCGACCTTCCTCGCCACGAACCATTGTTACATGACCCAACTCGCCTGCGAAACCATCGTGACCGTAAAGAAGCTGACCATTAACAACGATACCAGAACCAACGCCAGTACCAAGAGTGATAACGATGAAGTTCTTCATGCCGCGAGCCACGCCATATACCATCTCGCCGATAGCAGCGGCATTGGCATCGTTGGTAAGCGCAACGGGGATATTGTCGAGGCGCTCGCTGAACAGCTTTGCCAGAGGCACAATACCATTGTGAGCCCAAGGCAGGTTTGGAGCGAACTCGATGGTGCCGTTATAATAGTTTCCGTTAGGAGCACCAATACCCATGGCCTTAATCTTCTCGATACCACCAACCTGATCGATGATCACCCTGAGTACTTCTACACAAGCATCGACATATTCCTCGGCCGTATTGTAGTTACCAGTCTTAATGGCTGTTGTTGCTTTGATTTCACCACGGGCATCAACAATGCCGAAAACAGAGTTTGTGCCACCTAAGTCTAAGCCTATAACGTAGGGCTTAAGAGCTGCATTTTGTTCGTTCATAATTATAATAAGTTTATTAGTCGTTTAAGAATCTTTTTTATTTCAAGGCACAAAATTACTAAAAAAGCAGCAGAACAATTGACTTTTTACGGAAATTAACCATTATTTTATAAAAGAATGACTAAAATCAAACGAAAGAGGAAAAATTTTCGTAACTTTGCACCCGTTATGCCAATTCATATACCAATAAATATATTAGATTTCATCTTCAAAGGGATGTTGATCGGTGTGATTGCCAGCGCGCCTATGGGGCCCGTTGGAATACTCTGCGTACAGCGCACACTTAACAAAGGCCGATGGTTTGGTTTTGCCACAGGACTGGGTGCTGCGGCAAGCGACATCATATATGCTGCGATAGCCGGTTTCGGTATGTCGTTCGTCATGGACTTTATCACCAACGATCAGAACAGATTCTATCTGCAGATGGGTGGTAGCATCTTGTTGCTATGCTTCGGCTGGTACACCTATCATACCGACCCCACGCAGAAGATGCACCAAAGCGGAAAGCAGCAAGGCACGCTGTGGTACAACTCGTGGACGGCGTTTCTGGTAACATTCTCTAATCCGCTCATCATCTTCCTGTTCATCGCCATGTATGCCCAGTTTGCATTTGTGCTGCCCAACCATCCGTTCGAGATGATTGTAGGCTTTGCAAGCATCGTTGCAGGCGCATTGCTGTGGTGGTGGGGACTGACATGGCTGGTAGACCAGATACGCACAAAATTCGATACAAACGGTATTAAGTTGATTAATAAAATAATTGGTGTGGCTGTAATCATAGGCAGTATCGTGATGCTGTTTGGACTGACAACTAACCTCGTCAGACTGTTCTAAGCCACTTACGTATATAATAATGTATATAGCAAACGAGTTAAGAAAGAAGAACATTGCCGAATATCTGCTTTACATGTGGCAGATGGAGGACACGGTGCGAGCATTCGACTGCTCGCTACAGCGCATTAAGCGCGAGTATATAGAGCGATTCGACTATACCGAAGAACAGAAAGAAGAGGAGACCGACTGGTTTGGCAATCTGATACGCATGATGAATCAGGAGGGGTGTCGAGAGCAGGGACATCTGCAGATAAACAAGGTTACGATGCAGATGCTGATAGAGTTGCACACCCAGCTGCTACAGTCGAGCAAATTTCCATTCTACAACACCGCCTATTACAAGGTGCTGCCGTTTATTGTAGAGCTGCGCAACCGCGGTGCCAACAAGGAGGAGAACGAGATTGAGACCTGTTTTAACTCGCTCTACGGAGTGATGCTGCTGCGCCTGCAGAAAAAGAACATATCGCCCGACACCGCACACGCCGTTAAGGAGATAACCACCTTTATCGGCATGCTCTCTGATTATTACAAAAAAGACAAAGAAGAAGGACTGAAATTCGAGTAAAGAAATTTTAGGCACGGATTAACACGGCTTTTAATAAAAGACACGGCTGGCTGCGCATCAGAAAAGCAGCGCTTCTCTAAAAGAGAGCCGCGTGAATCCGTGCCAAAAAAGAATAGAAGCGTATGAGGATATTGATAACCGGATGCAACGGACAGCTTGGAAACGAGATGCAACTGCTGGAGAAGGAGAATCTCCAGCATACCTTTTTTAATACAGATGTGGCTGAGTTGGACATAACCGACGAGGCTGCCATCAACCGGTTTGTTGAGGAAAACGAGATTGACGGCATCGTGAACTGCGCCGCCTATACCGCCGTCGACAAGGCCGAGGAGAACCAGGAACTGTGCATGAAACTGAACGCTACAGCGCCGGAATATCTGGCCAAAGCCATCGAGAAGCGCGGCGGATGGATGATACAGATATCTACCGACTACGTGTTCGACGGCACCAATCACCGTCCGTATGTAGAGACCGACAGCGTTTGTCCGAACAGCACTTACGGCCGCACCAAGCTGGCAGGCGAAGAGGCTGTGCTGGCAGGATGCAAGAAGAGCATGATTATACGCACAGCATGGCTGTACTCTACCTTTGGCAACAATTTTGTAAAGACTATGATTCGCCTGGGTAAAGAGAAGCCCGAGCTGGGTGTCATCTTCGACCAGATAGGCACACCTACTTATGCTCGCGACTTGGCGGTGGCCATCTTTACGGCTATCAACAAGGGGGTTGTTCCTGGCATTTATCACTTCAGTAACGAGGGTGTCATTTCGTGGTACGACTTCACCAAGGCCATCCATCGCATTGCAGGCATCACTTCGTGCCGTGTACGTCCGCTACACACCGCCGAGTATCCTACCCCTGCAGCACGCCCTCACTACAGCGTGCTCGACAAGACAAAAATAAAGCAGACCTACGGCATCGACATCCCCTACTGGGAGACCAGTCTC
>ONAK01000108.1 GCA_900315765.1 uncultured Prevotella sp. | reverse complement strand
CAGGAAGAGCATCTACGTGACTCACTCGCAGGGCGGTCGCGTGGGTTGGGCGACGGACACGGACAATATGGCCGCCATCATCGCCGTGGAACCGGGCTTTGCTCCCGAGATAGGCAGTGACACCTACAAGAAAATCGTAGCTGCGAAGGTTCCGATGCTGTTCCTCTTTGGTGACTACATTGAGAATGGTCCCGATGACATCCAATCCACAGGGTTCTGGAAAATGGTGCTCCAGCAGTGCCGCGACTTCGCCAAGCAGTATAATGCCGACGGCGGCGATGCCATGGTCATCTATCTGCCCGAGAAACAGATCTTCGGCAACAGCCACTTCATGTTCCAGGAGAAGAACAATGCTGAGATTGTCAACCTCGTGGGTGAATGGTTGATAGAGCATAATTTGTAAACGGAAAGAATACAATGAAGAAATTAGTATTAACCCTGTGCTTCCTCCTGATGGTGGGCGGCGCAACAAAAGCAGAAACAAATATGGAAACTCAAAAGGTGGTATTCGTCAACAAACAGTTAGGTACGCGGATGGCAGGACTGCTTCGCCTGCCCGCAGGTTTTAATCTCAGTCAGAACTACCCAGCAGTGGTGGTAACAGGACCGATGCTCTCAGTGAAGGAGCAGGCACAGTCGGTATATGCCGAGCGGCTGACGGCAGCAGGCTTCGTGACGCTGGTGTTCGACGGTACATACTTCGGCGAAAGCGAGGGCGAGCCTCGTCAGCAGGAACTGCCTGACGTGAAGGAGAGCGACATTGAGGGGGCCGTGGACTTTCTTATGAGTCTTCCTTATGTCGATAACGACCGTATTGGCGGCTTGGGAATCTGCGGGAGTGGCTCGTATATGTCGGTGGCCGGTGTGAAAGAGCCTCGACTGAAGGCCATTACGGCCATTGTGCCCGCCATCGCCGACATCTCGAAATCGGCTATGGCTGGATTCTTCCGTCCCGAAGACGAGGTGAAGGCTGCTAAGGAGGCTTACGAGCAGGGCAAGGGCGGACTGATGCATCTTAACTTCATGCCGCGAGCCTTCGACGAGGGCGCCGCCTATTATTATAGTTCGCGCGGCACACATCCCCGCTGGTCCAATCAGGTGGTGGCGTGGAGCCAGCTGGAACTGGTGAAGTACAACGTGGTCAGCATCATGAAGGACATGAAGAAGCCCTACCTCGTTATCACGGGCGAGAACGCCTGGAGTCGCGAGGCATCGACTGAGGTTTTCAATGCCGTGCCCCATACCCAGAAGCAGATGCACGTCATCCCAGAGGCCAGCCACTTCGATATGTACGACCTCGCTCCGTTCGTCAGCGAAGCATTCGAGTTTATTATTCCGTTCTTCGCTCAGTATTTATCAGAACAGCGGTGCTCAGGCGAGCAAGCTCGGAACTTCAATAAGAATCTCTGAACAGATGAAAAGATTTGACTATGAATTTCCTGTTCGAATTCATTTCGGACAGGGATGTTTTGAGGACTCGCTGAAGAAGGAGTTACAGAAATACGGAAAGAACGTAATGCTGGCCTACGGCGGCGGTTCATTGAAACGCACGGGACTGTATGACCGCATTGTGGATATGCTGGGTGAGGCTGGAAAGACAGTGACGGACTTTGGTGGCATCATGCCTAATCCCACTTATGCGAAGGTGCAGGAGGGCGCAAGGTTGGCTCGTGAGCAGAGGGTCGATTTCATCCTTGCTGTGGGTGGTGGCTCGGTGAGCGACTGCTGCAAGATAGTCTCGGCACAGGCGCGTTCCAACCGATTTTATCCCGCTCGGTGTCATCGTGACTGCCAGCGGCACGGGTTCGGAACAGAACAATGGTGCTGTGATTACGAATGAGGAAAAGAAACTAAAGAGTCCGCTCTGGGGCTGCTTCGCCGACTTCGCCATCCTCGACCCTGACCTGACGAAGACGGTGCCGATGAAGCAGGTCATCAGTGGAGCCTTCGATACGCTGAGCCATTGTATGGAGACCTATTTCGGCCACCCGCACACATGCAATCTCAGCGACCGCATCAACGAGGCCGTGCAGCGTAGTGTCATCAAGAACCTGAAGGCCATCATCGCCAATCCCGACGATGATTTTGCCCGCTCTGAACTGATGTGGGCATCGGCGATGGGTGAAAATGGCATTCTGAAACTTGGCAAGGTGACTGACTTCCAGTGCCACATGATAGAGCACCAGCTAGGAGCCTATACCGACTGTAATCATGGTCAGGGATTGGCTGTACTGCATCCTATCCTTTATCGACACATCTACAAGAGCGCAGAAGAAAAGTTCCGTCGTTGGGCGCAGGAAGTCTGGCTGGTACAGGATGCCGACGAGGGCATTGACTTCCTTGCCGATCTCATCCGCGAGGTAGGTCTGCCCACCACCTTTACCGAAATGGGTATAAGCCTTGATGATGACATCATCCGTGCCATTGCCGAAAGCACCGTCATCACCCCCGGCTGCTGTAGGCAACTCACACCCAACGAGATCGTTGAAATCCTGAACGAGTGTAAGTAAGAATCAAATATAATGGTTACCCCGAGCGTTTATCAGTGATAACCGCAATTAGGTTTTATCCGAATTGCGTATTAAAACTCGCCAATTTGCAGTCTTTTTTGCATTTCGGCGAGTTTTCTTTTTTTTACGCTTTTATAGGGCTCATTCGACGATTATTGACTAAAAACGTCGCAAAATGAACGTAAAGTAATTCGAAATAATTAGCTTTGCAAACATAATAAATGAAACATACTATAAATGTTATTGAATAGAAAGTATCACAATGGCATTTTTCACTATAACAGAAGAAAAACAAGTAAATCCCACCAGCGAGGCATCTACATCAAGAATACAAGCCTTTAGTGGACGAAGAGTATGACACAGTAAAGTAACTTGTCACGATTTCTTCAGCGAGGCGATATATTTCGAGGGTTGGAGGCCGGCGTGCTTTTTGAAGAAACGGGTGAAGTGTTGGGGGTATTCAAATCCGATGGCATCGGAGGTCTGTGTGGCGTTGAGACCGCTGACCAGCAGGCTCTTGGCGCGGTCGATAATGAAGCGCTGGATGACCTGTGTGGGACTCTCGCCGTAGACACTGCGCACCACGTCGCCGAAATAGCTGGGCGAGAGGCAGAGTTCTGAAGCACAGTACTTCACGTTAGGCAGACCGTGCTGCCGCTGCAAGCCCCGCTCGTAATAGTCGGTCAGCACCCGCTGAAACCGCGAAAGCAGGTCGCCCTGTGCCTTGGCGGCATCCTGAAACTGTCGCTGATAGAACAGCAGGGCATAGTCGCACACCAGCAGAATATAGTCCTGCAGGATGCGGTCGGTCTGCGGTGACGGCGGGCGGTGCTGGATGAACCGACGGATCATCGCCATCAGCTGCCACAGCAACTGTTTCTCGCCCTCGGTGGTGTGCAGTGCCTCAGCCACGTTGTAGGAGAAATAGTGGTAGTCGTGCAGCCGCTGCTCGAATACCGTACCTCGCATGAACTCCGCCTCGAAGTGCAGCGTCCAGCCGTGATACACCTCGCGTGTTCCGTCATCCTCCTTGCCTACAATCTGCCCAGGTGAGACGGCTGCTAGCGAGCCCTTCGACGTCTCGTAGCCACCCATGCCGTATCGTCCGCCCTCGGGGAAATTGTCCTGCACGAAGAAAGCGTACACATCACCCATCTTGTTAAGCGTATGGGCTATCGGACCCAGTTCGTCGAAGTTTACAACGCTCACCATCGGGTGAAACGTCTTGGCTCCTACGCTCTGCGCGTAGTCGTTGGCGTGGCTGAGGTAGAGATAATCCTTTGCTATCATGCCGCAAAATTACTAAAAATAACCCAAATAAAGGGTGTTATCAGCGAAAAAAGATAAAATTGGTAAGTATTCCGTCGATTCGGATAACCTCATGAAACGGATTTCGTCGTACCTTTGCAACGGATTTCAAAACAAGCAAAAGGAAATATGAAGAGACCCTACGTGATTTGCCACATGATGGCATCAATTGACGGACGCATCGACTGCGCCATGACGGAGCAGATAGGTGGCAACGAATACTACGAGGCATTGGAGATGCTTTGCATCGATACGACCATCGAGGGAAAGACCACCGCCGTGAACCACTATGCAAAGAAGGAACTGTTCGTGCCGAAAGACGCTACGCCTGTGGGCAAGGAGGAGTTCTACAGGAGCCACGACGCGAAGCGGTGGGAGGCGGTGGTGGACACCCATGGCACCCTGCGCTGGCCGGAGGACGACATGCCCGACCGCATCTGTATCGTCAGCCAGCAGGCATCGCGCGAATACCTTGACTATCTGCGTCAGAGGGGGATCTCCTACATCGTCACGGGCGAAGAGACTATCGACCTGATCCGTGCCCTCACCATCCTGCAGTGTGAGTTCGGCAGCGAGCGCATCGGCGTGGTGGGCGGCGGCCATATCAACGGCAGTTTCCTCCGCGAGGGTCTGCTCGACGAGGTGAGCATGCTCTACGGAGCCGCCATCGACGGGCGCGAGGGTTTCTGTGCTGCCTTCGACGGCATCGAGGCCAATCATATCCGCCCTTATATGCTCCACCTGAAGAGTGTCCGCCAGATGGGCGACGACTCCGTGTGGATAAGATACAACATTAAGTAACATCCAACACATGGAATATATATAAAGAATGGACACAAAATAATATTATAGGTATGAAACACGTTTTATTAGCAGCAGCATTGCTGGGCGGAATGCTCACGGCCTGCACACAGAAGAATGTCAACAACAATCAAAACAACGAGAGTATGAATACAACATTAAATCTTACTCAGGAGTGGGACAAGAAGTTCCCCAAGAGTGACAAGGTGGACCACAAGAAGGTCACGTTCCGTAACCGTTACGGCATCGAACTCGCTGCCGACATGTACACGCCGAAGGGTGCCGAGGGCAAGCTGGCAGCGATTGCTGTCTCTGGTCCGTTCGGAGCCGTGAAGGAGCAGTCGAGCGGTCTATACGCCCAGCACATGGCCGAGCGTGGTTTCCTGACCATTGCCTTCGACCCTTCTTTCACGGGTGAGAGCGGTGGCGAGCCGCGCCGTATGGCTTCACCCGACATCAACACCGAGGACTTCCTCGCTGCCGTCGATTTCCTCTCAGTTCAAGACAATGTTGATCCTGAGCGCATCGGCATCATCGGTATCTGTGGATGGGGTGGCATGGCGGTGAACGCCGCGGCCCTTGATCCCCGCATCAAGGCTACCGTCGCCTCGACAATGTATGACATGACGAAGGTGAACATCGAAGGCTACTTCAAGAGTGAGGACAGCAAGGAGAAGCGAATGGAGAAGCGCCGCGCGATGGCTGCCCAGCGCACGGAGGACTTCAAGACGGGCGAGTACAAGCGTGCCGGCGGTGTGCCAGCCGAACTGCCCGACGAAGCACCACAGTTTGTCAAGGACTACAGTGCTTACTATGCCCACGAGCGCGGCTACCATGAGCGCAGCGGCAACTCGACCGATGGCTGGAACGTCACTGCCACACAGTCGTTCCTCAACCAGCCCATCCTAGCATTTTCCAACGAGATAGAGACGCCCGTGCTGCTCATACACGGCGAGAAGGCCCACTCGCGTTACTTCTCTGAGTATGCTTTTGAAAAGATGACTGGCAAGTACGTGGAGGGACAGAGTGCCAAGGAAGGCAACAAGGAACTGTTCATCATCTCCGGAGCCTCGCACGTTGACCTCTACGACGACGTGGCCGGCGTCATTCCCTACGACAAGATGGAGAGTTTCTTCCGTGAGAATCTGAAATAAGCGTAAAGACGAATTGATTCTCGATTTTCATAGAAAATGCTAAACAATCGGCAATTTGTGCAACCGCAAATTGCCGATTTGTGATTATATCTTCGCAGAGCGGTCATCGTCTGCCAGCTCTTCCTCAGGAGCAGAACAATGCTCTGGCGATGACTCCCGTTGATGAACTGCTTGAACTACCGTTCCTGAAAGCCATCGACGATTATTGACTAAAAACGTCGCAAAATGTGCGATATTATGCGTTTTTTTAGTATAATATAGAAGCGATTAGTGAATACAAGTAACTACCGAAACTTACTAAAGCCCATATCATAAGAGCAATGAGTATAAGTAGGATGATAAGTACTACGGCTGATTGTATAGCTTTTCGGTTCACTTCCTTTATTACGGTCTCGTTACCGTCTACAAATCCTTGAATCATTGCCATGTTCTTTGTATTGGCGCGGTGGAATACATCAATAACGTCGCCAATAAAGAATGGTATCATACCCAATAGTATATCACGAAGTGCATTGTTAATGATTGCAAGAGTCAGCGGGATGCTTTTGATAACATGCGTTGAGAAATAGATGAAAGGCACTACACAGAATAAGGTGATCATATCGCCCCATCCGGGAATGACGCCAATGAGTGCATCAAGATAGTAGCGATCCATGTAACGAGTGATATTGTTCATCGTCTGATAGACTTTGTTGTCCATCAAACGTTTCCTTTGTAGCAGTCTCTTTTCGTCTTTATCCATTGATTATACAACCTCCATGCCAAATGGTGAAAGGGCCAACTTTGCAAGCAGAAATAGTTGCATGCCCCTTGTCATAACAGTATAGTTTCACCTTCTCTTTTTATCTCCCAGAATGGAATTTGTTTTTCGTCCGTAAACTCCTTCATGCGCCAGGAAGATTCGAAGCCGCTGGCTACGAAGTGCATTGGAACGAACATGCCGACCTTGAAACGCTCGATGAATTGTCGGCCTCCGAGGGTATAGCCATTACCTATACGTCCGTCTATTGGGAACATCACAAGGTCGAAACCATCCGCCACCTTACGAATATCTTTCAACTCGCCCAAATATTGCTTTTCGTGGGCTATCGGATCTATCTCCTCGTCGAATTCTTCGCTGTAGATAGTTTCTCCTGGCACCACATCAGGTAGGAATCTTGCATACCAGTTGTTCAAGTCGCCTGCGTGGAAGATGCGTTTACCCTCTTCATCAGACCACGAACCACCTTTTGCCAACCATACATCAGCATCATCCTTATTGGCTCTTCTGTGTTTAAGAATATCCTTGCTTAATATGTAGGTGATATCCGACTTTTGTCTTTTCCACTCAAAAATAACCCTTGTAAAGTGATCTTCGTGGAAATGGCTGGAGAAAACATATATAGGCTTTTGCTTCCGCAGCACATCTTCCATCACGCCACTTGGATCCAACCAATAGTCGAATACTAAGATGATATGTTCTGTTTCGAGTACAAAGCCACTATGGAATATATAAGTCAGTTTCATTTCTTTATTTCCAGTATTCCATCAATTTCGTGTTCAACGAACGGGCCTTCTTTGCATTCCAGGAGTACGGCTGGTTCTATGCACTCCAATCCATGCCAAGTGTTCTTTGGAATGTCAACTCCGTATCGGCCATCTTTATGGCTAAGGGTGTATGATTCCAATATCTCACCCTCGTCGTTATAAGTGGTAACCTTCACTTTGCCCTTTAGGATGACGAAGGTTTCGTCCTTTGTGGGATGATGATGTACAGGGATAAAAGTCCCAGGTTCCAATGCATTAAGGAATCTATGACATTTGTCATCAAGACTCTGGTGGAAGTTATAGTTCATCCTTAGCCTTGGCGACTTTCTGGCTTTCTCGGCCAGTTCATTCATTAGTGTGTCGTCTATTATCTTCATATTCATTGCTTTTTCTTTTGAATATCACGATAGTCTGCGAGCAGATTCCAAATACCGTCTTCTGACAATACGCCGAGTTCGGCAATATCCTCTTTGATAGTCTTCAGAGAATCTGTAGTTCCATCCATGATGGCAGCCAAGGCATTATTAAAACGTTGCTCCATCCACTTGATACGCTCAATTTGTAACAGCTTGCAAATCGGGTCCTCTCTGATCATCTTAGGTGCAGACTTTCCTGCCAGTACAAGCACCTTTTTGCCGTTTCGGTAGATATGTAGCTGGCGAGAGCGCACTACGGCAGTCAGTTCTGAATCATTCTGCATGGCTATCCAAAGAGAATGAAACATGCCATCCTCTTCAAACAGCTTCTTTTGCAAGTGCGAGCACATGTTTGTTGTGTCAATCGTCAGCATATAAATGTGATAATAAGATAGCCGATGCCAATGCTGACAAAGGTTGTGATAAAGCCAGAGAGTTGGAACGAGTGGTTGAGCACATATTTGCCGATACGCGTTGTGCCAGTAGTGTCGAAGTTGATAGCAGCCACCTCCGTCGGATAGTTGGGAATGAAGAAATAACCATTCACGGCAGGAAACATAGCCACGAGTGCCAATGGGGGGATGCCCAGACCGATGCCCAACGGGAAGAGGGTGCGCACAGCAGCAGCCTGTGAGAAAAGCATGATGCTCATGATAAACAAGGCCACGGAGAAGAGAAATGGATACTGAGTCACAATGTCGGCGATATGACTCTTGAAGAACTCGATGTTGCCATTGAAGAAGGTGTCGCCCATCCATGCGATACCAAAGATAGCTATCATGGCATTCATACCGGCATCAAAGATGTTGCCGCTGACGGCTTTCTTCACGCTCGCCTTACCCACAATCAGGATGAGAGCAGCAATCGACATCATCAGGATCTCAATCGTCTCAGGCATCGAGAGTTGGGTGACTACACCGTTGGCCTCGTACGTAGGACGCAGAGATGGCACACTGCCGAAGATGACCACGAGGACCACGCCCAGCAGAAACGCCAGCACACTCCATTTAGCACGGGGGTTAGGATTCTGTTCTATCTCTGACATGACCTTAGCCTCGGCTTCAGGATCAATTATACCTTCGCGCACTCTGCGCTGGTATTCAGGGTCATCTTCCAATTCCTTACCCACACGGTTCTGAACGAATGCAGACACAAAAATGGCAATCAGCGAAGCAGGGATGCAAACAAGGAGAATGTCCTTCAGTTCGATGCCCTTTCCACCTAACAGGTCGGTAGAGATTACTGCAGCTGTAGCAGCCGACATGGGCGAACCTGTGATACCTAGCGAGGCAGAAATCGTGGCCACCGTCATGGGGCGCTCAGGGCGGATTTTGGAGTTCTTGGCAATCTCAGCGATAATGGGCAATAGAGAATAAGAGGTGTGGGCCGTACCTGCCACGAGACAGAAGAGCCAGGTGGTGAGTGGACCATAGTAAGTTATGTGAGTGGGGTGCTTACGCAGAAACTTAGCTGCCAGCCCCACCAGGTAGTCGAGCCCACCAGCAGCCTGCAGTGTAGCCGTTGCCGTAATCACCGATGCAATAATCAGCATCACATCGATGGGTGGTTTGCCTGGTTGCAAGCCGAAGATGAATACAAGGATGAATACACCTACCATGCCGTAGATACCAAGTCCGATGCCTCCCACTCTGGCACCAATAAAGATCAGGGCCAGTACAATAAACAATTGGCAAAGAATCAAGAGTGTCGCCATAGATTATTTTCTATATCAATAGTTTTTACTTCGAGTTATCAGCCGATATGCAAAGATAGTGTTTTTGGGTGGAACTACCAAATAATCCATCGAAAAAGTGGGAAAACAAAGCGTTTTGGGCTCTGCCTCATTAGTCGTAAAATCACAAAACATATTAAAATCCAGAGCAAAGGTAGTTGTTTTTGGGATTTAATTCGTATTTTTGTCCTCACAATTTAGGATTATTTGTGAATCATAAAATATGGCGAATGATTGAGATTCGAGAAGCTGCTAAGAGTCAGGCTGCAGAGATAGCCCGCCTGATCATGATGGCCATGACGACCGACTGTTGCCTGTATTTCTGTGGCGAGGGCTACGGTCTGGAGGATTTCCGAGAAATGATGACGCTGCTTGTTGAGCGCGAAGACTCGCAGTATAGCTATCAGAATACGCTGGTGGCAATGGATGCGGATAGAGTGGTGGGCATCTCCGTCAGCTACGATGGAGGGCGCTTGCATCAACTTCGTCGCGCCTTTGTCGAGGCAGCCAAGGCGCATATCGGCAAGGATCATTCGGCCATGGATGATGAGACACAGGCAGGCGAACTCTATCTCGACTCGTTAGCCGTGCTCCCAGCATATCGCCGAAAAGGCATCGCCCGGAAACTGTTGCTGGCAACCAAGCAACGGGCTGATCGCCTGGGCTTGCCTTGTGTCGGCCTTCTGGTAGATAAGGCCAATCCCGTAGGCGAAGCATTGTATGCCTCCGTCGGCTTCCGCTATATAAATGATAGCCAATGGGGCGGTCATCCCATGAAACATCTGGTACTTTAATCTAATTAGCATATGAAACGTTCGATATTACTACTGACAACTGTATTGACATTTGTAGGGTGCGACTTTTTTCGCCCGCTCGACGGACCAGGAATGGAACGTACTGACGACGGGCTCGACAGCATAGCCGTGGCTAATGCGCGGAGAGCTGTAGAAAGTTTCGAAACCAAACAATACCGTATGGTGGAGTACTACGGCAATAAGGCCCTGGCCGAAAAACGACTGTACGAACACAATCCGACGCTGTACTACCAAACGTGGCAATACCTCATTTCTACAGCCTTCGACAACGGCGAATATAAGAAAGGTATCGACCTGATAACAGCTGCACTCGACAAGTCGGCTCAGGAGGAAGAACCAGAACTAAAGGCCTATGAGGCACGCTTTATGGCTCAGATGGGTATGGGGCAGATTCGACTGGCGCGCGTAGACGAGGGTATAAAGAGTTGCGACGACGCCTATCGTAAGTTCGAGGCGCTGATTGGCGATAATCCCCAATGGGAGTTGTGTTATATGTGGTATCGCTCTACGGGCGAAGCAGTGCAGCACTTTGCCATCTGCGACATTAAGACTGCTCTGGAGTGGTTGCCACGTATGGAGCAAACCTATAAGAAAGCTATCTCAGCCCCCGACGTACCCGAAGGTATGGCCGACTATTGTCTGTCGAAACTGGAGCTCACCAAGGCCGAGGTTTATATGAAGGCCGACAATCCGAAAGAGGCCGAACGCCACTTCAATGCTTATCAGCAGACGGAGATAGCCAAGAGCGGCGAGGACTGGATTTCGCCACAGCTGTATTACGAAAACGCTCGCCGATGGGATAAACTCTTAGCCATATACAACCGCTGGGACTCGATGTGTATAGCCAACGGCTACCCCATGAATACCGACTATCAGCAGATGCTGGGTATGAAATACCATGCAGAGCTGGAGAACGGTCGACGCGACTTGGCACTTAACACTGCCACACGAATAGTAGATAACCTGGGTGCTGTCGACTCGCTGAACAAGAGCGACGATGCAAGCCAGTTGGCCGTGATATACGAGACGCAGAAAAAGGAGGCCAAGATAGCCGAACAAGAGGCCAGCATCGCTCGCCAGCAGCTGGTGGCTGTGCTGATAGCCTTTGTGCTGGTAGCCATATTCTTTGTGGTTTACAGCTTGTATCGCCGGCGTGCAGCACGCCGACTGGCTGAGGTAAAAGCTGCCAAGGAACGAATAGAGAGCGAACTGCGTATCGCTAAGGAGATACAGCAGTCGATGGTTCCGCATGTGTTCCCCGAGCGCAAGGAACTGGATCTGTACGCATCGATGACGCCTGCTCGCGAAGTGGGTGGCGACCTCTACGACTATATCATGGACGGCGATCGGCTGTACTTCTGCGTGGGCGATGTGTCAGGAAAAGGAGTGCCTGCCGCATTGTTTATGGCTCAAACCATAAGACTGATGCGCACGTTTGCAAAACAGCGAATGATGCCCGACGTGATAGCCACCCGACTGAACGCAGAGCTTACTGAGGGCAATGAGAGCGGAATGTTTGTTACCATGTTTATCGGACTGCTCGACTTGCAGACAGGCCATCTTGATTTCTGCAATGCCGGCCATAACCCACCTGTGATTGGCGGAGGCGACCATCAGGGCGCGTTCTTAGATGTGAAATCAAACGCACCTATCGGCCTTTGGCCCAACTTAGAGTATGAAGGCGAACAGATGGAAAACGTGAAGGGTAGGGTACTCTTTGTGTATAGCGACGGACTGAACGAAGCCGAAAACGAGCAGAAGGTACAATTAGGCGAACAGAAGCTGATAGACATTCTGCGCAGTACCGACTATGAGAGCTCTCGCCAAGTGATAGAGCGCATGGAGCGCGAGGTAGAGCGCCATCGTCACGGCGCCGAACCTAACGACGACCTTACAATGATGTGCATCCATGTGAAATAAAAAAGTATTGTCTTCACGAGCGTCCATCCTCCCCCCTGTCATATTTTTAATGTTTATTTTTTGTCGGCCATGAAGGAGTTACATTCTGCCATATTTCATTTCCTCTCCCTCTTTATCATACTGCTTGCGTTTACCAACGGGGGCTTCTGTCAAGGTTATGCGTACCACGGCTGTACGTTCTAGGCTGCGGGCAATGGAATCATCAAAAGCATCCATGTGGTGAGGAAGGAATCGCTGGCAGATGGCTCGCAGACCAGCAATTTTCTCTTCGCGGTCAGTCACTATCTCTGCTTTTCCAACTGCTGTTGCTGACTTAAATTGTAGCGTAAAACTCCCATCCTTCGGACCGACAGTGGGTGCACATTTTGTAACAGCCGACAGGAATACCGTCGGGTTATGTTCTATGCAGTCCAATTTGTCGCCCTCCAAGGCACAATGGAAATAAAAAGTTTTCTCATCAGTACGTGCCAACGATAGTGGTAATCCGTATGGACTCCCATCAGGACGCGTCATGCTTACTGTAACGTATGGAGCCTTATCAAATACCTCTAATGCGAATGTGGCATCCATTTGACGACTAGCTTTTCTCATATATCTCCTTTATAATTATATACTCATAATACCTAAATACATTTAAAATGTCAAAACTTTAATCTGCGAGCAGTCATACATCACCCATATCTTTATGTCCAAAATTCTTTTTCGCCGGTCTCTTCCATCTCGCCTTGGCACTTTGGGCATGTATGCTTATCCCAAACCCTGATGTTATCGCTGCCGCATTGCAAACACAACCGGCCCACCTCGCTTCTATACGATGGAGCCACATCAGCAATAATGCCACCCACAACAATATTCTGGATGGTCTGACAGTCAGGGCATGTCATGGCCGTAATCTCCTGCCTGAAGAGCCCACGACCCTCATACACCTCAGCCTCATAGCCGCACTGCTTACAGCGATATTTCAGTTTCCAAGCCATCTGATAATCCAATTTCATCGCAAAGATACACATTAAATTGAAAACAACAATAATATTCTCTGTTTTTCTTTAAAACTCTCAGCACTGCTGAGACAAATTAAGAATTCGAAAACTCTATAAAAATAGCCACCCGGAGGTGGCTATTTAATTGAGATGGAGACAGCCCTTACGGCTGGAGGCTGGCGTACTCGGAGCTGGCGTTGAAGCAGGGGCAGTCTTTGGCTACGTGGGGGAGCTCACGATGGCCTATGATGCGAGCCTTTGGGTAGTCGCGATGCAACTGCTTCAGGAGCTCGTAGAGTGATGCCTTCTGCTGCGGAGTACGGGTATCGTCGTTTTTACCTCTGGTATTGATACCACCTTCATAACAGATGCCGA
Organism: uncultured Prevotella sp.; assembly: GCA_900315765.1. Lineage (GTDB taxonomy): Bacteria > Bacteroidota > Bacteroidia > Bacteroidales > Bacteroidaceae > Prevotella. The sequence goes on along the minus strand of ONAK01000108.1, from coordinate 308 downwards.
GCGAACAGCGGTTGTAGCCTCGGGCATGGGCACCACGTACTGACTCGGGTAGGATAGGGATGATGTTGCCATTGCGGAGCACATACCAGTGATACGATGCCTGGCCCCATTTGGCGACACCTGTGGAGATCAGGTTCTCTACTGAGTAAGGGCGGTCGCTGCGTGTGGCGGAACAATGAACAATTTTATCCAAAGCTTTTGATAACGTGATTTATCACAAGAAAAAAATTATCAGGAGGCATTTTCGGTATCATTCTTTAAGTGATTGATTCTCAGCTCTACTTTTGATAATATTTATTGATAATAGT
>ONAK01000110.1 GCA_900315765.1 uncultured Prevotella sp. | reverse complement strand
ACAAAGAAACTTGTAGACATGTTCAATAACCTCTCCACGCGATTTCAGTGCAAGATCTTCATAATACATAGGCCGCTTATAAGGCAAATAACAAAACGGCAAACAATACAGATCCAAATACAAGACCTCTACTTTAGGCGAGTAGCTCTTCTTAGCAAAAAAATCCTTCATACTTGTCTGAAGACGTATAATTTCCTCACGCTTAGATGTCTTGTTAAATTCAATCCCAAACTGAAAAGCACATATTAAAATTTTCATATACTATGTAACGTCTTTATTACTTAATTATTGCGTTATTATACCTATTAATTGTAAATTGAAAAAAGATTATATATATCATTTAATCCACCTCATCTTTGATTGTTTCTGATAGCTCTGACGCTGCTCTGGTCTTTGAAACAGTTGTACTTCTGGTAATCCGATTCCCACTAGCATCATAGCTATAATAAATCTTTGTTTGTGCATTTGCACTTGTTGCTGACATCAATGATAGAGCCAGCACTACCGATTTTATAATCTATCAAAATCCCATCCACCACCGCCCGCCATTCTTTTTACTGAATGACGGGCGGTGGTTCTTTTTCTCATGATATATAATTTGTTTTCCTTTTTAAAAGCAGCACCCGTCATCACGACGGATGCTGTTCATGTATCAAAATCAACGAGCCTTAGTATACGGCTCTTGGATGCAAAGATATTTAGAATCATTGACTATTGCAAGGGATAAATCAAGAAATCAACAATAGGGGTGTTTCGCTACATTTAATTCCAAATGTCTGTATTTCAACTATTTACAAAAACATAGAAACAACTAAAACAGGCTGAGAGGAACAGGCTTTATTGCGTTAAAGTTGTTAACCTGAAGTGTTATAAGACAAGATTTGTTTAATTTTGCACCACAGATTAAAACATAATTTATAATAGGTAAGATGGAACAGAAATACAATTCCTCAACTCTCAATGCTGAATTAATGAGACTTAAAGAATTCTGCAAACAAGAGGGTGAAGTGGTCACCTATCTCAAAGACGAGAAATTTGAATGCGAGGAGACTCCAGCACAATGGCTCGCATATGTTGAACGTGGATGCTTTAAATATGTAACGCGAGGCATTAGCGACAACAAAAAACATATCACATGGTTCTCGTTTGAAGGCGAGTTTGTAGCTGATTATCCGCGTTTCTTATACGGACATTCTGCGCAATCAACTATTCAAGCAATGATGCCTAGTCGTGTATATAGGTTAAGTGGAAAAAGACTCAGGCAGTTCTTCAGCCAGAGTATCGAATCTATGGAAATGCGAGCTATTATTGCCGAACATATCCTCTGCCAGTTCCATGAACGATATCTCGATTTACATTGCGCCACACCACGCGAACGTTATGACATGTTGATGCAGCGATGCCCCGGTATTGCAAACGAACTGCCACAATACGCAATCGCCTCATTCCTTAATATAACACCTCAAATGCTGTCTCGTATTCGCAAAGAGATATCCTTAAATGGCAACAAATAAGTAATCAATCGCATATAATTCTGAAACTAGTTTCATATTTTAACCCTCGGCATCCATTTTATTGGTCATGCCGAGGGATTTTTTATCTTCTTTTTATAACTTTGCAGCGTATGAAGAAGATAATCATAAACATCACATTAGTCTTTTTGCTAATAGCTTGTGGAAGAAATGAAATATCAGGCACGCTCAGTCAGGCATGGAAAGTCATTGAGCAACAGCCTGACTCTGCGCGAGTTCTGTTAGCCAAGATAGATACGCCATCACTTACAGAGAAAGAACAGGCAGAATATGGGCTACTTATGACTATGGTCGACATCAAGACACGCCACGAGCAGATTACTAACGACTCAATAATTTCCGCTAGCGTAAGATACTACGACCAGCATGGCGACAAGTGGCACAAGGCCATGGCCTATCATTACCGCGGTGTAGTAAAATATGCTTTGAATAATGTACCCGAGGCTATAAAAGACCTGAAGAGGGCAGAGACTTTGGCCGAGACCTTGGACGACGAACTGCTGCGGAATAAGATATACGACAGACTGGCATATTGCAACTATAAGAACAATAATTTCCCATTGGTACTGAAATACTCAAAGAAGCTGTTGGACAGCAGCAAGAAAATGAATGATAGTGTAATGGTGGCCCGCAGTTATACTATGGTGGCATCAGGCTTTGCCAATATGGAGGAAATGGATAGCGCACGCATCTATATACTGAACAGTTTAGACTGGATAGATGCCGTAGACTCGTTGACACAAAATGTGATATTATGTAATGTAGCTGCGATGTACCAAGAGACGGGAGAAGTGGAGAAAGCTGAACAATATCTGACAGATTGGGTGCTCAACCACGCTAATGGGTTTGGTTATATCACCTTGGCACACATTCGTCAGAAGCAAGGGAAATATGAAGAGGCTGTCACACATGCAAAGAAGTCCTTAGAATGCATGGACCAAAAGAATTATATACATTCACTAGAATTATTAGCAGAACTCTATAGCCAGAAGGGCGATAGCAGTCAGGCCTATGCCATGCAGCGCAAAAGCAAGGAGTTTGCCGACTCGCTTGCATCGGCCTACAAGGCAAGCCAGATGGCCGACTGGCAGATGAAATTTGACGAGCAGAAACAAGAGAAAAAGTTTCTTAGACAGTTAGTAAAATTGGGGGGGGGTAATTGTTGTCTTTATCCTTCTTGCAATAGCCATAATATGGTGGAACCAAAGAAGAATACGCCACCTTCGCACCAGTCTTGACGAGAACATGAAACAGCTAACCCACAAGCGTGAACGAATATCGGTAAAACTACTTATGGGTGCAAAACTTTTTAACCACATTAAGGAGCAGAAACCGCTTGATAACGCTTCGGCCAATGATTTGCAGTGCTTAGTAGAGTACTTTGCCCAATTACGCCCTAAACGCTGGCAAGAGTGGCAACGTCAATACGCCGACCTTAGCACTGCTCAGTATGTTTTCCTTATTCTCCAGGACGACCTCCATTATAACGACGAAACCACCGCCACCATCCTAAATATCAAACGAATATCAGTCCGCAGCATGCGCCTACGAATCAAAAGGAAAGGAATACCAAAATAAATATTATCGCATATAGTTGCCAATTAGGGTTTAGCAAATCGGTTTTCGTGTGTAATATAAGTGTATGACAGATCAAAAAGAAACTCGACAAACTGAAATAATAATTGAAAAAGAAAAAACGAAATGAAAAAGAAAACTATCATCACCGCCCTGCTCGCCCTCGTCGCAATGGCGGGACAGGCGCAAATTACCCTCAAAGGTTCTATTATCAATGAACGAGGTGAGAAGATAGAATACGTAAGTGTAGGTCTTGAAAAGGATAGCATCGGAACTATAACGGATGCCAATGGCAACTTTACGATAGAGATACCAGCCAATCGAAAGAACGATTTGGTGTTTACCCATGTGTCATTCCAGAAAGCCGTCGTTCCCTACGAGGCATACGCCAACGGGCAACAACTGACAGTCACTATGAAAGATAAAGTGGTCGAACTTGCTGAGGTCGTAGTAGGCAAGAAAAACAAACCACAGAAAATCGCTGGCAAGGCTATCAGCGGCCCAATGGCTTCACTTCGTGGTAAGGGCAAGGCGGACGCTTTAGAATGGGGGCCTGTATTCAAGAGCAAGAAGGATTACGTCATCAGCGACATCCTGCTGACAATTAAAGGCACCTCATACCAATGGTGCGTACTTAGTTTCAATATCTATGAGATACAGGGCAGCAAATATGTAAACATCCTTAATAAGCCCATTTACTATCGATTAGAGAAAAGCAACGGCAAACAACGACTCGACATCCAACCAGAAGAAACTATTGTGCTGAAAGGGAAGAAGAAATACTACATCAGCGTAGCCGTAATAGACAGTGACCGCTATGGCATTCTTGATATGCAGTCACAGTTCAAAACCAGTTATGCCCGTAATATCACCAAAGGTAAGAAACGTAAACTACCTATCGGGCCAGCAATTCAGGTGAAAGGATATGAAATAGAACAATAAATCAAAGCAATATGAAAACAATGCAACTCTGGAGAATCGCATTTATGATGCTTGCTGCTTTCTCCCTCGCCTCTTGCAGCAGCGACAACGAGCAAGAAAAGCCATATACGACTGACCCTGTGGAGAATGCAGTATTCACTGAGTCAGACATCGAGTGGTTCAACCCTACCACCCGCGAAGTGAAATTCTATGCACAGGAAGAACCGCTCAGCCAGAGGCTGCGGAAGACCGATGGCGAATTGCAGTTCCGTCTTGGCAATGATGTTGTGCTTAAGGTCAGTCGGTTCGTAGGTGACTGGGACAGCCGAACTTTCAAAGACCTTGTCCTGCATTATGATGTGATATCCAACTCCGAACAAGGTCACTTTTATCTGCAAGACTGCTACCCTCTACAGTTCATTAACGATGAACAAGTGCAGGCTAATATTAAACTGAACGCCAAGCAATGGGACGCATTCATCAAATATTTGGAAAAGATCGGTAAAATCAAGAAATGAACAAGAAAACTATCATCACCGCATTGCTCGCCCTCGTCGCTTTGACGGGGCAGGCGCAAGAAATAACAGGTCGAGTAATGTTGACAGACAGCATAGCCATTAGAACTGACTCTTTATGCCAGCGGAATGATATATGCAATCACGATACCATTAGAAAAGACAGTTGCCAGCAGCATAGACTATCTTTTGTCCGCAAAGAGCAAAGACCAGTATGGAGTATTAGTCCTAATGCTGTAAAAATGCAGAAGTTCGATCCATACAGAAAGAAATTTACCGATATGCGGATAATGGAAACTATAGGCTCGCACATAAGCAGATAAGCTAAAATGGAAACAATTCTGATAGTACGGAAGTGTATGCTTTATATTGACTGGCAACCCTCGATAGAGGCTTTTCGTGTAGGAATATTCTCTTTAAAGTGGTATTCTCTGTTGTGGATGTTTGGCTTGATGATTGCGTATATGATTGTTAAACATCTATACAAACAGCAAGGGATACCTGAAGAGAAGTTTTACCCTCAGTTCTTTTATTGCTTTATAGGTGTGCTTGCCGGAGCACGTCTGGGGCATTGTCTCTTTTATCAGCCAGATTATTTCCTAACCAGCGGAAAAGGAATCATCGAGATGTTCCTGCCCGTTCATATACAGGATAACGGCACATGGTCGTATATAGGTTATCGGGGATTGGCTTCACACGGTGGCACTATAGGTCTTTTCGTCGCTTTGGCATTCTATTGGAGGAAGGAAAATCTTAAACCCATGATGGTGTTAGATAATGTCGCCATTGCCGCTCCTGCCACGGCTTGTTGTATTCGTCTGGGCAATCTGATGAATTCTGAAATCATCGGAAAGACTACTGATATGCCGTGGGCTTTTATCTTCCATAGCCAAGAGGCACTGGTAAACGGAGAACTGGTTCCACGTCATCCGGCACAGCTGTATGAAGCCTTAGCCTATGCCGTGCTCTTCTTCATCATGTGGACACTACACAAACGGATGCCAAAGAAGATAGGTACCGGCTCGGCTTCTGTCTGACGTATATCTTCACCTTCCGTTTCTTCATCGAGTACACCAAGGAGATACAAGAAGCCTTCGAGGCATCGCTGCCCATCGATATGGGGCAGATACTCTCCATCCCGTTTATCATCCTCGGCGTGTACTGCATGCTAAGAGCCCGCAAATGAAAACACAGCTCTTTCATAAGAGATAGAAAAACAACAAAATCGCTGCTCAAAAAACAATATCCCATCAAAAAGTTTGGTCGATTCAATAAAAAGCACGACCTTTGCACCCACGAGAACCCGCCAAGCCTCTTCACAATGCTTAAATCGGCGGGTCGTTTTATTTTTATACGATGAGCAACAGAATCCCATTCCAGAAACCATCCGTCCGATGCTCCCCAACCGCATGACGGGCAGTTGGATTACACTGCCTACCGATGCCCTCCGCATCTATTTCAATCTTTGCATCATTAAGTATTTCCTCAACATCATTTCGCCCATCAATGACATGAAGGCGAAGGTCGATGCTCTGCTCGCCGCTTACCCGTTCATCGACATCACCGCCATGGGCTTCCCTCGCGGATGGGAGAGCGACCCTTTGTGGCAATAACCGCCGTTTCATAACCCTTCTCTTCCAAATATTCACAAAACCCATGAACATTTGTTCAGGCTTTCACATCTGGTAGCAATTTTTTGTCTCTCTATGAATGCTTTTGTGGGAAATTTAGTAACTTTGCAGCCAAATAGCCACTGACGATGGAACAGAAATTCGGAAAAAACAGTATTGACATCAAGGCGCTGCGCGAGTTTTGCGAGCGCGAGGGCAAGATGGTGGAGTACCGCAAGGGAGAACAACTGGAGCGCGACACATGGTTCTCGTTCGAGGGCGAGTTTGTGACCGATTATCCCAACTGTCTCGACGGTCGTCCATCGCAGACTACTATCGAGGCGATGATGCCCAGCCGTGTGCTCCGTGTCACGGGCGAACAGATGCTGCAGATGTTCCGTCAGAACATGCAGACGATGGAACTGCGCAGTGTCATCGGCGAACTCATCCTCAGACAGCACCGCGCCTGCTACCTCGATCTCCACCGCGCCACGGCCCGCGAGCGCTACGAGTTGCTGCTACGTCGTTGTCCCGGCATCGTGCATCACCTTGCCTTGCAGGACCTCGCCTCTTTTCTCTGCGTCACGCCCAATTACCTGAGCACCATCCGC
>ONAK01000111.1 GCA_900315765.1 uncultured Prevotella sp. | reverse complement strand
GTATCAACTGGCAGTTAGCCTACGTGCTATTTGCGATAATAATAAGCAGTTGGTTTATAGCGTACTACCTCGCTTGGGTCTTGATAATTTGGAGGTTGAACGCATTGTAGAATCTGCATGCAAGGAGCCGCCAAAGGGACTTTCAAAGGGCATGCAAGAAGTGCTCTCAATACTAAACCCAAAGAAAGCCGAAGCACCTACGGCCAGCGAGATTGACCAATGGCTATGGGATTGGGGTGCCCAGATTGAAGAGTTGTTTCCTTATTTTCCATTGCTGCAGGATGCCTGTAAGGGTCTTAAGCGTAATCAGTATCCAGCTGCGCTGGTAGTTAGTGGAGCATTCTCTATGACGCTGATGACACGCTGCAGATATAGTTTCTACCACCGCCCAGAGGAGTTGCGCCGTTTGAATAGCTCAGCACTCATTATTGGTGATCCTGCAAGCGGTAAGAGCTTTGCAACCCGTCTTTATAAACTGCTAACTGCACCAATCCTGGCTGCGGATAGGGTAGGTAAGGATGCCATCAATGCCTACCGCGAACAGATGAAAACCAAAGGCGCCAACAAGGAGAAGCCTAAGAAGCCTAAGGTTACTATACGTATCCACCCTGCGCGTACAAGTAACGCCCAGTTTATTCAGGATATGGTTAACGCTGTGGAAGAAGTGGATGGCGAGCCGATGCAGCTGCACATGCTGACCTTCGACACCGAGTTGGACAATACGCTGTCTATACAGAAAGGTGGAAGTTGGATTGACAAGCAAACGCTTGAACTTAAGGCTTTCCACAACGAGGAGGATGGTCAGTTCTATACCAATATGGACTCTGTGATTGAGAACTTCATTGTTACCTGGAACTACGTTTATACAGGCACGCCGTTGGCCTTGAAAAACAAGGTGAACGATAGGAACTTTGGTTCTGGTCTGCCAACACGTTTGACCTGTATCCCTCTGCCCGCAACCAATTTCCAGATGCTGACACGCGAAAGCACCGTCGACCTTGAGAGCGACAACCGCATTTCAGAATGGGCAAAGAAGCTGGATAAGACCAAGGGTATACTGCCTTTCGGTAAGATTGTTGACGAGCTCTTTGACTGGACTGCACGCCGTATGGCTGATGCGGAGGAAAACAACTCTAAGGCAGAAGAAATGCTGCTTAAACGTTGTGCCTACCATGCCATTAACTTCTCGGCTCCATTTATCGTGATGCGCCACTGGGCAGATATGAAGCAGGATGGTGAATACTGGCATGGTGAATTTGAGACTGACGATATAGACTGGAAGTTAGCAGAGCTCATTGTAAACATGCAGTACGCTTGCCAGCGTCATTATTTCCTCGGCATGGCCGAAAAGTATTTCGACGATCAGCAGCGAGAAATCTCTATTAATTCGCATAGAAACAGCAAGACTATAGAGTCGTTTGATAGACTACCAGATGAGTTTGTGGTAGAAGATGTGATGACCTGCTTCGCACTATCAAATATGGCTGTTGCACGCGTTAGGGTTAATCGTTTGGTTAAGGATGGCCTAGTGGAAAGGGTTGGCGAGTTCTTAGAAGGCGGTAATAACAAAGCTGTGTTTAAGAAGACCGGTAAGGTAATGAGGTAAACATAACATGCATAACATACATAACATTATGGAAATAGTACAGTTGAATGCAAATGCAAAACTCTCCGAGCACTTTACGCTCGGGGAGTTGACAAAGAGCGGGAGACATCCCGAGGTGTATAACATACCAAGCCATGAGGCGATAGCAAACCTCAAACGCCTTTGCGTTTGGTTAGAAGCGTTAAGAGAAGCCTCCCCCGACCCCTCCAAAGGGAGGGGAGCTCCGATAATAATAAACTCTGGATATCGTAGTCCGCAGTTAAATAGAAAGATTGGTGGGGCGCCAAATTCTAATCACTTGACTGGGTGTGCGGTGGATATACGTGTGAGCGGTATGGAGCAGTTAATACGCTACGCAGCAATTCTGCTTGATTATGCTGATGAAAGCAAGCAGGACTTTGATGAACTGCTGATAGAGAAAAATCGTTATGGCGCGATTTGGCTGCACTTTGCGGTGAGACCAAAGGATAATCGCAGAAAGGTGGCGTTTATCAACGCATGAGATGACAAAGGGAGGGTGGGAGGCTTTTTTTTTACTATATTAGTAAAAGTATGTTAAACCTTTCGTTTTTCATACAAGATTTTAGTAATTTTGCATTCTGATTAAAAGAAAGACCATTAAAAGGCTTTTTTAAAGAAACAGTGATTGTATACAATAACGTGAAAAAGTATTTTTTAGGATTAGTATGTACGGCATTGTTCGTACAGAATGTTGAAGCTCAGGAGAAGATATCGTCTTCGAACTACGCGCGCCTGTACGTGGGTGCGCTGGAGCCGCAATACCAGATATGGATGTGGCACGACATCCCGTATTACGGAGGCGATACGGAAATGCGATTGGGCCGTGTGAGCTATCACGGCGTGGTGTATGACAACGTGCGACTGCGATACGACCTGTATAAGCAGCAACTTGCGGTGGTGGCACCCGAGACGAATGTGGTGTGTCTGCCTGAACAGAAGTATATAGACTGGTTTGAGTTGGACGGACACCTGTTTGTACACGACCCTGAGGACAGCACGCGATATGCGGCACTGCTGAGCGACGGAACTCGTAACGGAGTTGCGCTGTATCACACAATAAGGAAGATAAACGGAGGTGATAAGAACTTTGGCAAGTATTATTTTGAGAAGACTCTTAGCACCGAAGAGCACTACACGTTAGTGACTCCCGACGGAAAGATGCACCACGTGAAGAGGGCTAAGGATGTGGCTAAGCTATTCCCAGAGCAGAAAAAGCAGATAAGAAGATATGCTACCAAGAACCGCTTGCGCTTCTCGAAGAAAAGACGTGAGGCAAGCTTGGCGATGCTTGTGGAGGGTGTAGATGGAACGCCAAACCCTGTGGAGCTATGGAGGGCTGAGGAACAGGACTTAGCTAAGCTGCAGCCTGCACAACCCGCACGACAGATAGACGAGAAGAAGCTGATAGCGGGAATACCTGTGCTCGACATCGACACAATATCAACGGCTGGATCATCGAAAACCAAGGTGTATGTGGTGCCTGGAGTGAAGAAGGCCAAGGTGAGCGTGGCCGACGACCAGGAGCTGGCAGAGATTGTGGTTGTGGGCGGCCGACAGAGTGCCGTGAACAACATGATGATGGGCGCAGAGAAGTTCAAGCCACAGATTCTGAAGAACATACCATCGGCATTCGGCGAGTCGGACATCATGAAGATTATGCTTACACTGCCTGGTGTTACATCGGTGGGTGAGGCATCGAGCGGATATAACGTGCGCGGTGGTGCTACCGACCAGAACCTGATACTGTTTAACGGCGGAACGGTGTATAACCCATCGCACCTGTTCGGACTGTTCACATCGTTCAACTCGGATGCAGTTGAGGAAGTGGAGCTCTACAAATCGAGCATACCAGTGGAGTACGGCGGCAGAATAAGCAGTGTGCTGAAGGTGGTATCGAAGGAAGCTAACATGCGTAAGCTTACTGGCTCGGCCAGCATCGGTGCACTGACAAGTAAGCTGAACTTAGAGATTCCTATAGTAAAAGACCACGTGTCGCTGCTGCTGAACGGACGTACTACCTACAGCGACTGGATGCTGAAGAACCTGCCTGAGGACAGTGGATACAAGAACGGATCGGCTAACTTCTACGACTTCGGAGGTGTGCTTACATGGAAGCTGAACAGTATGCACCGACTGAAGATCTACGGCTATTGGAGTAATGATAAGTTCTCGTTCAGCTCGAGCGATAACTACGGATATAAGAACCGCAACATCTCGGCCGAGTGGCGATCGATATTGAACGAGAAGATAACTGCCACTGCATCGGCCGGACTCGACCACTACGACTATTTTAACGAGGAGACAAGCGTGCCATCGATGGCCGCACGACTGAGCTTTGGTATCGACCAGCTGTGGGGTAAGTTGCACTTCCGCCACCGCTTGACGGAGAATCAGGTGATGAACTACGGCCTGTCGGTTCAGCACTACAACGTGCAGGCAGGCACATACGAGCCAGTGGGCGAACGCTCGATGATTATGCTAACCGAGCTGCAGAGGGAGAAGGCACTGGAGAGTGCTGTGTATGTGGACTACGAGCGCTCGATTACCGAAAAGCTGTCGGTATCGGCCGGATTGCGCTACACTATGTTCAACGCTCTTGGCCCGCGCGACGTGAACCACTATCTGGACGGCGAACTGCCATCGGAGGAGACGCTGATTGAGACAACAAACGAGACGGGTATCATCAAGACTTACCACGCTCCTGAGTTGCGCCTCTCGGCCCGTTACACCATACAGGACGGACTATCGATAAAGGCTGGTTTCAACACCATGCACCAGTTTATACACAAGGTGTCGAACACATCAATCATGTCGCCTACCGACATGTGGAAGCTGTCGGACCTGAACATCAAGCCACAGAACGGATGGCAGGCTGCTGCAGGTATCTATCACGAAACGCCCAACAAGAAGTATGAGTTCTCGGCCGAGGTTTACTACAAGCACATTGGTGACTATCTGAACTACCGCAGTAGTGCCGTGCTGCTGATGAACCCACACCTTGAAACCGACGTTATTGCCACAAAGGGTAGGGCATACGGAATAGAGCTGCAGGCCAAGAAACCGCTTGGAAAGCTGAACGGATGGGTGAGCTACACATTCTCGCGCTCGCAGCTGAAGCAAGACGACAAGCGCGTGGCTATGCCGCTGAACGACGGAGAGTGGTATCCATCGGAATACGACCGTCCGCACGACGTGAAGGCGGTGCTGAACTACAAGATTACCGAGAGATACAGCTTCTCGAGCAACTTCAACTATGCCACAGGTCGACCAACAACTGTGCCTGCAGGAAGGTATTACGACTCGCACAACCAGAAGTATATGCCGTACTACACCAACCGCAACACATACCGTATTCCTGATTATATGCGACTGGACCTGGCGTTTAACATAGAGCCTACACACAAGCTTACAAGCTTCCTGCATACATCGTTCTCAATAGGCGTTTACAACGCCCTGGCGCGCAAGAATGCATATTATGTAACCGAGAACGGAAAGATTCAGGGATACAAGCTGTCGGTGTTTGGCACTGCCATTCCTTATGTTTCACTTAATATTCGATTCAACTAAGAAAGGTAAAAAAGTAAAAATATGGAATATATAAAATATAGAAGTTTAAAGGCGCAGGGTATAAAGGTTTTACCTTTTTACCTTCTTACCCTTTTACTTTTTGCATTTACGGGATGTATTGAGAAATACGAGGCCGACATCCCGACAGATGAAACCGGACTGCTGGTTGTTGAGGGAACGATAACCCCGGGCGAGAACAAGTTTATACTGCAGCGCACTGAGGCTTTGAACTCGTATTACTCGTACTTGTGGGTGGATGGTGCCACCGTGGTGGTGCGCGGAACCGACGGCTCGGAGTATCAAACCGTGGGCAACAACGGTACTTACACCTGCACCATAGATGAGCTGAACCCTAACGTGCAGTATTATCTGCATATTGAGACCGATGGCGAGGTGTATGAGTCGGACCCGCAGACTCCTTTGGCAACAGAGAAGATAGCCGAGGTGAGGGGCGATCAGAGTACACCAAGGAGCAACATCGACATACTGGTTACGCCTGCTGAGCCTTTTGACAACAGCAAGATTAACTACTACACGTGGACATACGAGGAGACATGGGAGGTGTATCCCGACTATAATACCTTTGTGTATTACGATGTAGACAACAGGTGTTGCGTAAAAACCAACCACTTGCTGTATCCTGAGCGTGGATGGAAGGACGAGGCTAGCACGACGATAATGGTTGGCTCGAGCACCAATTACGATGCTCAGCACATACAGAAGCTGAAGATATACGACGTGAGCCGCGAAAGCGAGAAGATGTACGTGAGATACAGCGGACTGGTGCATCAGCGTGCCATATCGAAGGGAGAATACGAGTATGAGCTTGCACGCCGACAGGCTGGTTCGGAGATGGGCGGGCTGTTTACACCGCAGCCATCGGCACTGCCCACAAACATACACTGCCTGACATCGAAGAAACACGTGATAGGCTTTGTGGGATGTGCCCTGAACACAAGCGAATACAGATTCTTCCTTGAGCCACAGAACTACAGCATCTACCGCCCTGCAGAGAAGGACATGCGCAGATGGGTGGAGAACCCCAGCCCTGACGACTGCATAGAGCTGGTGAAGAACGGACTGCACCTGTGTGAGTGGGACGATACCTACATGTCGCCCGAGGGGAAGCCAATTCTGAAAACGGCTTGGGCATACGAGTATCAGCTCGACGTGAGATATAGAGGAGCATATACAGAGGAGCCGGACTTCTGGCATTTAACTGAAAACGTAAGTTATTGATATGTATAACAAGATAATATCGCTGATAGCTGCAATGGTGCTAAGCTTGAGTGCCATGGCTGCAAACATTAAGACCGACCGTGAGTGGTATCTGGCCGGTGAGCAGATGAAAGTGAGCGTAACCGTTTACGATTCGCAGATAGCATACGCTGAGCTGTGTGATGCGAACGGATTGGCGGCAAGCACCATAGTTGGCATTAAAGACGGTGTGGGCACAGGCACTATTGAGCTGCCTGCCAACCTGCACAGCGGATTCTACGCACTGAACGTGTACACCCGCAACAGCAGTGAGGTGTGCAACAAACTTGTGGCTGTGGTGAACACCATGAGCAAGAGTGCCGACGACGACGTGGAGTGGGTGAAGGATGAAAACACTAAGGCTGTGGCCGACGGTGAGTGCAAGTTTGTGGATGTGGTAAAGACCGACATACCTGAAAAGGAAGGCCACATGATTAAGGCCCGCATAAAGAATACCTACGATGGCAAGACTTACCGCCGCAATCAGATTACGCCAGCGTTGAGTATAGTAGGTATGCAGATACACTATTTTGAGGGTAAGATGATAAACGACACCACTGCCGTTTTCTATGTTCATGGTATTCATGGCAAGCTGCCGCTGGTGCTCTCGGCTGTTACCGATACCGACGTGAGTCTGCCTATTGAGATGGTAAGTCAGTTTGCCGCATTGCTGCCAAAGGCACTGCCACACCTGGTGTTCCACTACAACCGCAGAGAGGTGGAGGCACGTTCGCTTGAGATGCAGCGTCACCAGATGGCTATAGCCCCCGTGAAGCGTGAGCTGCAGATAGGCGTGTTTACCGACGAAGCTACTGAAGAGGCAGTGCCATTGGCCTACGACCCAAGTGTGCTGGGCACTACACCCGACCTTACTTATAATCTTGATGAGTATCGCCAGTTCTTCACAATACGTGAGGTGCTGTTAGAATATGTGGAGTGCGTGAGAAAGGTGAAGAGCAACGGCTATACACAGCTGATTGTGCGCAGAGGTGAGGACCACTATAACACATCGCTGGCTACACTGGTGCTGATTGACGGCATGCCCGTGATTGACGTAGAACGCCTGCTGAGCTATGATGCACGCCGTATTCACTACATCAACATCTACGGCGGACAGTACACTTTTGGAAATGGTGTTTATAACGGAATACTATCGTTTGTTACGCGATCGGGTCAACTTACCAATTATCCTACTGAGCGTAACATGCAATACTTGATTTACGACTTCCCACAATAAAAAAAGGTGCTCGACTTGAGCACCTATTTTACTTTTTTACTTTTTTATTTTTTTACTTTTACTTAACCTGGACTACCAGATACTTGCTTGTTGACCAGAAGGCCTGTGGATCGGTGATGCGGAGCACATACTGCTTGTTGGCATCCTGCTGCAGTGTGTAAGCACTGGCTGGGTGAGTGGTAAGCAGCTTGGCTGACTTGCTGTAGAGCTTGATCTCCTTGTCGACACGGATATCGATCTTGGTGAAGTACTCCTTGTTGAAGTTAGACTGCAGTACCTTTCCGCTCTCCAGAATGTGCTGCTTCTTCAGCTCGTCCTTGGTGCCGTAAGCAAACCAAGCGGTGTTGAGCTGCTTGTCTTGAGCGTTGATGGTCTTTGACTGTGCTTCGTTCTCGTCCTGCAGAGACTGAGCATCCTCCTTAAGAGTATTGATGGCATACTTCAGCTCGCCAATGTGGATATTCTTAAGCTCAAGCTGCTCTACCAGGTCGGTAATCTGCTTATCCTTAGTCTCCATCTGTTGGGTAAGGCTTGCGATAACCTTCTTAAGCTTATCGCCCTTGATAGAGCTCTCGCGAACCTGCTGCTTCAGCTTATTGATAAGGTCCTTATTCTGCTGCATCATCGACTGGATGAACTGGAAGTTCTCAGCGATACGCTGCTTGGTGTTTGTTCCCTCTCCTGATTTTGCTAAGGTTACACGATTCTGTGCCTCTGTAATCTCGCGGAATCCCTCCTCGATGTCAATCAGAGTTGTCATCATGTCGTTGATCTCGTCATCTTTCTGGGCGATTACCTGGTTAAGAGAGTCACGCTCTGCACGAGCCTGAGCTTCTGCCTTCTTGGCACCTCATAATTACTTTTGTTTATTGATTTGTTCTTTATTATCGTTTCCTGCCAGGATGATTACAATCTCACCCTTGGGCTCATGTTCCTTGAAGTGGGCGATTACCTCGGCCAATGTGCCGCGAACGCTCTCCTCGTGAATCTTTGATATCTCGCGGCATACGCTTACCTGGCGCTCGGGGCCGTAGGTATCGGCAAACTGCTGCAGAGTCTTTACCACGCGATAGGGTGACTCGTAGAATATCATGGTGCGCTGTTCGTCGCGCAGTGATTCGAGCTTGGTCTGGCGACCTTTCTTCTGGGGCAGGAAGCCCTCGAAGGCAAAACGGTCGCATGGCAAGGCGCTTGATACCAATGCCGGTACAAATGCTGTGGCTCCGGGGAGGCACTGTACCTCGATGCCTGCCCGCACAGCCTCGCGAACCAGGAAGAATCCGGGATCGCTGATGCCGGGAGTGCCTGCATCGCTGATAAGAGCAACATTCTCGCCGGCCTGAAGGCGGCTGACGATGTTGGCCGAAGTGCCGTGCTCGTTAAATTTATGGTGCGACATAAGCTGGTTGTGAATCTCATAATGCTTAAGAAGTTTGCTCGATGTACGAGTGTCTTCTGCAAGCACAAGATCCACTTCCTTCAGAATTCGGATGGCACGGAATGTCATGTCTTCCATATTCCCAACTGGAGTCGGTACGATATATAATATACCCATTACGAGGGGCAAATATAGCGCAAATTATCAGAATAGACAAAAAAAACAGCAAAATCTTTGCAATTTTTAAAAGGTATTTGTAATTTTGCACTCATTATGACAGAAAACTTAACAGGTGAGGCACACAGACCTGGTAGAATTGAAGTTGTGTGCGGCTCGATGTTCTCGGGCAAGACTGAGGAGCTCATCAGGCGAATGAGGCGAGCTAAGTTTGCGCGCCAGAAGGTGGAGATTTTCAAGCCCGCCATAGATGTGCGTTACTCTGAGGAGGATGTGGTGAGTCACGACCAGAAGCATATACAGTCTACTCCCATCGACTCGTCGGCAAGCATTCTGTTGCTGGCAAGTGATATCGACGTGGTGGGTATAGATGAAGCCCAGTTCTTTGATATGGGCATAGTAGATGTGTGCAACGAGCTGGCCAACCGCGGTGTGAGAGTGATTGTGGCAGGACTGGATATGGACTTCAAGGGTGTGCCATTCGGTCCGATGCCTGCACTATGCGCAATAGCCGACGATGTGACCAAGGTGCATGCCATCTGCGTGAAGTGCGGAAATCTGGCCTATGTTAGTCATCGTAAGGTGGATAACGACCAGCGGGTGCTGCTGGGAGAGACTACCGAATACGAACCGCTGTGCAGAGAGTGTTACCAAAAAGCTATAAAGGAAGAGAATGAAAGAAAAGACAATAACGCTTGACCAACTGGTGCGTTGGGTGGGGGCAGGACTGCTGGTGATAGGCATTCTGCTGCTGGTGAACTACCTTAGTAAAGTGCTGTTACCATTTTTTGTGGCTTGGCTGTTGGCCTATCTGCTTTACCCTATGGTGAAGTTCGTGCAGTATAAACTGCATGTGGGTAACAGGGCGCTTAGCATTGTTATCACGCTGGTATTTGTGATAGCCCTGCTGAGTGGCGTTATCTACTTGATTATCCCCCCGATGATTGAGCAGTTCGAGAAGTTGGGCAGCTTGGCTACCGACTACATCCAGAAGGAGGCGCACATAAGGGATATACCCGGTGCCATACAGGACTGGATACAGACAAACCATCGCGAGATAGAGAAATTCTTTAAGAGCTCTACGTTTACCGACAGCGTGAAGACGGTGCTGCCAGGCCTGTTTAATGTGCTGGGACAGACGGCTACCGTGGTTATAGGTATCGTGGCATCGCTTATTACATTATTATATATGTTCTTTATCCTGCTGGATTACGAGTATCTTACGGATAACTGGATTCGTATCTTCCCCAAGAAGAGTCGTCCATTCTGGCAGGGCTTGGGTAAAGATGCCGGACAGGCGCTTAACAACTATGTTCGCGGTCAGGGCACCGTGGCGCTTATCATGGGTATACTGTTCTGCATCGGCTTTACTATCATCGACTTCCCCATGGCCATCGGTCTGGGTATTATGATAGGACTGATGGACCTTGTGCCTTATCTGCACACCTTTGCCCTGATACCTACGGTGCTACTGGCTCTGCTGAAGTCGGCTGATACAGGGCAGAACTTCTGGGTGATACTGATTATGGCGCTGGCGGTGTTCATCATCGTACAGCTTATTTGTGATATGATTGTTACTCCTAAGGTTATGGGAAAGGCCATGGGACTTAACCCCGCCATACTGCTGCTTTCGCTGTCGGTTTGGGGTGCTTTGTTAGGTTTTATCGGACTGATTATCGCACTGCCTCTTACCACACTTTTGATAGCATATTATGAACAATATGTGACAAAAGATAGGGAAATTGAGGCCTTAGAAGAAAATAATTCCGAATAAATTTGGCGGTTTCAAAAAAAGTGCGTACCTTTGCACCCGCTTTTCGTAAGAGAAGCATCCGTCATTCAAAGGTCGATCCGTTAGCTCAGTCGGTAGAGCACAACACTTTTAATGTTGGGGTCTTGGGTTCGAGCCCCAAACGGATCACAGAAAGAGGCTTCCGCCTCTTTTTTTTGTTTGGGCTCTCACCCAAGGGTTCTTTCAGTCGTTTCACTTTGTGAAAGCGTCTCCTTTGGAGCCGAGCGCGAGCCCCAAATCTTAATACTTAAGTGCTTGAATTTGCTCTGGGGTTAGTCTGCCTGAGTCAATAAACTCATTCATGATGTCGTAGAGTCTCTGCTCCATCTGCTCGCTCATGTGATAGTCCCATTTCAGAGCTTCCTCTATGCTCACCTGTATGCCTCCGTTGT
>ONAK01000113.1 GCA_900315765.1 uncultured Prevotella sp. | reverse complement strand
AAGCCGCGAGCATTGGTGGGTACTCCCTTGCCAACGGTATTAGTCATAGTACCCTAAAAAACCGAATTAATATGATGTTACATACTAAATCCCCCCGTCACAGTCTTTTGAAATTGTTGGCACTTTTGCCAATAGTTGCCGTTACCCTGGTTGTAAATGCCGAGACTGTAACCGATTATGTGTATAATGAGCCTCAGACTCCTGTAAAGAAAGGAAACAGGGCTGGTACAATCAACTTGGGAGCTGGTAAGACAATAGTTGTAGAAAAGGCGGATGATACAAAGGCAGAGGCTACGCTGCCTGCTGATATGGAAAAGTTTACTATAAGTGGTACTGTCTACGATGGTTCTGCTTCGCAGAAGACGCCTATTATTGGAGCTATCGTAAAGATAGCAGGCTCAAAGAAGGGCACGGTTACCGATATGGATGGCAAATTCCGTCTTGAAGTAGCTGCAAGCGACCGAATCGAAGTGATATACATGGGCTTCGAACCGTTTACCATCGGTGTAAGCAAAACATTCTCGGAGAGAAACGATTACAAGATTATGTTGAGAAAGGAAGGTACTGATCCTAGTAAACCGTATGATGTGGTAGAACAGATGCCTCAGTATCCAGGCGGTACAGGAAAACTCTTCGAGTTCCTTTCTAAGAATGTAAAATATCCTGCTGAGGCAGAGAGTAATAATGTTCAGGGGCGTGTTATTGTAACTTTTGTAGTTGAAAAGGATGGTGAGATATCTAATGTTAAAGTTGTTAAGTCCATTCATCCTGCTCTCGATGCAGAAGCTCTCCGTGTTATTAATTCAATGCCGAAATGGACACCTGGTATGCAGAATGGTGAGGCTGTGCGTGTAAAGTACACCGTGCCTGTTACATTCAGACTTCAGGGCAAAGATTCCAATATCGGTGATGCGAAGTCAGAACTCGGTAGGGGAGCCAATGTGTTGGCAGAGATGGTTGTTGTTGGTTTTGGAAAACAAGATGATGCCGCCTCGTCAAAACAACCGCTCTTTGTAGTTGATGGTGTGGCCATGGATTATGAAAAAGTAAGAGGTATCAATCCTGACAACATATCTGGTATGGAAATACTGAAGGATAAGGCTGCCATTGAGAAATATGGTGAAAAGGCAAAGAATGGCGTGGTAGTAATCCATACAAAGAACAAGAAATGAAAAGGATAGCAACAACTCTCTTGATGGCCACACTGATATTATCGGCCAGTGCGCAAGGAATGATTATCGACAAGACGCAATCAAGATCCACTAAGAAAGGAAAAGCCGATACTCTTATTGTTGATCAATTGGCTTATCGTATTACTTACAAAACAAAGACCGTAAACGATACAACAAAGAACCCTTATAAATATAGGGACGATGATATGCGTCTTGATATTGGTAAGAATGGTGTTTCAAGGTTCTATAGCTATTCAATGGCTATAAGAAATCAGATGTTGGCTGGTATGTATAAATCGGGTGGAGGTTTTGACTTAACAAGCCTGCCAAAGAGCGGGTTTATTAAGTGGGAATTCTATAAGAACTATCCTGCACAAGGTAAGACTATGCTTTTAGATAGAGTCGGGATGGATGATTATCAATGCGAGGAATCGACCGAGACTCCCGATTGGAAGATGGTGCCTGATAGTACAAAAGAGATCTTAGGTTACCAGTGCCAAATGGCTAGAGCCTTTTTCAAAGGTCGCCAATGGAGTGTGTGGTATACTGAGGATATCCCCTTGGACGAAGGACCTTGGAAGCTGCGTGGCCTGCCAGGCTTAGTACTATCGGCCTATGATGACAAAAGACAATATGTCTTTGAGGGTGTAGGCTTGGAGCAGGTTAGTACCAATGAGTCTGTGATAATCGTTAACGAGAAGCGCGAGAAGATTAGTCAGAAGAATCTTCGGAAGTTACTTAATCGTTACGACCCTATGGCTGCACTTAGCTCAAAAGGTATAAAGATTATCAGTGTGAAAGAGGCTGATGGCTCTCAAGGCAAATTGCCTACCAAGCTGGTGTCTAATTCCATTGAACTGGAATAAATGCGTAGGCAAATATTAATAATTCTCTCTCTTGTTTGCTGCATTCTTTCTGAAGCGCAGACTATTGTTCGTGGTGTGGTGGAAGATTCCATCACCCACGAATCACTTAAAAATGCATCTGTTAGTTATCTGCGTAAAGGAAAAACTCTGAAGTTTGTCCGCACTAATCAGCATGGACAGTTCTTGGTGAGTATAGATAGGGTAGAAGAGGGCGATCTGCTGTCGGTTACTATGATGGGATATGACAAATGCCGTTGTTCGGTACCTATGGGAGGTGGCAAATCCATTACAATTGCTTTGCCGAGTAAGGTTTTCCAACTGAAGGAAGTTCAGGTGCAGGGCAGTCGTGTCACTGGACGCGACACAATCACTTACGATCTGACACGTTTCACTACCGATCGCGATAACTCTCTGAAGGATGTGCTGAAGAAACTGCCTGGTGTGGATGTCTCGAAAAACGGCATGATAGCTTATAACGGTAAACAGATATCGCGCTTTACGGTGGAGGGTTTGGATTTGACTGGCGGACGTTATAACCAGCTGACAGAGAATATCCGTGCCAAGGATGTGAAGAAGGCAGAGATAGTAGAACACGACCAACCTATCAAGGCGTTGGAAAAACGTGTGTACACTGATGATGTGGGCATGAATATAACGCTGAAGGACGGGGCCCGCGACAGACTGATGGCCACGCTGCGCCCTTATGTCCTGTTTGATGAGCCTATTCATGCCGGTGGCTCGGTAAATGTGCGACAGATAGGAAAGAAAAAACAACGCATGTATGATGTGGCTTATGATCGTAAAGGGCAAAACATCAGTGAGTCGTATCTGATTCTCGGTTCCAATTGGAATCGCCTAAGTGCAGGAATGTTACCATCGTGGTATACAATTCCATCGTTGTCGGCTCCTGTTGATGCAGACTTGTTACGTTTCAATACGTCGGAGCGCTACGCTGTAAATCAAGTTTCCAAAACAAAAAATGACAATGAACATCGTTTGTCTGCATTCTATAGTCGTAGCGTTATCAATCAGTACACCTCCAATACCTCTATATATTATATGGACGAAGAGTCTCCTGTCACCACTACCGAAGAACGTAGCCTTACTGCAATCAGTGATCAGTTCTCTGCTGAATTTGAACATAGGATTAATAAAGAGAACTGTTATGGTAGTGAAGTGCTTTTTGTAAAGGCGGCTCAGGATGATGGATTGACTGAGTATTCTGTCTTGTCACAGCGGATGCGTGTTCCTCAGGTTGATATAGGTGGCTCTATTTATCGCTTATTCCCGTTGCATTCTGGTGACCAACTAACGTGGAAGTCAATACTTGATTATCACCATTCTGTAAACGATCTTTATGTCAATGACGATAGAAAACGTATACGCACCAATCTTTGGCACACTGACCATCTGGTGGAGTGGACATGTAAACGAGGCTATTGGACACGGGAATACGAAGGGGGCTTGTCTGCTCAGAACACTTATGTAGAGCAGGGTAATTGGCATCTTAGTGCATATTTACATCCCTCATGGCAGTATAAAACTGACGAGTTCAGACTGACCATGCGCCCCAATATTAGTTTGAACCGCTTTGCTCGTCAGCAGAAAACACTGATACTGTTATCTCCAACCATATCTATGAACTGGCAGCCTTCCTCGCGTAACGAGTATGTAGCTTCTGTTGGCTATTCTGAATCTACTGGCTCGGTTTGCGATTATGCTATTGATGAGTATCAGCGTGATTATCGAACGTGGTACACCGCAACAGGCATAATTCCTTTGTCTCAGCGGTTGTCTGGCAGGGTTGAGTATCACTATAAACGTCCTATTCGGGAGCTCTTCATGAACGTGTCGCTTACGGCTGCTCGTATATGGTCGAATACTGCCACCGATATGCAGATTGTTGACGGACGTTATTATTATTCGCTCAAGGAACTTAATGCCTGTAGCAATGTAATAAGTGGCAGCTTGTCGGCTTCAAAAGGGTTTTATGACCTGCACCTGAAGATGAATCTTGATGTTGATGGCAGTCTCTCAAATGGCCGGCAGTTATCTTCTGGCCGATGGATAGACTACCATACCCAATCTCTCGCATTGACCCCGAAGGTTCTCTTCTCTCCATCGTGGGGTGAACTGGAATACGAGGGCGATTTCTCTTTCAGTGGTAATAAAATAGAAAAAGAGCAGATGACAACGTTCTTCAATTGGACGCAACGACTTACGCTTACTTCAACAATTGATAAGGTCGACTTATCGTGGTCGATGGTTCACTATCGCAATGAACTTCAAGAAGGCAATGTTATGAATGTCATGTTGAGTAATGCTGCAGTAACATGGCGATTAAAAAAGATACGTCTGAAAGCTCAATTACGAAATATCTTCAATAAGAAAGATTATTCTACAACCACTTATAGCGGTATAGCAGTTATCTCCAATAGTTATGTGCTTCGTCCGCGTGAGTTGTTGCTTAGTGCTGAATTTAATTTGTAATATTTATGGATATGCGAAAGAATGTATTTTATTTCATTGTGTTGGCAGTTTTGATGTGTGCATCTCAAGTTAGAGGCGAGGTTTCTTCGAAGAAAAAGATATTGGCAGTCGCGGTTGACTCGTTGCAGTTAATGATGCAGACTGGTGACAGTTGTATGCAGGAGTTTAATACTTTCGAGGCGCTAAAGTACTATCAACAGGCCTATGATTTGGCAACTTGGCCTTCCTCTTGAACATTTAGAGAAACTTCCTAAAGAGAGGCAAGATGAGATTATCGAACGACTGAAGCATTCGGCTGAGCAAAGCGCCATAGTTGATTGTGCGGTTCAGATGAAATTGGCCGACTGCTATTATAAACGGGCTAATTATGGTAAAAGTGCTGATTTGCTGAAAACTATTCCTGAGGATTCGCTCTCGCATGAGTCTTTCCGGCAGTTAGCTCTTAGTTATCAGAAACAAGGTGACCTCGATTCTTATATCTATTGGGCCACTCAATTGGTGGTACGTTATCCAATGGATGGCGAGATTGTGGCAGGGCTGACGCTTGCCTTGGCTCAGAAGAACCAACCCGAGAAGGGGCTGACGTATGGACTAAATTATAGTTTGAAGGATCGTAATAACATCTTAGTGAATCGTGCTATAGCTGATGCTTTCTTCTTGAAGCGTGACTTTACCGCAGCATCAATCTGGTATGAACAGTTGATGGAACAAGGAGATTCAACATTTAATACGATTTATTCTGCAGGTATGTGTTTTGCGCAGAATCAAGATCTGAATCGTGCTTATAAGTATTTGCAATTGGCAATAATCAAAAGTGGTATGCAACACTTTGGTTGTGCTTATCGGCTCGGCATCGTTTGTAATGATTTGCATAGTTACGACGAGGGACTTGGCTATCTCGACCTGGCCTTAGAGATTCAGAAGCCTGATACAGCGGTGATGAAGGCCATTACTCTGTCTCAGGGGGAGGCTTATTATCTTACCAAACAGTATGATAAAGCTGTTGAGGCCTGGAAACGTCATTTGGAGTATAACCCTAGTTCTATTGCTACCTATTATAATATAGCTAGTGCATACTACTATTTCCTTGATGATAACCAGCAGTCAAAGGCATATCTTGAGAGATTCCTGCAGGTGGCTCGCAAGGAAGAGAATCCTACTCCACAGCTCAAGGATATGATAGAGAAATCTGAAAAGCTTCTACGCACAACAAATTTCGGTTTGAAAGCTAAGCCTAAGCGTAAATAATTACAATATGGTTTCCATTGTGGTTTTCTGCACCTGCATTCCCATGTTCTTGTAGAAACTTATAGCAGGGTTATTACCTTCCCAAACATTCAGTGTGATGTGATGGCACTGTATGGATCGTGCGTAGTTGAGCACGTGTTCGTACAGTGTCTTTCCTATGTGTTTGCCACGAGCATGCTCGTCAACGCAAATATCATCAATATAGAGCGTCTTAACGTCTTCCAGCAGTTTGTGGTTTTTTACTTCTGTAATCTGACAGAATGCATAACCTTCTACTTCTCCGTCGTCATAAACAAAGATGGGTTTTCTTTCATCTTGTAATAGGGTTTCCAGCTCCTTTTCATCATATTTGGTGGTGTGGGGCTTGAATAGGTCCGGACGAATCACGTGGTGCACCATGTTTACCTGATGCAATAATTCGATGATACGCTTTATGTCGTTTTTATTAGCTTTTCTTACCATAATTGATGATTCCTTTTTGCTAATTGATTTCATCTTGGGTGCAAAGATACGTATAATTTTCTGCATATAATGGTCAAAAAGGATAAGTAAAACATAAAAAAACTTAAAAGTTGCTTTCGAGGGTTCGATATATTTGTGTATATTATATTATATTAGTACCTTTGCACCCGCAAAAGTGAGTATTGCGCTGGCCTTGGAGCTAACAATACCCTGATAAAGAGCAACTTAGCCTTCAAAAATGAAGCAGTTGAAGTTCCTTTTTAAGTGGGTTTGTGTGCTTCGCAGTTGCGAGAAACGCTTAAAAATGAACATTATATATTAACAACATTATTAATTTTTTAAACTGAAATGCCAGGATTAATTGGAAGAAAAATCGGAATGACATCCGTTTTCAGTGCCGACGGTAAGAATGTACCGTGCACTGTTATCGAAGC
>ONAK01000114.1 GCA_900315765.1 uncultured Prevotella sp. | reverse complement strand
GAAAGGAGATAGAAGTGCTGCGAATTCGTGCCCGCCAGGTAGATCAGGATATAAGAAACGGTGCTATCAGTCATGAGCAATGGGTGTCAGCAGCCCAAGAACTGATGGAACGTAAGAAAGAGATTATGGAGATCTTAGTCGACGTGGACCGGTATAAGCAGGATTTGCGTGCTGAGATAGAAAAAGAAAAGAAATTGCGCGTGGCAGCAGAAGATAAAATAGCGATTCTCGAAGCAAAAACCAAGAATAACAAAAGTTAACGTAACTATCTGATAATCAGTCGTTTAGGCAACATTTCTCAAATCTGCAAAGTTGCGTATCTCACTGAAAATGAGTACCTTTGTATCGTTAAAGTAAAGCAAAAATGGACATCAAGGACATCAACATCAGGAACCTCCAATCGGAGATTGTTCGGCTAAGGAACCGCTTGGCTGACAGGGATGCATACGTCCAGTCCGTAGAGCAAGATAGGGAGGAATGGACAAAGGAAGCTCGTGTTGGCTATATTTCTCTTGAAGACCATTTCTCTGATCTGGAAGATCTCCGAAAGGAGAATGAGAAGGAGAAATCCCAACTTCGTTCAGAGCGTGATGAAGAGCACAGATTGCGCATGGCTGCGGAGGTCAGAATCAAGGAACTGGAAGAGGCTGCCTTAAAAAGTGAAGATGCCCATAAGGAGGAGCTTGCCAAATATAATGAAGTACAGGAGATGGCGGATAAGGCCAAGGCGAATGAAATAGATATGATGTCCATCGTCAAGGTCATCCAGAACCGTCTTTTCAATCATAACAGCGACAGGATGCGCTTCCTGAACAGCCAACTTGATATAGATGACGAGACTGTAAGGAAACAGGGCTTTGAAGCTATTATTCAGGCTATATCTGAAGATGCGGATAAGGAACTGAATGGCAATGTCGATAGTGCAGACAAAGCTGAAGGAGAAGGTAATACAGAGAATAGTAATAAAGCTCCCAAGTTTAAGCTTCCTACACCTAAGAAAAAGGATAAAAAGGATAAGAAGCCTCGTGGTCGCTATACATTCTCTGCAGAAGTGCTGAAGTCGTTTGGAGTGGATGCATCAAATCTTCCAGAGGGTGCCAAGGCAATATTGAGGAGAGGCAAGAAGGACGAGTGGACGATACAGCTCTTCTATTACAGTCCCGCAAAGGTATATACTAAGGTGTATAAGATAGGACGCTTTAATGTGAAGGGGCAGGATCCGATGAACAGCAAGAAACCGCAGTCGATCGTGGAGAACAATCCGCTCATGCCAAGTTTCTGCCGTTTCTACTTCGAGTCGAAGTTTGCCTATAACCTGAGTGAGGAGAATGTCATCAGGATGCTTGAGAGCATGAAGTGCCACTTCCCTCAATCAACGCTGAACAAATACATCCATCAGATTATGGACTACCTCAGGGTGCGGTTGGAAGCACTGATGCTGGAAGTGATGAGAAGCTGCAGCTTTGTGCAGAACGACGAAACCCGCATACTGGTACGTGGCCGCAAGAGTAAAGAGGATAATTTCAAGTACAATACGGAGTATATCCATGCCGCCTTGTCACTGGAGAAGAAATTGGTTGTAATGCTCTATAAGGAGGGAAGCCGTAGCCATGAGATACCTGAGGAGAAGATTTTCCGTGGCTCTTTGATAGAATGCTTCACGGCAGACCGTGCTCCATTGTATGTCGCTTTGGAAAAGGATCTGGAGGAATATTACCTGCAGCGTCAGGCTTGCTGGCAGCATGCCCGCCACTATCTGGTAGACGCGTTTGTCTCTGACCATCGCGTACTAGTGCTGATACAGCTTATTAATGCATTGTTCAAGATAATGAGCCTACTGAAGAAGATAAGAGCTGAAAAAAACAAATATGGGGCATTGGTCATGCGAGCGGTAAATTACATACTCGATGACGAGGAAGCTTTCAAGAAATTCCTTCATGATGGCAGAATAGAAATGCATAACAATGCGGTCGAATCCGTTTTTCGTCACATTGCTATGGGTAGGAGGTGTTGGCTAAACTCTGGAAGTCATGATGCAGCTCAGAATATTGCCTTCATGTACTCTCTGTATGAGAGCTGTAAGATGAACGATATTGATTTTGGTGAGTATGTTGAAGATATACTGACCCGTATGATGAATGGCGATGATGACTACAGGTCAATGATCCCGTGTTATTATACACCTGGTAAGAAGCAGGAAAAAAAGGTCGCTTGATACTATCAAGTGGCGCAAAGTACAATCAGATAAATTTTTCAAAAAATCATGTTAGCGGTAATGCCCGTAAAATCGGGGTTACGGTCATATGGTGGTTTACAGATTCACCTAAGTTCTTAGTGCAGTATTTGTGGAATAGAATGTTATACAGATAGAAACAATAGTTATATGAAGATACTGATTACTGGAGTTCACGGGTTTGTGGGCTCAAATCTTGTGGAGGCTCTGAAAGGTGAGCATACGATATATGGATTGGATATTATCAATCCTTCCAAAGACGGTGTGGAGAAAACTTTTTCGTGGGGGGACCTCGGAGAGGAAGTTCAAGGAAAGATTCCCGAAATTGATGCCATTATCCACTTGGCTGGTAAGGCGCATGATACGAAGAATCAGAGTGCAGCAGAGGTGTATTTCAAGGTGAACACGGGACTGACGCAGAAGATATTCGACTGGTATCTGGCGCATCCTACAGCAAAGAAGTTCATACAGTTCTCGACGGTAAAGAGTGCGGCAGATAGAGTGGAAGGTGAATTCCTGACAGAGGAATGCATCCCGACGCCTGTAGGTCCTTACGGGGAATCGAAGATTGCGGCAGAGAACTATATCATAGAGAAGTTTGCGCCGGAGGCATTGAAGCGTCCGTTCCATAACTTTACGGATGAGGATGCTGTGGTAGATGGAAAGAAGGTGTACATCATGCGTCCGTGTATGATTCACGGTCCTGGCAACAAGGGTAATCTGAACTTGCTGTATGGTGTGGTGAGCAAAGGAATACCCTGGCCGCTGGGTGCCTTTGAGAACAGGCGTTCGTTCACGAGCATCGGAAACCTGCAGGAGGTGATCAAGGGCCTCCTGACCAAGGATGCCCCCAGCGGCATCTATCACATGGGTGATGATGAAGCATTATCGACCAACGAACTGATAGAGGTGATATGCAGTGCGCTGGGCAAGAAGGCACATATCTGGAATATTCCTCGCGGTCTGATGAACGGAGCTGCGCGCCTGGGTGACTGGCTCCACCTGCCCCTGAATAGTATGCGCATGCAGAAGCTGACAGAGAACTATGTAGTGTCGAATGCCAAGATCAAAGCAGCCCTGGGCATGAAGCAGATGCCGGTGAGAGCCAAGGATGGGCTGAGGGAGACAATCAAGAGTTTCGCGGAAAACTAATCAAGTAATATGATAGAATACATTGTCATAGCACTTCTGCTATTAGCGGCAGAACTGTTTTATTTCCGCATTGCGGATAAGTGCAATATCATAGATAAGCCTAACGAACGCTCATCACACAAAACAATAGTTTTGCGTGGTGGGGGGATTATCTTCACCATTGGGCTTTGGATATGGAGCATTGTGTTTGGATTTCAGTATCCATGGCTGTTGGCGGGTGTGACGTTGGCTGCGGGGATATCGTTTGTGGATGATATTCATTCGTTGCCGGACTCGCTCAGGTTGGTGGTGCAGTTTACGGCGATGTTTTTGGTATTCCAAGAGATGGGGCTGCTGCATTGGGATATGTGGTGGATTGTACCAATGGCATTGGTTGTTGCTGTTGGCGGTACAAACATATTTAACTTCATGGATGGGGTTAATGGCATAACGGCGGGGTACTCGCTGGCGGTGCTCGTGCCGATGCTGTTGGTGAATAGAACGCTCGACATGACAGGGGGAGCATTCGTGGAAGAGTCGTACTTGATTGTGGCGATAATCGGGGTGCTGGTGTTTAGTCTGTTTAACTTCCGGCCAAGAGGCAAGGCGAAGTGCTTTGCGGGAGATGTGGGAAGCATTGGTATGGCATTGATACTGGTGTTCTCTGTCGGTAGGTTGATGCTGGCAACGGGGGATATCACTTGGATTGTGCTGTTCCTGGTATATGGCGTGGATGGTGTGTTGACGATTTGTCATCGCATCATGCTGCACGAGAACCTGGGGCAGGCGCATCGCAAGCATGCGTATCAGTTGATGGCGAATGAGCTGAAGATGAGTCACGTCACTGTGTCCTTGATTTATATGGGATTGCAGTTGGCGGTTTCACTCGGATTCATATATCTGATTCCGAATACGATTGTGGCGCACTGGATATATCTGATTGCGGCCGCTTTGGTTCTGGCAGTGGCGTATGTGCTGTTTAAGATGAAGTATTATCATTTGCACGAAGAGTACCTGGCTTCGCTTCGCTCGAGTGATTAGTGATTAGTGAATAGTGATGAAAATTCAATTATTAGATAAGGCCTTGCTTGCGGAGCTGCATGAGAGGGCTGCGGGGAATGAGCGGAAACGGATGAACTTCGACTTGCGGACGACAGCGGAGGATGGGAGTCAGCGAATGTTGAATGCGCTGGAGCCTGGAACCAAGGTGCCTATTCACCGACATCTGAAGACCAGCGAGACGGTGGCTTGTCTGGAGGGATGCCTGGACTGGGTGTTCTACGAGGAGCTGCCGACCGTGGCGGAAGGTGGACCTGTGCATGACGGTGAGACGGCGGCTGATGAGTCGCAGTTTGTGGAGACGGCACGGTTTAGGGTGTGTCCGAGAGAAGGGGTGTTTGGGATTCAAGTGCCCTTGGGGGCGTGGCATTCGGTTGTTGTTCATGAGGCGAGTACGATTCTTGAAGCGAAGGATGGAAAGTATAGGGGATGAAGGTTGAGATGTCTTCGCCAAGCGGCGATGCCGCAGAGATGAGATGTCTCGACGTTGCTCGACATGACAATAAGGGGGAGGTCGGGATGACAAGGAGGGAGGAAAGGTCGGGATGACAGTAATAGAAAATTAATGGCTGCTGCAGAAATGCGGTGGCCTTTTTTCGTGTTATGTCGGGAGGATTGCTTATCTTTGCAGTTACGAACTTTTAAAATTTTTACAGCTATGAATGACAGTTTTAACCACAATGAGAATGCAGCAGGAAGTGTTCCTGGCATTCTGAACCGAGTAGTTTCGTTTTTCGCAAGGAGGAAGTGTGAACAGGTTTATCCACGTCTTTTACGATTTATAGACGAGGCTCATCGCGATGGGGTGATGGGGGATGCACGCTATGCCGTGGCGCTTAGTAAGGCGCGGAAACTTGAGCGATTTCTATTCATCATTGGCCGCCCAACGATGCCATTAAATGCCTTCAACACTGATATGGTGTTGCAGTTCCGCCAGTTTGTTTACGATGAGTATAAGTATGTGCCGCAGTTCCCTTCCCTCTACCCTCGTGGTGCTGGTCATCGTCCACCTACCAGACAACTCAAGGATACCACTGTGGTACACGATCTGAAACTGCTACAGGCTTTCTTTGCCGAGCTTGAGAATACGGGCGAGATTGACCGCTCTCCGTTCCGAAGGATCTCGATGGAGAAACGACGCCACATGATGCACGTGATGTATGACGCGCCGATATTTCTGAGGGCGGATGAGTTGAAACAGGTAATGGCTACCAGCATTCCGAAAGAACTTCAATGGGTAAAAGACTTGTTTGTGCTGAACTGTGCCATAGGCTGCCGAATAAGTGACCTGCTGCGACTAACGATGGACAAAGTCGCCGTGTCAGAAGACGGTATACCGTACATCCACTATTTTCCATCGAAAACATCAAAGATGCAATCAACGAATCTGGAGGTGATAACGCCGCTGATAGAGCCTGCGCTGGAGATTATCAACAGAACACACTTAAAACTGATGGCACCCAACCTGAAATATGGCAAGCAGCGCTATAACATGGCATTGAAACAGTTGCTGAAGCTCTGCGGTATAACACGCCCTGTAAGTATATACAACCATGAGTTGGGTGACAATATCTACAAGCCGCTATACGAGGTGGCGACGTCGAAACTTGCCCGAAAAACGCACATCGATATGCTAAACAAAGTGCAGATAAACTTTTATGCTGCAGGGCTGCATCGTACGGGGTCGGATGCTGTATTCAGATACACTAACCTGGAACTCGTAGACCGATACCGATTACTGAAAGCTGCGTTTGGACTTTAAAGTCCGCCTTCTACACCTATAAACCAAAAAGGAAACCTCCGTTTGTCGAAACAATGACAAACGGAGGTTTTTTCATGCTCGGCTATGCCGCTTGGCTCGTCCAAGAAATCTTCTGAGATCTCTCCATGCGTTTCACTTAGTCGAGATGACAACGGAGCGCTCGACTACGCTCGAAATGACAGAAACGGAGGTTTTTTCGTTTATTCGCGCTAATGACTGTTAATAATCTTAATTTCTATTAAACAAACAACCCCACCAATACTCGAATGTCCCGTGTACGGAATACCCTTAAAATTTAAAATTAGTACCTTCGTGGCGGATTGAGGGATAGACTTCCTCAAAAGTTAGTTTTTTTATTAATTTAAATTCATCACTAGTGTCCACTAAATAAAATTAAGAGTCAATTGACCATCATCAGCAACATATTCAGGTTCCTTGGTAAAGAGTTCCTTGATAGGAGTCTTATCC
>ONAK01000115.1 GCA_900315765.1 uncultured Prevotella sp. | reverse complement strand
GGAACTACAATCAATTGTGATAGAAATAGAGAACCATCATCAGCGAGATTGTTACCTGATGCATAGAAGATTGCAGTTGTTTCGATAAACTGTAAAATGAGTCCGATAATTAATGCTGTGATTAAAACATTTCTATTTGGCTTTTTCTTGTTAATTTGATAGCATTTAAATCCTAATGCTAACCATAAAAGTCCCATCGTAAAACCATTCCTTAGTGACTTACAGAAGTACAATACAATATCTCGTTCTTCCCATTCGCCCATAATAAAGCTATAACTATTGAATAGTTGCCCAATTCCGTATAAAATGAAGCCACATGCAATTGCTAATGAGAGTTTATTCCTCTTTAAAAATGGGTAAAGTAAAAGGGCCCCCACAATACATGCCTGAACAAACCATAAAGCCCCCATTGGATAGAATATAATATTTCTAGCCAAAGCCAGTGCTATATGCATCATACTCTTCCCATTATAAAAGAAAGAATAAACTGCATATTGCGATATATAAACAAGAGAAAAAACGAGTAGTGGAAGCATTAATCTTTTGCAATAACGTTTGATTACATAAAAACCACCATCGTATTTGTACCATTTGGAAGCAAGAAAATATCCAGACGATATAAAGAAAAAGGGAACTGCTAGTCTGAATAAATTCTTTTCAATGATATAGTATTGAAAAGTAGGAAGAAATGACAAAAGATGTGTATGCAATGCTATTATGCATAGGCAAAAGTAAAATTTCGATACGTCAATCGTCGAATATGTTCTCTCACTTCTAAGTTCAGAATTACAGCAAGTCATATTTATGAAATGTATAATTAATTTTGGTTTCTTAAGTAAAAAATATTTTTTATGCCAATTTAGCGAGTGCAAAGGTATAAATAAAGGATTGAAATAGCAAATATTATGGTTGTTTTGTTAGAGTTTAAGCTACTTTTATATGCATAATTATGAGAAATAAAAAGCGAAACACTGTTTTTGTAAAATCGGAAATGTAAAAATAGGATATATGGTAGATGATTTAGTAAAACCCTCCGGCGTAATAGCTGCGAGTGATTATTTTGTTTTTCCTAATAGAATAGGCCATTTATTTCTGTGGATGATGATGGGGAGAAGAGTGAGTTCTATTGCTAATGCAATGATGAGGCACTCTGGCCAATCGTGTGTGATGTTGGTGATGTTAAGTATCTTTTCTATGCTATAGTCAATGACTCCGATCATCATGCGGTGGAGACCGAAGATGAGAAGGGTGCCGATGGAGATGAGGGTGATGATGCGGCTTTTGATATTGTTGAGTGATTTGGCGAGGTAAATGAATGCATATACGGATACCAGATTAACTACATAGTATAGGGTGATGTGGAGGACGAAATGTTCCTCGTTGATGTGCCAGTAAAATAGGATGAGACTAGCGAGTAGGGTGGTGGTGCCGATTGCTAAATCTTTTTTGAGGTTCAGTGATTTGAGATAGTTCCATTGTTGGAAGATGTTGCCCATGAAGAAGAAACAAAGGCAACGGATAAATCCATGATAGGTGATGTATGGAGCGTAGTGATAATACTTATTGGCGCCATAAAGTATCATGGTAATGATAGATAATATGAGCATGATTGATTTTCCATGTTTGTTTTTGTTGAGTATATCGGTTAAGATATGCATCACAAATAAAGCAATCAAGAACCAGGTTACACCATTTAGCTCGCACGAGAAACTGCTGTTGAGCTGGCCGAGCATCGTGCCGATAATGGGTTGGATGGCTTCTCCCCATGTTATATTGCCATGCTCGATATAAAACTTGGCAAACCAATATGGGTAATAAATGGCATTATATATTAAATAAGGTATAAGGAGTGAATATCCGTATTTCTTGGCTGATTGGGATATAGATACCAAAGGCTTCTTCAGATACCCCGATATGAAGAAGAATGTTGAAAGAATAACTGATGCGAGATATTGTAGATAGAAGGTGTCTTCCTGCTGTGGCAGGTGGCAGAATACAACCACCGTCATGCAGAAAGCTTTGGCCCAATCTATCCAGTTTATTCGCTCTTTCATGTTGCAAAAGTAGTATTTTCTGCTGAAATGCACAAATGTTCCAACTTTTTTCTGTACTTTTGCGGGCGAAATGGCTAAGCAAAGGATAGAATACATTGATGCGATGCGAGGATTTACGATGATTCTCGTGGTGTTTGCGCATATATGCCATTTCTGTTTGGGGGATTCACGTATGGGGTATAATGCTGTGTTTATCCTCTTCCGACTGCCTTGTTTCTTTATGATTAGCGGTTGGCTGTTTGAGTCAGTTGCCCAACGCCCTTTCTGGGAGATAGCCAAACATAAGGCTATGGTCCAGTTGGTGCCTACGTTTATCTTTTTGTTGCTTTTGGCGCCGCCACCGTTCTTCTTTCAGCAGTTGGGAACATTAAAAGGGGGCTATTGGTTTACCTTTGCGTTGTTCGAGTTCTTTATCCTTTATATGCTTATCATTAGGATAAGCCGGAAGTGGTCTTGGTTATTTGCGATTGCTATAACCATTGGCACTTTCATATATGCTCGATATTACGATAGTATCCGTTCAGCTGCTGAAGGGTATCAATTGTGGATGATTAATCTTGGGGGATTCTTGAGTGTCACTACTTGGCGACTTTTCATCTTCTTCTATTTAGGTGCCTGGATAAAGAGGCACTTCGATGCCTTTCTTCGATGGACTAGTAAGCCTTTCGTTATTGTATTTATCACCATAGCGTTTTTCCTGATAGCCTCTACCTCGCATCATGATAATCTCATGTTCGAGATGTTTCGTTTTTATGGCGGAGGTATCACTGGTATGCTAATGGTGTTTACCTTTTTCCGTCTTTCAGCCTTATGGCTTCAGCGTCTGCGTATCTCGAAGCCATTGCAATATGTAGGAACACGTACTTTGGATATTTATCTGTTGCATTATTTCTTTCTGCCAAGATTCTTGATGCCGTATGCTGGTCAGATCAAAGCATACGATAGTCAGTTTGTGGAGTTTGTTGTGATACTTGCAGTGTCACTTGTCGTGCTGATGATGAGCTTAGGAGTAAGCTATCTCATTCGTCTTAATCCTTTCTTGGCCCATTATCTGTTTGGCGTAAAGACTACATCAGTTCATGCCAGTTGTAATGCCAAAGATGATGCCACCAGTTGTGGAAAGTAAATGCATCGCCCATCATCTGACTTAAAAGGTACTGACCTTCTTCCTCAAGCGGCTCAAGCGGTAGGAACTTGGTGTCAAGGGCGAATACCTCTTTCAATAACCACATGATGCCGCGAGTAAAGCGTGTCAATCCTAAATCCTTAATCACTCCTTCTAAAGTGTTCTGCGGATATTGGAAGATTCTGCTGTCGCCTTGTGCAAAGCGGATTACAAAGAACAGGTCCATCAGATTACGCATCAACAGTCGTTTGTCCAGGAATAGATTATAAAGATTTGTCAACTGGATGAGTATTGTGGCTGAATGTGATGGAACAACCATCTCGCCAGCTTTGCGATACATAAGATCGTCGTTCTGCAGTACCCATTTGTCTAATCTGTTATTACGTTGCCTTGACTTTCCTACTCTTAATTCAGAGAATATATGTATGTTGATATCTGCCCATGGGCTCAGATCAATCTGGTTCTTATAGCCAAAAACATACACATTGATTCCTTTGGTATATCTGAGTGTCTGGAGTTCGCGGTCATAGAATCTGGTAAGTCCAGGTCCTGTCATCACCGATGAAAGCAGGTGGTGCTTCTGCAATTCTTCTTGTAGTTCGATGAGCCTCCGAGTGCGACCACGATTCACCTCCTTGATTTCTTCTGCCTCTGCCATCCAGTCGAGTGACAATTCCTGGGGTGCTACGAGTCCATAATCAAACAACTTGGTAACGCCGTGGTAGCATATTCCTGTTACGGCCTGCTTCTTGGCCAGTTCATAAAATGTCTGCCACTCGTTGGGCTCTGGAAATCGACTCACACAATCTAACTGCCCAACTGAAACCTGCATTAACTCGAAGAATAGCTTCCTCATATCTGCTTACTGTTTAAACTCTTAACTAAAAACAAGGCAATACCTAACGATAATACTGATGATGCGATGCATCCGATGGTGGTATATAGCATCACTGCAAAGGCATTGATAGGGGTGAAACCACCAATCAACATGCCGCAGAACAATAGGGGGAGTGAGGCAAGTGCCAATGCTGATAGGTTGGAGATGGTAGGTGATAATATCGCCAAAAGACTGGTTCTGAAAAATGGCATCAGGGCTCTCCATGGCGAAGCACCGTTGCCTAACAGAAAGTCGTATTGGGCACGATTGCGCTGAAACATGGTTGCATAACTGCTAAGTCCGCGTACCAACATAGCGGCTGAATGCCCTAATAGTACCGCCATCACAGGGATAAACCATCTCGCTGTAACAGATTCAATAGGCAGTACTGCAACCAATAACCATAGTCCGACAACGATTGTTCCTCCAAACAATCCGGCACTGG
>ONAK01000116.1 GCA_900315765.1 uncultured Prevotella sp. | reverse complement strand
TGTGCTGCTGCTGACGTTGGGCAATATCTATTGGGAGCGCGAACAATTTGCCGATGCCCAGCGATGCTATGGTGAGGCCATCGGACTGCTCGACAAGGAGCGCAAGGATTATCAGGAGCTGTCGCAGCGTTCAAAGATTCTTGATGAGCTTGTGCCTTATACCGAGGGCATACATCTGCAAGACTCGCTCTTGGCTCTGTCAGAAATGCCTGAGGCTGAGCGTAATAAGGCCATCGACCGCGTGATTGACGCCTTGAAGAAAAAGGAGAA
The DNA here is from genome assembly GCA_900315765.1 of uncultured Prevotella sp. Lineage (GTDB taxonomy): Bacteria > Bacteroidota > Bacteroidia > Bacteroidales > Bacteroidaceae > Prevotella. The sequence goes on along the minus strand of ONAK01000116.1, from coordinate 8,251 downwards.
GGAAGAGCGCGACGCAAAGTTGGAGGCTGAGGCCGATGCCCAGCAGGCCAAGAACCAAGCCAACATGCCTCAGCGCCAACCCTCCACCACCCACCACCCAACACCCACCACCCAAGCTACCGGTGGTGCTTGGTACTTTTATAATCCCACGGCCGTGAGTCAGGGTAAAACCGCATTCCAGCGAGAGTGGGGTAAGCGTGAAAACGTAGACAACTGGCGTCGCAGCAACCAGACGGTTATCCGCATGCCAGGAGCCGAAGATGAGACTACTGACAGTATAGCATCCGATGATTTGGCAGTTGGCGATTCAATCACAACCGACTCCATTGCTGCACCTCTCGATTCTGCCGCACTCGACCCGCATAAGCGCGAATATTATCTGGCGCAGATTCCGTTCAGCGACGAACAGAAAGCCGCAAGTCATGAGATAATAAAGGATGGACTTTTCCACGGTGGAATCATCCTGAAAGACAAGATGGAGCGCTTGCCACTAAGCGAGCGATATCTGCGCCGCCTTACTAACGACTATCCAGACTACGAGCATAACGACGAAGCGTGGTATCACCTGTGGTTGCTCTACTCGCGCCTGGGTCAGCTATCGAAGGCTGCCGAGTGCCTTGCCCACATGCAGGAGAATCATGCTGAGAGCGAGTGGACTCTGCTGCTCTCCGACCCGCTATATGCTGAGAATGCGCGCTTTGGCGAGCAGATTGAGGATTCGCTCTATGGTGCAACCTACGATGCCTTCAAGGCCGACCAGCATGATTTGATTCGACAGAATGCCGCCCTCTCGGCCACCCGTTTCCCACAAGGTGCAAATCGCGATAAGTTCATGTTTATCAACGGATTGAGTCTGCTTAACGATGGCGACGGCGACGGATGCATGGAGCAGCTTAAGGAGGTGGTAGAGAAATACCCCGAGAGTGAGGTGAGCAAGATGGCTGGAATGATAATAAAGGGCGTGCAGGACGGACGTCGACTGCATGGCGGAAAGTTCGATATAGGCGACGTGTGGAGTCTGCGCGATGTAGAGCTTTCGGGCGATTCTACCATCACCGACACCCTGAGCACCGAGCGCGACGACCACTATCTGTTTATGCTTGTTTATAACCCTGACTCGGTGAATCAGAATCAGATGCTGTTTGAGTTGGCCCGCTATAACTTTACCAACTTCCTTGTGCGCAACTTCGAGATACAGATAGATCAGGACCGCGAGCTGAACCGCATGATGGTTAGCGGATTCCAGAGCTACGACGAGGCATTGCAATATGCCCGCATGCTATACGACAACGAGCCGCTTCGCAATCACCTTGCAGGCACCATGCGCCTTATCATCAGCGAGAAGAATCTGCCAAGCTTAGGCACACGCCTTAGCTACGACGACTATCAGCTGTTCTACGAGCGCGAGCTGGCTCCGATGGAGGTTAGCAAGGAAAATCTGCTGTTGAATCCTGAGAACATCGATACTCCTGACATAGAGGATATCGCACCAGCGGCACAACCCGCTGAGCCTCAGACACCTGCAACGAAGAAAAAGCAGCAGTCGGCATTCGACTTTGATGATGATTTCTGGTAATTAATCGCTACGAGATATATGACAAACGGATTACTACTCTGGGTAGACGACGAGATTGAGCAACTGAGGGCACACATCATGTTCCTCGAGAAGAAAGGCTATGAAATCGTGACCGTTAGCAACGGTACCGATGCCATTGACCAGTGCCGTCAGCGTAACTTCGACCTTGTGCTGTTAGACGAGCAGATGCCTGGAATTAGCGGTCTGGAAACCCTGCGCAAACTCAAGGAGATCAACCCATCGATAACGGTGGTGATGGTTACCAAGAGCGAAGAGGAGAACATTATGGAGCAGGCCATCGGACAGAAGATAGCCGACTATCTCATCAAGCCCGTAAACCCAAATCAGATTCTGCTTACGCTCAAGAAGAATATCCATCGCAAGGCAATCGAGACAGAGATTACCCAGAGCCAGTATCAGCAGAACTTCCAGCAGATAGCGATGCAGATAATGGATTGTCGCACGTGGCAGGACTGGGTGGATGTTTACAAGCGCCTTGTGCATTGGGAGCTGGAGCTTAGCAGCACCGATAGCAGCATGATGGAGATGCTGAGAATGCAGAAGGAAGAGGCCAACAACGGCTTCGCAAAATTCATAAAGAAAAACTATTTAGAGTGGATAGCGAGTGGTGAGAATAAGCCCGTGCTATCGCCAGAGATATTTAAGACTAAGGTGTTCCCCCAGCTTAGCGATGGCAAGAAGGTGTTCCTTGTGGTGCTCGATAACTTCCGCTACGATCAGTGGCGAGTGCTGTCGCAAGAGCTCAGCGAGAACTTCGATATCGACGAAGACCTGTATTTCAGCATCTTGCCCACAGCCACCCAGTATGCCCGCAACGCCATCTTCAGTGGCTTGATGCCGAATAAGATTCAGGAGATGTTTCCTGACCTCTGGGTGGATGAAGACGAGGAGGAGGGTAAGAACCTGAACGAAGAACCGCTGATACGCACCCAGCTTGAGCGCTATCGCCGCAAGGAATCGTTTACCTACCACAAGATAAACACCCAGGCCGATGCCGATAAGCTGATGCAGCAGATGAATCAGATAAGCAAGAACCCGCTTAACGTAGTGGTGTTCAACTTCATAGATATGCTGAGTCACGCCCGTACCGAATCGAAGATGGTTCGCGAGCTGGCCAACAACGAGAGTGCCTACCGCTCGATAACCCTGTCGTGGTTCCGCCACTCGGTGATAAGCGATTTCTTCCGCCAGCTGGCACAGATGGACTGCAAGGTGATAGTAACTACCGATCATGGTAGCATACGATGCACCCAGCCTGTGAAGATTGTGGGCGATAGGAACACAAACACCAATCTGCGCTACAAACTGGGTAAGAACCTGAGCTACGACGAGGATAAGAGCCTGTTTGTAATCAAGGACCCACGCAAGGCCTTGCTGCCATCGCCCAACCTCTCTACAAGCTATGTGTTTGTCACAGGCGACTCGTTCTTCGCCTATCCAAACAACTACAACTATTATGTATCATACTATCGCGACACTTTCCAGCACGGGGGCATCTCGATGGAGGAGATGATTGTGCCGCTGATAACACTGAAGGGGAAGAAAAGGTGAAAGGGTGAAAAGGTGAAAGGGTGAAAGGGTGAAAAGGTGAAAATGTGAAAAAGTAAATAAAAGATATATGGAAATCAAGATTAACAGTTTAGAACAGATCGGGGATGCCGCCCGAGAGTTCATCGCCAACATGGGCGATAGTCGTGTGTTTGCTTTCTACGGAAAGATGGGTGCCGGAAAAACAACATTTATCAAGGCCATCTGCGAAGCCTTGGGAGTTGACGATGTCATCACATCGCCCACATTCGCTATCATCAACGAATACACATCGGGCGAGGGTGAGAGCATCTATCACTTCGATTTCTATCGCATAAAGAAGCTTGAGGAAGTCTACGATATGGGCTATGAGGACTACTTCTACAGCGGATGTCTCTGCCTCATCGAGTGGCCTGAACTAATTGAAGAAGTTCTGCCCGAGGATGCGGTTAAGGTTACTATAGAAGAAAAAAACGACGGCAACCGTGTGGTTACCGTCGGATAAGGATTTTTAAAGCAGAGCTTCGAATTTCTCTTCGAATTTAGCCTTCGACTGAGCGCCGACAATCTTGTCGACAACCTCACCATTCTTGATGAAAAGGATGGTAGGAATGTTGCGGATACCATACTCCACAGCCAACTCCTCATTGTCCTCAACGTCACACTTGCCAACTACGATCTTGCCATCGTACTGCTTGGCCAACTCATCAATAATGGGAGCCACCATACGGGTTCTCTTTTGTGATTGTTACTTCCATTGTTCTTTTCCTTTTTTTTATGTGAATACTATGTGAACTATTTGGTTTCCAGCAAATTGCATGCCACTAATTTATAGAGTATGCCAACCCGTCGTGAGTCTCGATGTAGTCGATGAGCTGATTCTTCACGTCGATACCCTCACGTCTGCTTCGTAGCAGCACATGATGTTTGTTTGAGTCGCGCAGTTGGAAGAATAGTTTGGTCTTGCCAGGATTCTCGTTTATTATCTCTGTCAGATCGTTAACTATGGTATCGTCTACCTTGTCGGTCATCAGCTGAATGGTAATGTGGTCGATGGCCTTCTCCTTGATGGTCTGCAGGAACTCCACACCGCCTATCTTCAGGTCTTTCGGACCCTTGTCGTTATATTGGTAACGCGACTTAACCTTACCAGTAACATATACCGATGCGCCTATTGAGAACATACCTGCACGCTGTCCCCATTCCTCGCCCATCATGAATATCTCGCCCGAGCCCTCAAAGTCTTCGATGGTCACTACTCCGTAGGGTTTGCCCGTCTTGGTGAAGCCCGTTTTCTGGGCTGTCACGATGCCGCCAAGTATGACATCTTCGCGGTCAGACAACTTGGCGATATCTGCCAATTCGACACATTTTGTGTTGCAGAGGTTGTTAAGTATAATCTTATATTCGTCGAGCGGGTGGGCCGAGAGGTAGATACCAACCAGCTCGCGCTCCTTGTTCAGGCGTTCTATGTCGCTCCAGCGTATATCGTTCTTTGGTGGCTGAGGCTGGGCTATCTCCACACCCTCGCCAAACATGCCGAAGAGTGAGTTCTGCATCTCGGCTTTCTCCTGCTGGTACAGCTGTCCGTAGCGGCAAAGCATCTCAATGAATGTCTCGCCCTTCTGGTTCTTGGCAAAGTAGTCTTCACGACGGATGCCGAAGCTGTCGAAACCACCGCTGAGTGCTAATGATTCGAATGCCTTACGGTTAACGGCCGAGAAGTTTACGCGCTGGGCAAAGTCGTAGATATCCTTGTAAGGACCGTTCTTTTCGCGCTCTTCGATAATCGACAGTGCAGCCGAGTCGCCCATACCCTTGATGGCACCAAGTCCGAATCGGATTTCACCATGATGGTTCACACCAAACTTCTCGTACGACTCGTTTACATCCGGGCCCAGAGTAGCGATACCCATCTGCTTGCACTCGTCCATCAGCTTGGTGATTTCAGTAATCTGGTCGCGGCGGCGGCTCATGATGGCAGCCATGTATTCGGCCGGGTAGTTGGCCTTGAGGTATGCCGTCTGATAAGCCACCCACGAGTAGCATGCGGCGTGCGACTTGTTGAACGCATACGATGCAAACTTCTCCCAGTCGGCCCAGATCTTCTCCAGCACCTTCGGGTCGTGACCGTTCTTCTTTCCGCCTTCAATGAACTTAGGCTTCATGGCGTCAACAATGTCCTTCTTCTTCTTACCCATGGCCTTACGCAGAGCGTCACTCTCGCCTCGGGTAAAGTCGGCCAGTTGTCTCGACAGCAGCATCACCTGCTCCTGATATACCGTAATACCGTAGGTATCCTTCAGGTACTTCTCCATGCAGTCGATGTCGTATGTAATTGGCTCGCGGCCGTTCTTACGTGCGATGAACGATGGGATATAGTCCATTGGTCCTGGGCGATACAGGGCGTTCATGGCAATAAGGTCTTCAAACACCGTGGGGTGCAGCTCGCGCAGGTATTTCTGCATACCTGCCGACTCGAACTGGAACGTACCGATGGTGCGACCTTGCTGATACAGCTCGTATGTCTTTGGGTCGTCGATGGGGATAGTGTCAAGGTCCACATCGATGCCTCTTGTTCTCTTGATGTTAGCGCAGGCCTCCTTAAGCTCCGACAGGGTTTTCAGTCCAAGGAAGTCCATCTTGATAAGTCCTGTCGACTCGATAACGTGTCCGTCGTACTGCGTGCAGTTGGTCTTGGTGCCCTTAAAGTCGGGGTCATCAGCCGTAGATACAGGTACGTGGTCAGATATCGGGTCGCGACAGATGATGAATCCGCATGCGTGGATACCGGTTCCGCGAACCGTTCCCTCAAGCATCTTGGCATATTTGATGGTGTTAGCCATCTGCGGATTGGTTGATGCCTCGGCCTCACGCAGTTCCGGTACGGCTCTGATGGCATTCGTAAGATTCATCTTCGGCGTCTTACCGTCTACCTCGGGCAGTCGGTCGGGGATGGCCTTACACAGTGCGTTCGAATCAGCCAATGGTAGCTTCTCCACACGTGCTACGTCCTTGATAGAGTTCTTTGTGGCCATCGTAGCGTAGGTGATGATATGCGCACAGTTCTCGTGGCCGTACTTATCCATAACCCACTTAAGCACCTTTCCGCGGCCGTCGTCGTCAAAGTCGGTATCGATATCAGGCAGCGAGATACGGTCGGGGTTAAGGAAACGCTCAAACAGCAGGTCGTACTTCAGTGGGTCAATCTTGGTGATACCCAAGCAGTAGGCCACCACACTTCCTGCGGCCGATCCACGACCAGGACCCACCATCACTCCCAGCTCGTCGCGGGCCGAGTTGATAAAGTCCTGCACAATAAGGAAGTATCCAGGGAATCCCATCGTCTTCATGATGTGTAGCTCAAACTTCACTCGCTCCTCTACATCCTTAGGAATAGGGTCGCCATAACGTCTTTTGGCTCCCTCGTATGCAAGTTTGGCCAGATAGTCGGCCTCAAACTTTATTCGGTATATCTTGTCGTATCCGCCCAGCTTCTTAATCTTCTTCTCAGCATCCTCTTGTGGCAGCGGGTTCTGACCGTTCTCATCGCTTGTAAACTCTTCGAAGAGCTGCTGCTCAGTGAACTTCTTTCGCCACTCCTCTTCTGTACCAAAGCTCTCAGGGATAGGGAAGAAGGGCATGATTGGGTCGGCATCCAGACAGTATGTCTCTACCTTGTCTAATATCTCAACGGTGTTGGCCAGTGCTTCAGGCACATCGCTGAAGATGTCGTTCATCTCCTGCTTGGTCTTAAACCACTCCTGCTTTGAGTACAGCATGCGGGTAGGGTCGTCAAGATCCTTACCTGTGGCCAGACACAACAGATGGTCATGAGCTTCGGCATTATCTTCATCAACAAAATGGCTATCGTTGGTGCAAACCAGCTTTACGCCGTACTCCTTGGCAAGCTCTATCATCACCTTGTTGGCCTGCTGCTGCAGTGGGAATGTCTCGCGGTTGGCGCGTATCGTTGGGTCGGTAACCTCATGGCGCTGCAACTCCAGATAGTAGTCGTCGCCCCACAGGTTCTTATGCCATTCTATTGATTTTCTGGCACCTTCGATATCGCCCTTCAGAATCTTCGATGGCACTTCACCGGCGATACAAGCCGAGCATACTATCAGGTCTTCGTGATACTTCTCAAGCTGCTTATGGTCGGTACGCGGACGATTGTAGAAACCATCCACCCACGAGTTACTAACCAGTTTAATCAGATTCTTGTAGCCGTGCTCGTTCTTGGCCAATACTATAAGGTGGTATCCTCCAAGGTCTTCTTTTGTCTCCTTCAGGCTCATGTCGCCTCTGCGAGCCACATACATCTCGCAACCAAAGATAGGCTTGAAAGGCTCAAGTCCGTCTTTTTTGCGCTGTTTGTTAACGCCCATGCAGATGTCGTGAAATTCCTTAATACCGAACATGTCGCCGTGGTCGGTAATAGCCATGCCCTTCATTCCATCGGCCAGAGCTTTGTCCACAAGCTTTTTGATACTCGACTGTCCATCGAGTATAGAGTAATATGTATGTACGTGCAGATGTACGAAATCTTCCATCTTTTTTATCGAAAATGCTGATTTTTGTGGTTCAAAGGTACATTGATTTTTCGAGATTACCAAAAGAAAAAAGTGAAAAGTTTGTAATACTCAAAAAAAAGATGTACCTTTGCACCCAGAAAGAAACAATCGGAATGTAACTAATGGGAGAAAGAATAAAGAAACTCAAGAAGATTAGAATACATCGTGAAGGCACTAACGAGTTGACACTCAGTGCTTTGGCCATCATCGGTATAGGTTCATTGCTGTGGTACGGTCTCGATACCACCATACCTTTCTGGATTTTTATGGTAGTATTCTGCACAGCGTGGTTTATTGCCCTTAACTTCTATCGCTGTCCTATTCGCTATTTTAATGGCGATACCGACAAGCTGGTTGTAGCCCCTGCCGATGGAAAAATCGTTGTGGTTGAAGAGGCCGAGGAAAATACATATTTCCACGACAAGCGACTCATGATAAGTATCTTTATGAGTCCGCTCAACGTTCATGCCAACTGGTATCCTGTTGATGGTAAGGTTAAGTTTGTAAAGCACTTTAACGGTAACTATCATAAGGCCTGGCTGCCTAAGGCCAG
>ONAK01000117.1 GCA_900315765.1 uncultured Prevotella sp. | reverse complement strand
CGTCAGCACGTCATTCCTCGGCTCTGTAGAAACAAGAAAGTAGTAGCCGATGCGCCAGTAGTTGATGAAAGCGGACGATCTGAATGATGCAATCATTATCGCCGCTGAGACGATTTTGGCAATATGTCGGTGTATTAAAAAGGGGGTGGCTCTAGCAAAGAAAATCAAAGCTAGTAAGCCACCCTAAGTAAAAACAACAATTTTAATCTATAAAACAATTATGACTAAAAAAACAACAAAACAAAACGAACAGATGACTATTGAACCCATTGAGGGTACTGTGTCATCCCCCCTTGTCATCCCTGCTGATGACGTAGAGGAAGCTGTGATACTGGAAGAAACGACAGAAGCACCAGAATCACATTTCATCGAGAGCAACACACAGCCGATAACGCTGGAAGAACTCTCTGAGAAGAACATTGTTCCAACCTTCGGTGATGGCACTGTCTCGACATCGCATCAATCATTTATCGAGAGTGTCTTGGAGGCTGGTAGAACTGTTTTCGGCGATTTATCGCCTGTAGATATTAGGGTGTCTCATCCCATTAACGGACGTGTACCCTCTGCCCTACATAAGAAAGCAAATGAACTTTTGGAGGAAGATAAGACTTTGTACTGGCAAAGAATTGGTTTCGTAAGCCATGTAGTAGGTCTTACTCGCTCCATCAATGGCCAAACGGTGCATCTTTGCATCGGAGGAGTTCGGGGATATAACGAGGATAAGCTTTATGGCCGTCCTTGTCCCTTGAAGTACCGTATTTTCGTTAGTTGGACTTGCAAGATTTGTACGAATCTTATGGTTCAAGCTGGATATATCGGTAATCTAGAGTGCATGACAACTTCTGACATCAAAGAGAAGGCACTCGAACTTTTCAACGGTTTCGATCCTGTGAAGGAAGATAACCTGCGAGCTTTGGAGAATCTGGGTAAAACCAGTATAACCGAAGAACAATTCTGTAAGGTGATTGGCCGTCTGAGACTGTATCAGGCATTACCCAATACAACCAAAGCAGAACTCGGCCTGCCTAATGTCATATTGGGCGACCAAGCCGTAAATGCTGCCGTAAGAGGCTATGTCGAAAATCCAAATTTCAAGAAAGAAGATGGCATCGACTTGACCCTTTGGCAGATGCTTCAACTATTCAACGAGGCCGTAAAACAGGCATATTTGACGAACTGGTTGGAGAAAAACCAAAACTGTACTGACCTAATTATCGGGTTGGAAAAGGCATTGAATGGCGAGAGCCAGGAATATGCGTGGTTCCTGTCATAAAGGAACATAGAACAGCGAGGCACAACAACCTCAAATGTTCGCTGAGGAGGCGAATTGCTACTGTAAAAAAGTGGCAGTTCGCTTTCCTTCTTTTTTGCAAACAACCAATTTAATAACAATTTTAATTTTCAGAATTATGTGTAAAATTCAAATTCCAGAGGGTGCTACCCTCGACGAGAAAAGAAACCTGTGCTTCGATGCTCTTTACAACATGAAGCTTGGTGAAATGGTAGAGAAGAAAGACAACTTATCCTATCTATCGTGGTCTAACGCATGGAAAGCCTTTAAGGAGGTTTATCCATCTGCAACGTTCCGTGTCATCTGCAACCCCGACACGAAGCTCCCTTATTTCGTTGATCCAAATGTAGGCATCATCGTATTTACAGAAGTGACTGCTGACGATTTGACACAATCCATGTTCTTGCCTGTTATGAACAGCAGCAATCGGGCAATGAGACTTGAACCCTATACCTATCAGGTGTACGACAAGCAGAATCGCCGCTATATTGATAAGACTTGTGAGGCCGCAACAATGTTTGACATCAACCGTGCCATACAAAGAGCCTTAACCAAGAATCTTGCTCTTTTCGGCCTTGGTCTGAAATTATACCAGGGCGAGGACATACCTTGTGAAAATTCTGATAACGCTGCCGACAATGCAGCCGACCAGAAGAAAACTACTGTACGTCGGGCTAAGACAATCCCTGCACCAACACCGCAGCCAACTCAGCCCGTGGATCGTTTTGCTCCTATCAAGAACGCCATCAACAGCGTAGCCGATACGGATGCACTTCTCGACTTATACCTTCAGCACCAGAATGAGGTAGAAGGTAATCCTGACATTAAGAAGCTCTTTACTGAGCGTAAACTTCAACTTAAACAAGCAGCATAATATATGGTAGCCACAAAAAGAGTAGAACTGAAAGATAGTGGTGTTATCTTCAATGAAGAAGAACACACCTATCTGTTTGGCGACAAGTATCTCTCTGGAATAACAGGGATGCTATCACGCCAACTTTACGATGACAAGGAGTTTGAGGGAATACCGCCCCAGATTCTTGAAGAAAGTCGATGCTACGGAATAGATGTTCATAAGTCGTGCCAGAGTTTTGACCAGGATTGGTATAATGATGGGACGGTAGAAGTAGCAGGGTACATAAACCTCTGTAAAGAAAACGGTTTGGTACATGAAGCCAGCGAATACACTGTTTCAGATGGTGTAGCATGGGCTTCTAATATTGACAAAGTTTTCCGAGCCTCTGATAATACTTTTGATTTGGCCGACCTTAAAACGTATGGGGCGATGACACCTCAGAAATTGGAGAAAGGACGGTTTCAATTAAGTATTTATGCCTATCTTTTTGAACTGCAAAACAAGAAGGCAAAAGTTGGTCGTTTGTTTATCATACACCTTCGGAACAAGGAGAAGAAAGATGGAACATTCGACCATATCTGTAACTTGATACCAGTAGAGCGTATTCCGAGCGACATTTGCAAGGATTTACTCGACACCGATTTGAGAAACGAGAAATGGGTTAATCCCTACTCAATTCCAGATGACATCAGCAAGCAGGAGGCAGAAATCCGTGAGCTGATCGAAACGAAGAACGCAGCAGAAGAAAGGTTATCAACTATCAAAGCTGCAATCCTCAGTAAAATGGAATCTCTCGACATTCGTACATGGGCGACACAAACAATGCGCCTGACACGAAAATTGCCAACAACAAGAGCATCATTCAATAGCTCTCTGTTCAAGGCGGAGCATCCCGATATGGACTTTAGCCCTTATGAGAAAATTTCTCAGGTGGCTGGCAGTCTGATGATAACGGTGTAGGCAGAGACAAAATGCCTATCACTATCCTACCGAGGAGGGGGAATCGTACTAGTTGCGGTTTTCCCTCTTTTCTTTTAATCACTAACAATTAAATACAAGAAAATATGAGTTATCAAGAATTAGCACAACTGAAAGAGAGCCGTGAATATAAAGCGGCAGAAGCCCTGACTGATGCAATGAATACGATGGGCTGGAATCCTAAAAAGTTTGCAATGTCAGTAGCCCTACAGCATAGGACGTTACAACAGGAACTGACTAGAACGATGGTCGCTACTATCCGTGTGATGGGAAGTGACGATTATGGATATGACCTCAGAAATGAGGGAAGCCACGAAGCCGCTAAGAAGATGGTGGAAAGTGGCATACTCGATGACATCTATTTGCCCTTTATCTGAGCATGGAACTGGAGTGTACTTGCTGCCAGATCACGCTTGCTGAATGGGAGCAGAAGATGAAGCATACGAAGCCAATCAATTACAAATGGCTGGTAAACAAGATTAAGAAGCATTTGCCTCAGTTGTACGAGGCACTTTGCCTGAACTTCTACAATCCCTGGGAAGGACAGTGTTGTAGGAATAAGCAATACTACATACTTATCCATTCCGGCATAGAATACTTTATCAGAAAATAAACGATTATGCAAACAAGAAATTATCACATCAGAAAAACTATCGACATTGTAGTGCAAGCCCCTTGGGATGAACTGCAAGACGATACGGAGCGTTGGGCAACAAACAACATAATACCCGACTGCTTAATCAAGAACGAAAACGACTGCCATAAAATAAACGATGTCCGATTAGTCAACAACGACGAGGATCAGGACAGCTTTGTTGTGGTGTCTTGGCCTGAGAGCCAGGAACTCTGCTGTTATGAGAACTACACAGACTATTGCACCTTCATCATGGGCGACGGTCTGGACTGTGGAAGCTATTTAGTTAACAAAGAATGGTACTCACGCTTGCAGAACGGAGAACTCCGTAAGTATGAGGAAATGGAAGAAACTGTATTAGAAGAAGCATGGCTGTAGAGAACTCAAAGCGACTTGATGCGACTGCCAAAGAACATATCAGACGTATCAAAAGCACATATAAGATGAAATACACGGCAATGGCTGTCATCAACGCAAAATTAGGTTGCGGAATGGAAGAAGCCTACCGCCTGTATGATGAATGTAATGTAGAACCAAATAAATAACAAGAAAATGAACATCAACGAATTTATCTTTTCAAGAACTCAGCCCCAAAAGAAAATTGATACTATCAATGCTCTTAC
>ONAK01000118.1 GCA_900315765.1 uncultured Prevotella sp. | reverse complement strand
TACTATTATCAATAAATATTATCAAAAGTAGAGCTGAGAATCAATCACTTAAAGAATGATACCGAAAATGCCTCCTGATAATTTTTTTCTTGTGATAAACAATCAAGAGTTTTACTGCGTCGTGATTTAATGATTTCATAATGTTTGCAATTAAAATTATAGAGTACTTACGCCCATGCAGGCTGTTGTTCCAAGTGCTGTTGCTGCAGCTGTTGCGGCTGCGATGAAAATACGGAGTAGGAATTTTATAACTGTTTTACTTTTCATTATCAATTGGGTTTAATGGGGTTGTGAGTAATGGGATGATGGAGGCTGTGAGTAATTGATGAGATTAGGCAGATCATGAGATTTCTCCATGCGCTTCGCTTAGTCGAAATGACATCGGAGAGGGGATGAAGTTCTAAAAGGAACTAATACAAAGGGGGAAGAGCATGGGCAGATGGCTTTCACGGCCGTGATTTGGCAATGTTGTAGGCGATGCTACCTGGTTGGCCGTAGCTTTATCCCGGACTCCATGCTCAGCCCCCTGTGGTTAATTAATCACCCTCGCCGGGGACATTGCCCGATGGCTGAGTGTTGTTCAGATTCTGGTTCTCTGAACTAGAGTTGTTGGGATCCTCAGGGTCCTCAATCTTTCCAGGATCACTCGATGTTACACGCTTGACAATTTTTCCATCGCGGTCGAAACAGGTGATGTTGATTGATGTTGATTTCAACTCATCCTTGATTTCAACACTTGGGGTGAAGATTACTCGACGTGCGGTAATCAGACCGCTACTCACCTTGTTGACATCATCAACAGATGTTGCTCTCACGCCGAATCGCATGTTGCCTAAGCCAGGGATGGCGATAGAGTGTCCCTCGGTGGCCCACACCTTCACTACCTGTCCGATGGCATCCCATGCCGCACTGAGTGCTCCTTCGGCGATACCGCTTCGTACAGAAGCTTCACTGATTACCTTCTGGGCTGTCAACGTGTTGTAAATTTCGGTCTGCATCATGAATCGATACTGACCAGCGTCCTTGCCCACTTTGAGCTGACGCTCCATTGCTTTTACTTTAATAGCCATAAGCGAAATACGTTAAAGATGAAACATTAAACATTAATACTTGTTAGCAATGGCAAAGATACAACATTCGGTTGGCGGAATTCCGCCTTTCATGGCCTTCTGCCGCCTTTCGCCGCCTTTTTATTTTTCTTTTGAAAAGTACCTAGGAATTTTTTGCATTCTAACTGCTTTGCAATTGAAAAGTACCTAGGGAAAATTAGGTTCACCAAGGTAATAGCAGATAAGATCTAACTGCTTAGGCGTGAGATTCCACTTCTGCCAAATGAAATGGGTTTTCTCAAGTTCTGCCACTAGTTCCGGGCATCCGTAGACTTCAGACTTTAGTTTCTCTACAGCTGACTTGGGCTTTATGTCAGGATAATAATAACGAGCCAAACGGCGTTTGTTAAGTGTCTTAATTGGTGATTTTGCTATCATTTGCTTATAATTGATTAATAATGAGACGGTTGTGCGATTGCTGGGTTGGCGAGGTGGTTGTTAACATGCAGACTTTTGTAAATGCATTTATTTATCAGTGAGCTAAATAAATATAAATGTAAAAGTTGTGCTAATGTGGTCAACCTCGCCCACCTTCAGGGTTCAAAATATTGGGTCATCTTCCTCAGGCTCAGGCGGTTGCATCAACTCTACTACGTGGAAATACTCTACACCATGAACGTTTGTACTGCGGTATTTCAGCAATCGCATTATCTCGCTAATCTTCTTAACACTGAGTTGGGCGTTGAGATAGCCTGTAAGATAGATTGAAATCATGGTGGCACTCATACGTTTATAGGGCTGATTGCCGCGAGGCTTTGCAAGACGGGCGTTGATGAGCTCTTCTTCCTTGGTTATTACGCGGAAAGGGGCGTTCATTGCCTCTAAGCGCTTTTCCTCTGGTTTCTCGAGCCAGTACTGGAATCCATTAAGATATTCGTCGCGTAGTTGGGCATAGAGCTGCCGATAGTCTATTTCCCAATCCCAAGGTTTCTTGATCTTCTTTACCAGGAAGCAGAACCATCGGCGGTTTCCGGTAAGGTCGGTAAGAAAACGCTGGGTGTTGCCTGTGGCGCAGAACGAAGCCAGACGGGCCTTTGGTGTACGGAACTTGGCATAAGGACGGCGCTCCTTGATGAGATATGCCGAGATGAGCGACTTGAGCTCGGCGGTATCCCGGTCGTTAAAAGCTTCTATTTCTTCGATGTCGGCGATGCAGTTTTCTGTTAGCGCCAGCTTATCGTCCTTACTTGAGAATGAGTTGTGATTGTTCTCCCAGAAATATTCCCGTAATAGCGGCGGCAGAATATGGCGGAAGAAGTTGGTCTTATAGCCACCCTGCTCTCCGATTAACGTCAGCACCTGTTCGTTACGCTCGCGGTCGCTAAGACAGGTTGCTACCAAACCAACCAGCCACTTGTGCAGTGCCCACGAAAACTGTTCCTGAGCTTTTTCGATGCTCATGTCGGCTTGCGTGGGTTCAACTGTTACGAAGGATGCCAGCTGGGCCACACGGTCGGTGCCATCCCACTCGTCAAGCGAGTTGATATAAGCTCGCACTGGATGAAACAGCCGGGCATAGTCGCTTTTCAGCACACTCATTTCGTCACGAGGCAGTACTATTTTGCGTGTGTCTTGTTCCATTTCGCAGCGCATGTTTTCAATCGCGCGATCATCAAGAAGCTGTACATTTTCAGGCTCTGACTTCTTGTGGAACACGCTCTGATCGGTCACTAGATTGTAGTACACACGATAGTGGTCTTCAAGCCAGGCGCGTATCTCGAAGGTCGTCATCGTTTCACGCTTACTGCCGCCGCCTTTCGACGTGCCGTTTAAACGCCATGTGCCATATTCGCTCTGACTGTGTTTAAAGCAGTGACTGATAATGTTTGTGCGCTCTTTCTGGGGCATGTCGCTCCACTCCTGCTGGGCCCAGGCGTCAAGCTCGTCTTGATTTACGCCGAAGCGACAGAACAGATAGCAGGCCTGAACCATATAATCGTGGCGATGACCTGGGGTATAACTCAGTCCGCGATGACTTAGAAGTCGCTGTACCGAAAGCCAAGCAGCCTTTGGTGTGGCATTCTGTGTGCCTGCATCGTATACCTTTCGCGGTTTGCCTGGTTCGGCGGGAGCAGCCTTGTTGCTGGCTTCCAGCATTTCCTGATCACTGATAACGAATGGCTCTGCATCGGGGTTGAAATAAGCATTGGAATCGTGAGCCATGCCCGACAGACGTCCATAGTCTGAACAGGCATGGTCGTAATCCAGACCGGTTAGCTCACGATAGTGCTCATTCCCCTTCTTCCATGCAGCAGGATAGGCCTCGCAGTTGATGTGCAGCGGCTGTCCATTCTCTTCGCGCACAAAGCGGAAGATAGTCCTGAAGCCCTTGTGACTGATGGTTTCATAACATATAAGAGTGTGCGGATCTTGGCAGATCTTGCTCCTAACGCTATCCATCTGATTAGGTTCAATATCGTCGATATCGCAAAGTGCCAGACCTGTTGCCTGGGCAATGTCGGTAACTCTGCGCCCGCAGCCCTTAAAGAGCACTCCAACGCTGAAGGCGGGCATCATGTGTTCCTTAACCTGCTCCTTGGCCTTTTGCTTGCTCACAGTGTAGACAAGATGGTGGTATAGCTCCTGTTTCTGTTTTACACTCTGTTCATGGCGTATCCACCACATCACCTCTTCGAGCGATACGGCCCGGCTCTCATACGAGTCGAGACTCTTGAAAATTGATACTCTAATCTGGTCAGAGGGCTTTATATCCGAAGGTTTCATGGTTGGAATGGGATTTAGCGTTTTCTTCCGATAGGTGATCCCGCATGGGCATTGATGAGAGCCTCAGGCGATCCGTCTTCAAGATCGGAAAAAGTCATAGTTTCATCATTAATGTCCCTTAGCATCTTTAAATAATCATTATCAGGTATGTTCTGATAGATGGCCATTCTCAGTCTGAATCTCGTTGACCAATCAGCGCGGAAGAGTTTTTTAGGGGTGAGAATACGGCGACTGATGTGGTAGTTCTTTACAATTTTCCCCTTCAGTCCAGGATAACTGTTAACTACGTCGAGAATTATCTCGGCAATTTTTTCATTTATTTCTATTTCAGACATATAAATATGAATTTACACTAGTGTCCACTAAAAAATAGCGGAGATGTTTGTAAATTACTTAAATATAGAGTTTTAGAGCAGAAAATTGACGGTGACGATTTGAATTGACTACTT
>ONAK01000119.1 GCA_900315765.1 uncultured Prevotella sp. | reverse complement strand
ACGGTAGGAGTGGCTTTCGCTGCCATCCACATTGTGCGTATGGTCAGCCATTCCAAGCCACAAGCAATGCAGGCAGAACAAACCATATCTGCCAAGCCTGCTTCGACATTACCAACAGACACCATCAAAACAGATACGACAACCAGTACAAAGCCCATTGTTTTCGACAATGTTGCATTGGATAAGATGCTGCCGCAGATAGCTGCTTATTATCATAAAGGGGTAGATTTCCAGAATGCCGATGCCCGCCAACTCCGTTTCTATTTCGTGTGGAAGCAGAACGAGACGCTTGAAGTCGTTCTGCATCGGCTAAACCTCTTCGAGAGCATCACCATAGAACTGAAGGACAACAAAATAGTAGTGGAATAAGCCATGAGAAGAATCATTTTTACTTTCATCTGCTGTATGCTATTCATGGCGGCAACAGCTCAGCGTATTACACGCAAATATAATAATGTGTCGCTCAGCGAGGCTCTGCGCCAGTTGAATGAGCAAAGCGAAGAATACACCATCAGTTTCCTCTACAACGAGTTGGAGGACTTCCGCATCACGACATCAGTACATCACAAGACCATTCCCGAAGCCATCCGCCAGATGATAGGTTTCTATCCCATCCGCATGACTATTGAGCCGGGGATTGCAAATCCCAGCCAACAGGAAATCATCGTGGAATGCCCACAGAAATCCGCCCCCCGATACAAGGGCACCATTATTGACACCGACGGCCAGCCAGTAGCATACGCCAACATCGCCCTGCTTTCGCCACATGACTCTACACTCATCACTGGCGGAGTTTCTAATGAAAGCGGTCTCTTCGTCATCCCTTGTGAACAATTTCCCGTCCTCGCCCGTATATCCTACGTCGGCTACAAGACGATTTACAAGCAATGCAACAATACGGAACTTGGCACAATACGGATACAATCAGAGACGCAAACGCTGAAAGGGGTAACTGTTAAAGGCCAAAGGCTTTTATATACCGCAACAGACAATGGATTAAAGGTCACCGTGCAGGGAACGCCATTAGAACAATTCGGCTCTGTTACGGATATGCTCACTCACCTGCCATTGATGATGAGCAATGGCGAGATTGCAGGTCACGGCAAACCAGAAGTCTATATCAACAATAAAAAGGTGCGCAATGAGGATGAGTTGAATCGCCTCCGTGCCGACGAGATCCTGTCAGCTGAGATAATTACAAACCCTGGCGTAGAATATGGGGCAGAAGTCACCTCCGTCATCCGCCTTAAGACCATCCGCAAGACGGGCGAGGGCTGGAGCGGCAACTTCTCCACTGCCTACCGCCAAGGCAAGGAATACTATGCTAACGGCAACGCAGCCCTGAACTATCGCACTCGCAGCGGTATGGACTTCTTCGCTCGAGGGTATCTGACAAGCAATAACCAATACATCACCGCCACTGCCGCCGACCAACTACTGGCCTCTAGTACGTGGGACTTCAAGAAAGATGCTACCTATCTCAACCGCTACAACTACTACTTTGCCGACCTCGGCTGGAACTGGGAGATATCCGAGAAACATTCTCTCGGACTGACCTACACCGCCAACAACTATATCACCGATGCGACAGGTAGTCAAGAGACCGACGAGGAGGTGTGGCGTGACAGCCATTTCCATGAAGCGGAGACCAACAAGACGGTCACCTCGCTAAAGCCCCGGATGGAGCATGCCGTGAATGCCTACTACATCGGCGAAATTGGCAAGTGGAAACTGGACTTCAGTGCCGACTACTACGGCGGACATTCCGAGAGTGAAATGGAAGGTGGCACCGTTGGCGAGAAGGGAGTCTGCAGCAAGACGCTGACCAAGAACAACCTGCTGGCAGAAAAACTCGTCGTTACTGCTCCCATCCCCACAGGCTTCCTGACCTTCGGCGAGGAAGTGTCAGGAGTGGACCGCAAAAGCGACTTTACCCAGAGCGGTTTCTCTGCCGACAACAGCGTACATCAACAGGCCTTGACGTGGTCACTGTTCGCCAACTATGCCCTGCAAATGAAGAAGTTCAGTCTTAATGCTGGATTGCGCTGGCAGAACGAGCACAATGACTACGAAACCAATGGCCGTAAAGATGCCGAGCAGAGCCCAGATTACCATGTGCTTATCCCTCGCCTCTCGCTGACCTACCGCACGAAGCAATGGACGCACACCTTCAGTTATCAGTGTACCCGCAACAATCCGCCTTATTCAATACTCAGCACAGCCATCCACTATCGCAGCAAATACGAGTACAGTACAGGTAATGCTTATCTCCAGCCACAGACAACACACAGTCTGTCGTGGACCTCGCAGTGGAAGTGGCTTTACATCCAGCCCTACTACAAGTATATGCACAATGTTGTGACTTCGTTCCAGACAGCCTACGACGATGTGAACCACCCAGGCGTAGTCATCATGGACTACCGTAACATACCCAAGATGCAAGACTACGGCATTATACTAAATTTCACGCCCAAGATTGGCATCTGGCAAATGGATTACACGGCGAGGTTCTTCTACAACAATATAGACTATGAGGCGATGGGCATCACCCATACTTGGAACGGTATGATTAGCGAGTTCACCCTCGACAATACATTCTCGTTTCCGAAAGACTGGCTTCTGAACATTCAGGGGTATATTAAACCGGCTCACGAAACAGGCTGCTCGCAGCGCAAAGCCTTAGGCGATATCAATCTGCGACTAAGTCGCCAGTTCCTCAAAGACAAGAGCCTTAGCGTAGCCATTATTGCCAACGACATCCTCCACACCCGTTATACCGAGATGACGGCTTACGGAGGTATCAATGTCCGTACCCAGTTCAGGGAGTATCGCGATACCCGCCGCATCGGCATCAACCTCTCATGGAAGTTCAATGCCACCAAGAGCCGCTACAAAGGCAGCCATGCCGGACAGAGCGAGCGTAACCGATTATAAATTCTCTCTCGTTAGGGCAGTCGTTAGCCTTCGTGCTGACACTGCCCCATATAATAAAAATCACAAGCAATATGAACCAAACAAAACTTTTCTTCCTCCTGATTGTCGCCCTCGCATTCGCCTCTTGCGGCAGCGATGAACCAAGATATGCCGACCCGGAGGCACACGAAAAGAGACACGCAGCGATACTTCGAGCGCCTCACCTTCCAGGCCGACGGCACACTGACGGGTATGCGCAAATGGCAAACCCGCAAGCCCGTCACCATCGACGGCAAGGAGCAACACACCGATTGGGAGGACGTGGAACTGAGCGGCACGTTCACAGGGACGTGGCAGCTGAGATACTGGAGTCCCGAGGGCAACAGCGGCGAGAAGCGCAACTGCCTGCAACTGACCGCCACCTACGACGATGAGGAACGGGACTACATGGCCTACTCCTGCGCCCTCACCTTCGCCTACGCCGACGCCACCACCCTCCGCTTCCAAGGCTATTACGTCAAAGCCCCCGACGGCTGGATCAACTACCAGCGCGGCCCAGCCGAACCCGGGTTCTGAAACGGCATTGTTACAATAAAGGATAATAAACAAAACAGCCTACCCACCAGATTATTCATAACCAGACCTCAGTAGCCACTTATCGTCTCCGCCGTGGGTGTCTTTGTAGTAAAAATAAAAAAAGCCATCGCAAAAACGATTATTATTCACTAATTATTTGTAAAACTATGGGCAAAGTGGGGTGTATATGGAAACAAATGTGTATCTTTGCACCCAGAAACCAATTAAACAGCTACAGATATGGCATACAAGGCATTGGATATTGCAAATGAATTATTAAAGCGAGCCGCTGATAATGGCGGCGGCGATTTGCTGACTAATCTCAAATTGCAGAAGATGCTCTACTACGAGCAG
Organism: uncultured Prevotella sp.; assembly: GCA_900315765.1. Taxonomy (GTDB): domain Bacteria; phylum Bacteroidota; class Bacteroidia; order Bacteroidales; family Bacteroidaceae; genus Prevotella. Next base: position 3,510 of record ONAK01000119.1, on the reverse strand, counting down.
GGATTTCATTTGGCTTATTTCAACGAGCCTTTATTTGACGAGCCTATAGAGGCTTGGCAGTATGGTCCCGTTGTACCTGTTGTTTATGACCATTACAAGAATTTTGGTCGTAATGGTATTGAACCAGAAGAACGGGACTTTTCTTTTGCAGGTCCCAAAGAGAAGGCACTCTTTGACGAAGTGTTTAGAATCTATGGCGCTTATTCTGCCGTTGGACTGATGAATATGACACATACTGAAATGCCATGGAGTACAACGCCAACAGGCGTCGGTAACGAGATAAGTCACGATAAGATGAAAAACTATTTCAAGAAGAGACTTAAGTAAATGGGGCATACGAGTAAGGCCAAAAAACGCAGGAAGAAAGACGCTGCCATCATAGTACAAGGCTTCATCAAGTTACCCGAGGGCGAAAAGAACATCAATCAGACCGACATCGACCGCATGGCGCAGATTGATTATCCGCTATTCTCTTTCAAGCATCTGCAGAAAGTCTCGTTTGACGGTGACGTGAAAGCCAAGTTCTTTCAAGACTTCCTACTTCGCCTAAAGAAGTATTCAGATTTAGGATGGAAACAAATGGCTACCGAGAAACGGCACGATTATGGTTGGGAGTACCTGCCACAAGACAGGATGAAAAATAAATTACCAGCCGCGGTAACTCCAGAAGTTCAGTTAATGGTGCTGAGATCTGCTAATGACAAGCGGGCAATGGTCGGCTTCCGTGAATGGAACATTTACCATGTAATTTTCATTGAAGCAGTTTTCAACGAGATATACGAACATGGAAAATAACTCCAAAAGTTTGCAGAGTTCGGAATAAATACTTATCTTTGCATCGCAAAAGTGTATCTGGGAAGCCCCGTTGCACCCATCTGCACTATAAAGAAGATTAAATCGAGTCCCATCTGCTTGCAGTTGGGGCTCGTGCTTTTTCTACCGTCGGCCAGATTCTGGGTGCTGGAAGTCTGCTACCAGCACCTTGTGGACCTGCCACGGAAAAATCCGGGTGCGCCCTTGCGGCAAAGATACCTATTTTGTGCGTTATAAAAATCTTTCTTACGACATTTTTCAAAAGTAGTTGTCCCCAAAAGCACTATTTGTCCCCAGACTTTAATTAAATAGCCGCCGGTGAGATCTGTAAAGATACTCATCGGCGGCGTTGTCGTAGTTATATTTGGTATAGGTAATTATCTCTTCAGGAGGTTCATCTGTACCTGGGGCTTCATCACGTTGTTAACCTTGGTCTGCTGGGCTTTGGCTGTGGCCTTAAGTGTGGCCTTGATGTCCTGAGATGAGGCTCCTACCAGGAACTGGTATTCGCCAGCGGCTACTACCCATGCAGATGCAGCCTCGTCGAACGATGCCAGATCGGCGGCCTTAACGGTCATTACAACTGTCTCGGTCTCGTCTGGAGCCAGCAGCTTGGTCTTTGCGTAGGCCTTAAGTTCCTTTACTGGCTTGTTGGCTGCCTTGTTGTCAGGTGCTGAGATGTAGAGCTCTACAACCTCCTTGCCCTCAAGTTTACCAGTGTTCTTAACGGTTACGCTAATCTCGAAAGCATCGCCCTTCTCGGTAATCTTGGCTTCACTATAGTCGAATGTGGTATAGCTGAGACCGTAACCGAATGGATAGCTTACAGGTACATCGAACGAGTCGAAGTAGCGGTAACCTACGTAGATATCTTCCTCGTACTCGGTGTAGTCAACATTCTTGACGTTGCCCTTCTGACCCTGATTCATCATGTCGATACGTGGATCCTGGTCGATGGGGAAGTTCTTTGAGCTGTAGGCATCGGTGAACTTAATAGGCCAAGTCATAGTGAACTTTCCGCTTGGTGACTGCTTGCCGCTGAGAACGTCGACAACACTGTTACCACCTTCCTGACCAGCCTGCCATGCACAGAGGATAGCATCGGGAAGCTCCTTCCAAGTGGCAGTCTCGATGACACCACCGATGTTGAGCAGTACTACAACCTGCTTGCCAGCCTTGTGATATACATCGCATACCTGCTCGATGAGCTTGCGCTCTGAGTCGCTCAGATTGAAGTCGGCAGCCTTGCGGTCCATAAACTCACCAGAGATACGACCAAGAGTGATGACTGCTACATCAGCCTGTGAAGCCTGCTTAGCCAACTCGTCGGCACTGAACTGCTTCTCAGCTGGCAATGGGCGTGGCATAAAGCGCATCAGCATGGCATTCTTTGGATCTTTCTTGGCAGCAGCCTCTATCTCTGCCTCTTCCTTGGCCTTGCACTCGGCTGCGTATGCTGTGTAGGCGTTCTTCAACTCGTCAGAAACGGTGTAGCCACCATTCTTCAGTCCGTCGAGCAGAGAAACAACATAAGCGTGGTTTACATTACCCGAACCAGTACCACCAGCGATGAAATCGTAAGAGGTGTTACCATATAGGGCAACGTTCTTGATGTTCTTAGCAAATGGCAGCACACCACCATTTTTCATAAGAACCATACCCTCGGCAGCGCTCTGGCGTGTCACAGCTGCGTGAGCCTCAAGGTCGGGCTTGTTGCTATACTTATATCCCTGGAAACGTGGACTTTTCTCAACGAGGTTCAGAATACGCTGAACACTGCGGTCAAGGTCGGCCTCGGCCAGCTTACCGCTCTTAACACCGGCTACGATGCTGTCGAACTGCTCGGCCTTACCTGGCTGCAACATATCGTTACCAGCCCACATCTGTTTGGCACCGTCCTTACCGCCAAACCAGTCGGTCATCACGGTTCCCTGATATCCCCACTCATCGCGCAGGATAGTGGTAACAATATCCTTGCTCTCAGAGGTATAAACACCATTGATATAATTGTAAGATGTCATTACTGTCCAAGGCTGACTCTCCTTAATGGCAATCTCGAAGCCCTTGAGGTAGATCTCGCGAAGTGCACGCTGAGAGATGTGAGCATCGTTATTCATGCGGTTTGTCTCCTGGTTGTTGGCAGCAAAGTGCTTGATGCTGGTACCAACGTCGTTTTTCTGAACGCCAGTGATATAGGCCGAAGCAGTCTTACCTGCTACAACGGGATCCTCTGAGTAGTATTCGAAGTTACGGCCGCACAGAGGGTTACGCATGATGTTGAGGGCAGGAGCCAGCAGTACGTCGGCACCATACTCCTTTACTTCCTCACCAATAGCCTGACCAACCTGCTCGATAAGTTGAGTGTTCCATGTAGAGGCCAGCAGCGTTCCGATGGGGAAGTGGGTGCAGTAGTAAGTGGCTGAATCGCCTTCACGCTTAGCGTCGATACGCAGTCCAGCAGGGCCGTCGGCCAATACAACAGCTGGAATACCTAATGAGTCGAGAGGGTAGGTGGTACCAGCGGCACCTGGCACCAGATTGCGTGTTGCACCAATCACGGCATCATTGCCTGAGAAACCAGCCATACCAGTACCGATCACGAAGTGAGCCTTGTCTTCGAGCGTAAGCTTACTCATCACCTCTTCCTGGTTAATGGTGTTCTTAGGACTCTGCTTGTCAGCAGTAGCGCAGCCAACT
>ONAK01000131.1 GCA_900315765.1 uncultured Prevotella sp. | reverse complement strand
GAAACTCTTCGCGACTCTTTACCGCTGTCGCATATTTTCGTCCATTAATTACGGTTATACGGTAGATCATCTACGACCGCCTTCCTTTACCAGTTCGTTAGCGATTACGTCCATAAACACCTGTCCGTTGTACTCGCGAGTCTGGAATCGAAGGTTGGCTACAACCAGTTCGCCCTCGGCCCACTCGATGGTGGCCAGATTGCCAAGTGCTGTAACCACATAGCTGTCTTCGTACTTACCTCCAAGTTCTTGTAACACTAACGTGCGCTTGTTCAGCACACCGTTCTCACTTTTCTCACTCTGCACGGTAGTCATCGCCCCGCACTTCTTTACTCTCAAAATCATTGTATTCATAATTGTCAATTTTTACATTATTAAATTTTTAAATTCTTACATTCCCCCCTCCATTGTCATCCCGAGCGTAGTCGAGGGATCTCTGCGGCTTGCCGCTTGCGCCTAAGGGCGCATTCATGAGATCTCTCCACGCGCTACGCTTGGTCGAGATGACAAGGGGGAGGAATGTAATAAATGCTGCCGAATTTGCTTTCAAATTCCGCTCGGATTTCTTTGATGCTCTTGTGCACCACCTGGTATCCTGCGTCCTTCATCCGGAACTCTCGGTCGCGAGTCTCAGCCAGATACTGCAGATACTCTTTTCGCTTTATCCCTGCCATCGTCCGCTAGAAATTGGGGTAACCAAGTTTCGAGTTCAGGAATCGCAGGCCTTCAAGCGTCCACGTCATGTAGTGGTGTATCTTCTTCTCACCTTTCAGCGAGTAGCTCACGTGGGTACGTTCGGCAGTGTAGCCTCGGCCTTGCAGATCGTCGCTCAGGTTCCAGCGACCATGCCGACGATATTGTATGCCCATGTCGCGCAGCACGGCGTTGAAGTCGAGTGTTGTCATGTTGAACGTAATCTTCTGCGGACTTGGCAGCGCCAACTGCTGTCTGTCGCCAAGTCTCTCGCGCTCCAGCTCCTCCCATCGCAGCACCAACTTGGCTCGCATCTCATCTTTAAACTTGGTGGCGATGTAGAGGCACTCGGTTTTGGTGAGTTCGTAACAGGGGTATTCACGAACTCCGCCATTCGGCTGGATTATCTTTCGGGATGATAATCGAAATTTCGATGACGATACTTTCTGCCATGCAGGCTCCATCTTTCTGATGGCCTCCATCACATGGAAATGTTGTTTCCCGCAGAGCTCAGCAATGTCGAGCGAAGACATTCGCAACTCCTCCTGCTCACTGCGCTTTGCAGCCTTACGGGTTGATAAACTTGTTGTTGAAATAACTGTTGTTGGAATCATAATAAATAAAGTATTTTAGAAAGTTAATAATTAAGTTAATAATGTACGCGCGCCTAAGCACGCGGTAATATCGCCTCCCGCCGTTCGGGAGGTGATTTTGGTAGCAGCATGTCAAAGAACGATTTTCGAGGCGCAGTCTCAAAGAACGCACTGCAAAATTATGACTAAAAACACACGTATTGAAGGAAAAAATCGGCTTATCCCGAGCCCACACGAAGCACACGAAGAATAAGCCACACTTCGCACGAAGCGCACGAAATAAGGGGATAAAAAAAGACTGAAGATTATGATTTCTTCAGTCTTTGATAGATTTCTATTACCAGTTTTTGTATCCGTTTTCGCCTGTCATCATCTACAGGATACGGATATTTCGCTGATGTCCACTCCTGCATCGGCGGCAGGCACTCATTTAGTATAAACCAGCACTTGCACTCAAGCCTCAGCGTGTCGGTATACGCCTTGTAGCGCTTGTCGGCTCCAGTCTCAGCATTGTTCACACGCTTAAGCACGCCAGGCAACAGTCGGTCGATATCGGCAAAGAAATCGGCATGACACTTCATTATCAGTTCGCGTTCCATATAATAATGGTACGCGATGTACACAGCCACCCAATCACGCCCCGACTCAGTATCCATTCTCGACAGCACACCATTGACAGCCGATCGCAGCACATGTTGGCGCTCCATTGTGTCGAACCTATCAGCCTTGAAGAACTTAAAGTCTATTAGCTGGGCCGTCGGTTCCTCATCGGCATCTTTTTCTGACTTGCCACCATAGTAATTATGCTGATGCTCCACATGAGCATTATAGTTCCAGATGTATGCATACTGGTTTACGCCAGCAAGCTGTTGCTGCGGTTTGTTCTTATCTTCGTTATTCATCTGCTAATAATGCGCTTGCAGGTGCCATTGGGGGCAGCTCTGGGAAATTATTGTTCTGATCATCAACATGAGCATTGTAGTTTGCCGCATTGATGGTTGTGGTTGGTTTATTGGCTACCTCTTTAATAGCGTCGGCCAACTCTCTGTTCACATCGCCTTGCAGATTGGTTATCTCGTCAACCTTGGCCATCATCATAGGCGGAGTGCCATCGGTTAGTGTGTGATGCAGAAAATGTCCGGCAAAACAACGTCCGCTGTTATCCAGCGCACTTATATAGCTGATGGTTTTGTATATCGAAAGCACGAAAAACTGATTAACCACCATCGTTGGTTGCTGACTATTCTGCTGCTGAACAATAGCTTCAAGTTCGGCGATACGGCGGGCTTTAGCTGCTATTTCTTCGTCCTTTGCAGCTATCATCACCTGCATCTCCATCAACTGGACTTTCTTCTCGTTCAGCTCGGTTTGTAGCTTGGTTAGGTCGGCAGACAAGGCTTCGTTTTGCGCCTTCATCATACCTCCGTTATGAGCCAAATCGGCCACAAATTTTAGTTCTTCAATTGTTGGGTCCATTATTTTCAATCCTTTTAACTTAGTTTAGTGCAAAGGTACTAAAAATCCCCCAAACTCCAGCACTTTTATGCATGAAATTTGGGGGACTTGAACAAAAAAAATAAAAGCGTCTCGCTTCTAACTCATAATAACATATTTGGTAAACACCAGTATCAGCATCATGAAGGAAAAGGCGAAAGCCCAATATTTACTGGCGCACTTTAGCAATGCTGTCGAAAAATGCATCTGCTCGTTGGATGTGGCATACTTAATTAAGACAACTGCCATAGTGAACAGCAATGCTACATAGAATGCGCTGCCTACCATATAGCCCCACCCCATAAACTGGAGGTTACTAAGCATATTGAGGAATGGCACACTAAGGAATACGCATGCAATAATAATCGATTGTTTATCCGTTGCTTTCATCATTTTATATCTCTTATTTATTGATTGACGGTGCAAAGATAACTACTTTCGATGGCAAAAAGGGTTAACCGAACGTTATTTTTTTGTTAAATACAAAAAAAGTCCCAACCTTGCGATTGGTTGCACTCTGCCATATTAATCTGTCCGTTAGTTGTCCATTTATTGTCCATAATATGTCCGCACTTTGTCCGAGGATGTGCGGTAAAAAAAGATTTGTAGCCAAGTCTCTTATAGGGAGAGTTGTTTTAAATCAAGAGTTTGCAGGGATTGGGAATAATATTCCTGTTTCGAGGGAGGGGAAGTGTGGAGTTTTGCATAACTTTGCAGCCGAATTCATAGGCTAGTTTAGTTTTCAGTGATGGCACAAGAAGTAAATAA
>ONAK01000120.1 GCA_900315765.1 uncultured Prevotella sp. | reverse complement strand
CAAGAAATTAAACGGTTTGTTCTTTTTACCCAAGAGCATTTCTGCTCTCGCTTCTTGTACTACTTCTGTCTATGTAAATCTTTCAAAGAACTCTTTCTTAGTGTGCTATCGTTTTTGAGCGAAAGCGGGTGCAAAGGTACGACATTTTTTCTTTCCCTCCAAACATTTTCCAAAAAAAATTCCCAAAAACATGAAAGTTTTCGGGAATGTTTACAAAACAGCTTATTTATCGCTCTATTATATATAATGTACGCGTAGAAGGCTATTCGCGGCGTCCAAAAATGCGCAGCAGATAAATGAAGAGGTTTATAAAGTCCAAATAGAGGGTAAGAGCACCCAAAAGTGCCATCTTCTGAGCAGCCTCACCTGCATCGGGAGCCATCAAAAGCATATTCTTGATCTTCTGAGTATCGTAAGCTGTGAGACCAACAAAGATCAAAACGCCCAGATAACTAACAATCATTTCGAGACCAGAACTCTTCAGGAAGATGTTGACTATGGTAGCGATGATGATACCAATGAGTGCCATAAAGAGAATCTTACCCATGGAAGAGAGATCTTTCTTTGTGGTATAGCCAACAAGAGCCATCACACCAAATGTGCCTGCGGTGATAAAGAACACACTGGCAATGCTCGACATGGTGTAGACCAGGAAGATTGACGAGAACAGTGCGCCATTGATGACCGAATAAAGCACAAAGAGTAATGTAGCAGTGGTGAGCGACAGACGATTGATGGCTGCACTAACACCAAACACGATAGCAAACTCGGCTATTACCAATCCCCAAAGCAGTATTGAGTTAGAATACAAGGCAGTGATAATGCCAGGACTGGTGGCAACGCCATAAGCAGTGAAGCCCGTAAGAGCGAGCGCCAAAGTCATCCACACATAAACCTTCCTCATCAAAATAGGGAAGGCGGCCGACATCGAGAGCTCTCGCTCACGACTCGACAGATTAAAATCCAATTCGTTATAATTCATAATCTAAAATTTTGTTCGTTATACATTATCTTATACCGCAAATATAATGCCACAAAGGTAAGCATTTACTTTTAATAAAACATAAATAAGTAACATAAAATGGATTATTATTAGCATTTTTGGAGTTTTTTCACTATATTTGCCCTCATAAATAACTAAAAACGAACGTAATAATACACTAACGAAAATGAGAATCGGTTTATTTATCCCCTGCTATGTAGACGTGGTGTACCCTCATGTAGGCGTGGCCACCTATAAACTATTAAAGCATCTGGGTCTGGATGTAGACTATCCGCTGAACCAGACCTGCTGCGGACAGCCGATGGCCAATGCCGGATTCGAGGAACAGGCGATACCACTGGCAGAGAAATTCGAAGATAAATTCAAGGACTTTGATTATGTGGTGGCTCCATCGGTGAGTTGCACCGCATTTATAAAACTGAACTACCCACGACTGCTGAAAGGCAAGCACGAGTGTATGACATCGGGCAAGATAATGGACGTGGTGGAGTTTCTGCATGATGTGATAAAGGTGGATCACCCACTTGGAACATTCCCCCACAAGGTGAGTCTGCACAATTCTTGTCATGGTGTGCGCGAATTAGGGCTAAGCTCACCCAGTGAGGAGAACGTTCCTAAATTTAACAAGGTAAAAGACCTGTTGAACTTAGTTGAGGGCATACAGGTGCTGGAGCCCGAGCGTCCTGATGAGTGCTGCGGATTTGGTGGTATGTTCTCAATTGAGGAGACAGCTATCAGCGAGCAGATGGGTATTGATAAGGTTCAGCGACACATGAAGACTGGTGCGAGATTCGTTACGGGTCCTGACTGCTCGTGCCTGATGCACATGGCTGGTGTGGCTAAGAAGCAAGGGCTTGATGTGGAGTTTAAGCATGTGGTTGAAATCTTAGCAGCAGGAATCTGAAAAGGTGAAAAAGTAAAAAGGTGAAAATTATGAGTACATCACATAGTAATGCAGCGAAGGAGTTCTTGAAGAACAAGACATACGCAAAATGGCATGATGCCACTTTCTGGGCAGTACGCACGAAACGTGACAATATGGCATACGGACTGGATGAATGGGAGCAGTTGCGCGAGAAGGCCAGCGCCATCAAGCGCCACACCATCACTCACCTGGACGAGTATCTTGACCAGTTTGCCACCAAAGCCGAGGAGAACGGATGCATAGTTCACTGGGCTAAGGATGCAAACGAGTTCAACGAGATAGTATATGGCATACTGAAGAACCACAACGTAAAGAAGCTGGTAAAGTCGAAGTCGATGCTGACTGAGGAGTGCGGCATGAACCCGTATCTAGAGGAGCACGGCATTGAGGTGGTTGAGACCGACCTTGGCGAGCGCATCATCCAGCTGAAGGGGCAGGCACCAAGTCATATCGTGATGCCTGCCATCCACCTGAACCATGACGATGTGGGCGAGCTGTTCGAGGAAAAACTTGGTAGCGAAAAAGGAAATCACGACCCAACGTATCTGACATACGTGGCACGACTGAGCCTGAGAAACGAGTTCCTCACAGCTGATGCTGGTATGACAGGCGCCAACTTCGGAATAGCCGAGACGGGCGACATAGTGGTATGTACCAACGAGGGAAATGCCGACATGTCGACATCGTGCCCCAAGCTTCACATTGCAGCCATCGGACTGGAGAAAGTGATACCAAACTACGACTGTCTGGCAGTGTTCCAGCGCATGCTTTGCAGAGCAGGAACAGGACAGCCCACCACAACATTTACGAGTCACTTCCGCAAGGCGCGCCCAACGGCCGAACAGATGCACATAGTGCTGGTGGACAACGGTCGCAGCGAGTGGGTAGGCAATCCCGAGCACTGGGAGGCACTGAAGTGCATACGTTGCGGATCGTGCATGAACACCTGTCCTGTATATCGTCGCAGTGGCGGATACAGTTACAGCTACTTCATCCCAGGTCCTATAGGCATCAACTTGGGCATGCTGCGCGACCCACAGAAACACTCGGGCAACGTGAGTGCCTGCACACTGTGCAACTCGTGCCAGACGGTTTGCCCATCGAAGGTGAACCTGGGCGACCAGATATACTTGTGGCGCCAGCAGCTTGACGAGTTTGGCACTGCCAACCCACAGAAGAAGATGATGTGTAAGGGCATGAGCATGTTCTACGGTAGCGAGGGCATGTACAACCTTGGTACTGCGTTAGCTCACTGGGCAAACATCATCCCCTCGCCCATCATCAACTGCGGCCTGAACCCATGGGCCGATGGACATAAGATGATGGAGTTTCCGAAAGAGACTTTCCACTCGATGTGGAAAAAAGGAAAAGTGGGAAAGTAGGAAAGGTAAAAAAGTAAAAAGAGTAAAAAAGTAAAAAGGTAAAATAGTCAAATCACCCCATGAGTAATAAGGACGATATATTGAAGAGATACAGGGCGAATGTAAGGGAGAAATACGACATGCCCGATTTGAGTGATATAAAGGCCATCACCTACCCCAACCCGTTGGTGCAGTTCATTAAGATGAGTGAGATGGTGGGCGGACAGGTGATCGAGGTTGACCCAGGGCGCGACATAAACGCACTGATACGCGAGCTGTTTCCTGATGCAAAGGAGATAGCATCGAACCTGCCAGAGATTACGATTGCCACAAAGAATCCGGATACCGTGGGTCGTGCGCGCGACCTGAACGGTACTGATGTAGGCGTAATCCGCGGTGTGTTCGGAGTGGCTGAGAATGCGTGCGTGTGGATTCCACAGACGATGAAGGAGAAAGCCGTATGCTTTATCTCAGAGAACCTGGTGATTCTGCTGCCAAAGAGTCAGATAGTGAACAACATGCACGAGGCCTACAAGCGCATTGAGTTCGACAAGGAATACGATGGTTATGGTGTGTTTATCAGTGGTCCATCGAAGACGGCGGATATAGCGCAGGTATTAGTGATGGGCGCCCAAGCCGCCCGCAGCGCAACTATTCTGCTGTTGCCAGAGTAAAGGAGTTAAGGAGGTTGATGATTTCATCGACCTCTTTTTTTGTCATAGCCTGATGGCAGGGGATGGAGAGTTCCTGAGCGTGGATCTGCTCAGTGATGGGGAAAGAGAGATTATTCCAATCGCTGTAGCAACGCTGCTTGTGAGGAGGTATGGGATAATGAATCTGAGTCTCAACACCATTATCCTTAAGATACTGCTGAAGGCGGTCGCGATGCTCACAAAGCACAGG
>ONAK01000121.1 GCA_900315765.1 uncultured Prevotella sp. | reverse complement strand
TGATTTTGCAAAGTTTATGGCTACGGCTGTAAAGGGCATCGAGGAACACGATGGCATCCATTTTGATTATCTCTGTCCAGTGAACGAACCTGATGGTCATTGGAACTGGCTGGGCCCCAAGCAGGAAGGTTCGCCTGCCACTAATCGGGAGATAGCCCGACTGGTGCGCGAAACAGGTAAGGCTTTTAAAAAGCAAGGTCTCTCTACCCAGATTATTGTCGATGAGTCGAGCGATCTGCGCTGTATGCTGGCTACTCATGAGATCAACTGGGAGCGTGGCTATCAGATACGTACTTTCTTCTCGAAGGACAGCGTGAAAACGTATTTAGGTAATGTGCCAAACGTGCTATATGCGACAGATTCGTGAACAGTTGCGTGATTCTATCGCGAAGTATGGTTTGAAGTTCTGGCAGACAGAGCTTTGCATCATGGGGAATGATGAGGAGATTGGCGGTGGCGGTGGCTACGATTTCTCGATGAAGACGGCCCTTTATGTCGCTCGTGTCATCCATCACGACTTGGTGTTTGCCGATGCCGAGAGTTGGTCATGGTGGCGCTCTGTTGGCGAGGATTATAAGGACGGTTTGATTCGCGTCTATACCAAGGATGGCATGAAGAGTGGTTATGCTGTAGATTCACGTCTGATGTGGGCACTTGGCAACTACAGTCGTTTCATTCGCCCAGGTGCTGTGCGTTACGAGGTCAGCTCATCGGCCGATTTCGATCCGTATGGCGTGATGTGCTCAGCCTATCGAAATGCCGATGGCAGCTGGGTGGTAGTGGCCATCAACTACAGCGAGGACCTGAAGCCTCTGTCGCTTGGGTTCTCTGATGCATCCAAGGCGCAGTGGCAGATGTATCGCACATCCGATGTCTCAGGCGAAACACTCAAGCCTGTTGGCGTTACCTCTGGTGCCGTACAACTCGCCCCTCGCAGCATCACCACCTTCGTCAGGAAATAGAATTATTTCTTCTAACGTTCTTTTACCCAGTAAACCCAGCCTCGGGTTTTGCGCTCGCTCTCGAAACAGTATTCGGGGCGACTGAGGTACTGACCGATTTTTACCAGTGTGCCTTCATCGGGCTGGAAAGCACCTTTGAAGGCTTGTTTCATGCGTTCGGCAATGTCTTTTACCGATACCCATCGGCCGTTCTCGGGGGTGGTCTTGGGGCTGCCATCGGGTTTCTCGTAGAGCGATAGCAGCATCTCGCCCAGACCGTTCATCCGCTGATAGCGCAGGTTGTGGTGCATCAGGGCGGCTTCTTCGTCCTTGGTCAGGAAGTAGCGTTCGCGCTGCTGCTCCACCTCGTATTTCAACTGGGCATAGAGCTGACCGTAATCTACTGGCGTCTCGAAATCGATGTTGCCATCTACCATCACACAGATAAATCGTCGGCTACCCGTGGGGTCGGTCAGCGGCATAATCTCGTTGGTGGTGCCAATGAACGAGGCATAGCGACGGTGACTGGAATAGGCGGTGCCATAAGGCGGACGGTATTTCACGTCGGAGGTGGATACAAGGTACTTTAGAACCACCTGCTGGCGCTGGGTAATCTTGTCAAACTCGTCGAGATTGATGAGCGCAAACGATGTGAGACCCAGATTCAGGTCGTGCTCGTTCTTAAAGTTGATGCGGTCGTTGTAATACTCCCGTTGCTCGCGCGGCAGCAGAATGCGGCAGAAACTGGATTTGCCACAGCCCTGTCGGCCAATCAGAAGCGGTACGAGGGCATTACCCGTTAGCTGACCTTTACCTTTCCACATGGCCACCATCGATCGCATCCATATATGAAATAGGTGTGGCCACTCGGCATAGTCGGTCTTGATGCGACGGGCCAGTGCCTCTACACGGTCGGTACCATCCCATTTGGGCAGATGTTCCAGAAAATCGTCCATCGGGTCGTAAAGTTCAATGTCGTTAGAGTTGACATAGCGCATGATGTCCTTGTCCCAGCATTTGATGCCCTGCGACAAGGCATTGATGGTGATAGAGTTGCGGGCTTCGGTGGTCAGGTCTTGGAAGTTGAATCCCAGTCCTGTCTTCATGCGATATTCGGCCACGCCACGCATCACGTTCTTGCGCAGTTCGTAATTGGCATTCAGAAACATGTCGATCTTCATCATCATCAGTGTCTCCGTAGGGATGTTTTTCAGCGGCTTGGCCATATTTTTGCGCTTGTAGTACTGCCGTTCGTGCTCCTCGCGATAGGCGTTCTCGAAAATCTTTTCAACCACATCGGGGTGCTTGCCGTAGGTCAGGCTGATGAGTGTGCGACGCCGACAGAAGGCCATGTCGAGTCCCGACTCGCGGCAGTATTCGGCTAGTCGGCTCACAATCAGTTCGTTACGCTCCTCTTCGTCGGTAATGCCTACGGTATCCTCGTAAGCCTTCGATAGGTTGTACTGATAGATAATGCACATCGAGTGGAAACGACTTCGACCAGGCACAATCTCATCGGGCAGCGGGTCGGTGGGCTGGATGGGTTTGAGTGCTTTCGCCAGACTGGAGGTATCGGTATAGAATGGCTGGGCCGATGGGTTATAACATAGCTCGGCATCGGCACCGATATAGCAGGTGCGCTCCAGATAGGGCTCCAGCTTATCGATGGTTACACCCAACTGGGCGTTATACACCATACGGGCTTTTTCGTACAGGTTCAGGTGGAATTTCTTGATCTCGTCTTCGTCTTCGGGCAGGCCGCCATCAAACAGCTCGCCGCGGCATCCTATTTTCACGCTTCGACCGCTGGCGCCTACAAAAGCCAAAAGCGTTTGTGGCATCAGGGCGGCTCCCTGACGGATGGCTACAGCCTCGTCGTAGCTGGTAAGGTTGTTAACCTCGAGCAGTACGATGCCTGTGTACTGCTTGCGGATGCGCTGGTGGTTGCGGTTTTCCATTTCGCTGGCGAAACAGATGCGAGGCACCTTGTCGGTAAATGTGTTGGCACCTTCTACGCTGCCGTCATCACGGCGCCTCAGTTCTGTGTGCAACGAAATGCCGCGTACCATATCAATGGCTTTGGCATACTCACCTTGCTGAATGATTCGTACTGCTTCTGAAAGCTCCAAAACCTTGAGCGTTTCAGCATTGCGATAGTTCTTGACAATAGTAATTTTAGTCATTGTTTATTGCTTACTGGTTGTGATGTTGCAAAGGTAATACTTTTTTTAAAATTTCCCAAATAATTTTCTTAAAAATCTTCTCAACTATTCATATTTGTTGATTACGCCTTGATTATCAGATAGTTAGCCTATGAATAGTGCTTGTTTTTGATGTGCTCACTATTCATATTTTAGCCTGTTTTTAATCCATTGTCAGTACATTTCATCATGCATATACAAGTGTTTCACATTTGTAACTTTAGCGGAAACACTTTGTTTCTCCAGTGGTAACAAAGTGTTTCCATTGGAGTTACAAGTTGTTACCCAAAGCGTTACTGTTATGTAACTTGCATGTTTTCAATGGATTAACCCTATCTGAACGATGCATAAAGCCTATCTTAACCGTCGATTATGAATAGTTGCACTCATTTTTTGAGCCACTATTCATTATCTAAAGCCTTATTTTTCAAGATGTTATATCAAAATATGAATAGTTGCGCACTTTTTTATATTCTTTTTCAAAATATGTTTTGCTATATCTCACATTTTTACTATCTTTGCACCTGATATGACGTCTTAATCATCATCTAAAAATGGGAAAGAAACAATATACAACTAAAAACCGCGAAGAGGTTTTCAAGGAGAAGGCCGATAAGGGCTATGGTATCTGTCACAGTCAAACCTGCGAGCAGCGTGGGCACTGTTTGCACGCTCTGTTGTGCAGCTATGTGCCCAAGGATCGTTATTATACGACCTGTGTAAACCTGAACAATCCGCTGATGCAAACGGCGCATTGTCCTGCGTATCTCAGCGACCAGCCAGTACGCATGCCGCTTGGCATCTCAAACATCTATTACGACATGCCAGCCCGCATTGCCAGTCCGCTCAAGCAGCATCTTATTGCTTACTTCAACCGCAAGCGTTACTACGAGTATCACTTCGGTCGCCGTCCTGTATCCCCCGTCCACGATCAGTATATCCGTCAGGCAGCCCTCCGCTACGGCTGGCAGCATCCCATTGAGTTTAATGGTTATGTCGAAGATTACTTGTGGTAACGCTAGCAAATTCTCAGACGATGGAACAGAAATTCGGGATAAATAGCATTGTTTACAAAACAACAAGGATCAATTTACATGCCTGTTATTGTGCTTTGTTTGCTGACATCGAACAAAAATCACCCTTTTTGTTTGCTGGTATCAAATAAAAGTATTATCTTTGCCCACGTTTTCATATTTTCAATACAAATGCATCATGGCAATAACGAAAGAAACATTCCGTA
>ONAK01000122.1 GCA_900315765.1 uncultured Prevotella sp. | reverse complement strand
TTAGAATCAATAGTAATTTGATGGCAAATATAGGAAAATAATCAGTAACTTCCAAGTTATTTTATAAAAAAGTTGTATCTTTGCAATCATTATGAAGATATGTGTATTTTGTTCTGCAAATGAGCAGATTGATCCAGATTTCTTCGTGATGACAGAAGAACTGGGTAAGTGGGCTGCAGATAACGGCCACAGCATAGTGTATGGTGGAGTGAACCAAGGTTTGATGGAGTGTGTGGCTAAGGCTACTAAAAAGGCAGGCGGGCACACCATTGGCGTAGTGCCGATGAAGGTAGAGGAATCTGGTCGTACCAGCGATTATGTAGATGTGGAGATACCTTGCGACAACCTTACCGACCGCAAACAACTGATGATGGACCAGAGCGACGCGTTTATCGCCTTGCCTGGTGGTCTTGGAACTCTCGATGAGGTGTTTACCATTGCAGCCTCTGCTACGATTGGTTATCATCACAAGCCCGTTATCCTTTATAACATGAAAGGTTTCTGGAACCATCTGATAGCTCTGCTCGATGACCTTCAAGCCAAAGGCATGATTCGCGGTGAGTGGAGCGATTATATTAGAATCGCCAATTCGTTAGAAGAAATCAAGCAAACAATCCCGTGATGGATTCTTCTCCTGCCATATTCTCCGCGTAGATTATTTTTTGTGTATTTTGCTGCCACACTGCCACCAACGTGCTTGAAACGTCCTGTTTATGGGCATAATAGGGTGGTGGCAGATGGGTGGCAGTGTGGCAGCAAAATGGCGATTTAGGCCTTTTTACACCTTACAAAGTACTCTGAACCATACCTTGTCTCGCGCTTTTTTAGGTTAGGAATGCCTGAAAGCATGCGTCCAAAGTTCGAAACATTGGCTGGTTTTAGCAAACTAATGCCTACTTTGTGCTTCAAATGTTCAAAAATAGCTGATGCACTTATCCATTCACCATCCTCACCAGGTGCAGCGGGCTCGAAATAATCGAAGAAGTAGTGATCGGCAGCACTCTTCACCCTGAACTTATTATTCCACTCCAGAATTTTCTGGGTTTCCGTAGGACTGAAATAATACGGTTCACGCTGATGCAATGCCCTCATGGCTTGAGCATACAGCTGTTCATAGTTGGGCGTGACGCTCACGTCGATAGGTCCAGTAAGCTCCACACTAAGGAATCGTCGACTACCAGATGGATCGGCCAACACATCGGCCTGATTGGTAGTGGCGATAAACGATGCACGACGTGGAAAATCCTCTACATGTCGACCGTATGGACGCTTGATCTTTACTGACGATAGCGTGATGATGTTCTTCAGGAATCCCTGCTGGGTGCGAGGCGAAATCTGATTGAACTCATCCAGATTGATAAGCAGCATCTGAGCCATCTGCTGCAACACCTGTCGCTTATCGTCCATCTGCAGGTTACCTGTGTATCCCCAACGGAGTTCTGGTGGCAGAAGCTGCTCGCAGAAGGTGGTCTTGTTCCAACCCTGATTAGAAATAAGCAACGGCACAGCTTGGTTACCATACTTGGCAAGGTTGTTAACCTGCCATTGGCGCACCATGCCAAGGAACCACGTATAGAACCAATCCTCCCAATGGGGATTATCAGTAGGCACTGTGCGGGCCAGCTTGCGGATATGGTCCTTGCCATCCCACTTGTCGTACTGCTCCCACAGATAGTCGCCAATGGGGTTGAAGGGGCGAATCATATCCGACTGAACATAGCGACGGATATCATTATCCCTGGCATCGATACCTGCCAATCTCACCTTCATAGTCATTCCCTTCATCACTCGATCGTCAACGGGCTCCCACTCCATGTACTTACGACTCTGGTCCTTGTACTCCGTATATCCCATGATGGAGTTATAGCGGAAAGTGTATCTCGAGTTCAGATAGTCCATCAATCGCTTAGTCTCCTGACTTATTTCCGCATCGCCCTCGTCATTAGTAGTCTCAACAACCGTAGATTCAGCTATGTGTGGTTTCTCTGCGATGGGCTTCTCGCTTACTGGTAGAGCCACGGCTTGGGGGTTATAATAAGGTGCAGCATCAAGCGGCATACGGAACCAGCTACGTGCAGAGGCTGGCTGCTGATTGATGGGCTTAGGCAGTAGTCCCTGATAGATGGTTGATGCCAACTTCCATCCTTGCTTGCACACGAAATCGGCCTCTTCCTTATCCATAGGCATGCTTCCATCGGCCTTGGCAATTCTTATAAGGATGATAACTTCCTTGCCCGTTGCACCAACAAAGGCTGCGAGGGTGTAATGCAGAATCTTTGCTGTTTGTTTTACGGCCTCTATTTCTTCAGCGCTCTGCAGATTGTCGATGACAAGAGCCACCACTCCATTGAATGTGCGCATTCGCAGATTGTCGTTTACATCACGCTCAAACTCTACTGAAGGGTAAATCTGGTGCGAGGGATGCTGCTGGTCGTAGCTATCAGTACTACCAAAGTGATTAAACTCATGACGACGACGCGCTACGGCCCCGTCTTTAGTATCTGTTTTTATACGCTCCATGAAGCTATCGAGAGTCTTTGTCGAGAGCTTCAGGGCGTTTTGTTTGTTTCTTAGTACAAATGTTAGTTTCATTGTAATATTATTTTTAGTTGTATCCACCTGCTGGTTATAGTGTATCCTCGGCGAGAATACACCGTATTCTGCCTGGGAATACATCGTATTCTCGGTTAGAATACATCGTATTCCTGCCCTAGAATACGCTGTTTTTAATATGTTTTAGCCTGGGAGTAATTCCTTATGATGATATGCATAGTCCTCGAAGTAGCGGTCGAACTCTACTTCCCAATCATATCCGAAGCTTTTCACATAGTCTCGAATCCACTGCTGATCCTCGGGTGAAAGTGCACGGTCACCACGCATATATTCATAGTACAACCTGCAACCATGCAGATATTTGGTGATAGTCTTACGCATGGTGGTATAGTCCTTCTTCATCACCTTATCATATAGGTGAGTGAATCCTGCAGCCCAGACTTCGATGGTAATCTTGTCGAACCAACGGCAATTGCCGTTTTTCAGCGTCTTAGGCATAATGCACGTAGCTGTCTCCATATTGTCTGGAGCATTCTTACCTGCCAAATGTCGCAGACAGTTGTCTTTTAGTGGACAATCGTTGTTAGTACATAGCACATACCATGATGGTACTCTCGAGAAGTCAAAGTCATTGCTGACTGGTGTTATTTTATTGCTATCCATACTTTATATGTTGAAAAAGAGTTTAATGATTGAATTTCAGCCTACAAAGATACAAAATAATTAATGGGAATCCAAGAAAATGGGTACATATTTTTTCGATTTTAGGCGTTTTTTTTATTTTGCTGCCACCCTGCCACCCATCTGCCACCACCATATTGTGCCGATAAACAGGGCGTTTCAAGCATATTGGTGGCAGTGTGGCAGCAAATCTACTAGAACTCTTTGCGGTTGCTAAGCAACTCAAACATATAGGGTATAAAGGCATACGTGTCGTCGCGCTTGCCAAAACGTACCATAATAAGGTTCTTGTATGGGTTTACATACAGTACCTGTGCACGTATGCCGTGGGCATAGAATCCTGGATACTCGGGCTTTTCGCTCATCCAACTGGTATTATACCAGTTAAAATGGTAGCCATCGTTATCGGTATTGTAATCGGTAGATTGCCTGATCCATTCCTCGCTCACAATACGTTTACCGTTCCATATTCCCTTATTCATATACAGCCTGCCTATTTTTGCCAAATCCTTCATGGTGGTACTGATGCCACCAAAGGCATGGGCTACATGGTGTTTGCGGCTATCGATATTTACGATGGCTGGAGATTCCATCTGTAGGGGTTTCCATACCTTCTCGCTTAGGTAGTTGGTATAGCTTTGGCCTGTGGCTCGTTGTATGACTACACCCA
>ONAK01000124.1 GCA_900315765.1 uncultured Prevotella sp. | reverse complement strand
CGTTCCCAACGGTGGGAACACTGCATGCGCCACTGCCGCTTTGTATTGGTTGGGGGTATTGCGCGTAAGTAGTCTAATCAGTTTCGGCAGTTTCTTCTCCGCAGGCATCTCAGGCATCTCCAGTTCAGCGGTTTCAGAACTTGTAGAAGGAGTTGAATCAGCACCTATTCTTCTACTCTTCGTAAAGATCTCCTCTTCATCCTTGTTCAGCTTCCGGTTACGATTGTAATACCTATCATAAAAATCCCGCACGCAGTCCTGAATATTCTGGTCGTTCCAATGTTCAGGCATCAGCTCTGCCAACACAGCGTTGGCTTCATCCTGATCCAATAGCTGGTTAGCGCCACTAAGGAAAATCTTCACCGCATTATGCCGTCCGCCATCGTTCAAAAAGTCGCACCTCTCCAGCCTCTTAGCCTTCAAAACCGCCTCACTAATAAACCGAATCCTCTCATCGACTGTTGTGACTGGGGACACTCCCCCTTCTGTCATGTCGAGCTTTCCCCCCTCTGTCATGTCGAGCGCCTTACGCCCCGTTGTCATTCCGAGCGGAGTCGAGGAATCTTTGCGGCTTGCCGCTTGCGCCCCAGGGCGCATTTGTGAGATCTCTCCATGCGCTGCGCTTAGTCGAGATGACAAGGAGGGTTCATCCTCCCATGGCCTATAATGTTTATTCGCCTTCTTCGCCCCAGCCGGAACATCCTCTTCACCACGTCTCTCACGTTCTTTCAATCGAGCGTATTCCGCCTCGCACTCCTCAGCACTCATTGGCTCATCAAGCAATTCATTGTCAAGAAAAATCAAGTCTTCAACCGAACCACTTGTTGAATACACAACCCTCTGCAAATCCTTGGTATTAGTATCTTGTTCGATTTTTAGCGCACAAGCCACACGTACTTGTGCTTCAAGAATTGTGGTGCCAGGCTCGCGTTTACATACCAAGTGCCATCCGCCGCTCACGCTGCGTTCAAGCATCTTTAAGCCTATCTCATCTTTCTTATCCATTATCTGCTGACAGATAGCCTCGCTCTGCTCCTTATCGTAGCAATCAATATCGTGGAAAAAGTAGCTTCCAATGCTCTTACAACCTGCCAAAGCGCCTTCTACATGACCTAAGTTATACGCAAACTGTACCAGTCGTGCTTTTGCCTCACTATCACCCTCGCGGGCCTTGGCAAGGTTCTCTAAGTTTTCCTTAGAGTTCCTTAAAGCCAAGAATTCCTCGCGGTTCTTAACAGGTGTAGCGAATTTTCGCTTATTCTTGTAAGTAATATGGTAGATCATCTGGCAAATCCTTTCTTTATCAGGTGCGCAATAATCTGGAATATGCCCTTTCTTAGTATCTTTGGCAGCTCTGCTCGCATGTCGTTTGGCACCACAAAAGTCACTCTATCATATCCATCGGCACAGAACGACAGACAGGCATAATATCCCTTAAACTCAGGTTTGTTGCGTTTTCGTTTTTTCTGGATAAAATCACACGATCCATTACTCAGCATTTGGAAATATCCAAATCCATGAAATGCCTCCATCAGTCCTACACATGGGTTGTCGGGCAGGAACTGCACATACTTCAACCCTAAATCATTCTCACTAACGGCCATCATGCCGTCGATAGTTGTTGTTTTGTTAATTAATTTATTCATATTATTTGAGTTATTTTAGCGAGAAGAGATTTCGGATTCTTTGGCCATTTACTCGAGAATATCCTCCTCACCTCAACTCAAATGATTATACTATTTTACAAATTTCACCATTTCAATTTTTAACTATTTCCCAGAATTTATAGTTCAACCACTCCGTCAAATAGCCCTCATTTATTCTCCATTTGCTATTCAGCACAAGATTCACACTATGTTTTCTGGCAATACGCTCAAACTCTTGCATTACCTCTGCAATCCATTTGTGGCGTGTCTCGTCAGAATCGTCCGGTTGAACTGGCAACATGCGTTGATAGGCATCATAACACTCTCTGGCGCATCGCGCTAAGTTATCTGGAAAATTGTGTTCTATTCCGCCAAACAACATGTCAGCCAAATTTGCCTCTTCAGTATCCTCTATAATATGGTTTCTGCGCGCTAACGCCACATGTTCATCAGCATACTTCAAGCCCTTATAAAGGCGCTTCATATAGTCAAGGCACATCTCTGCATCGCTTCTTTCATCGATATGTTCTTCGAGATCGGCCAAGAAATCCTGCATGGGCAGATAGTGTTCGCTCATAACTCGCTTCAACTGCTGTCGTCTTACTACCTCCAGCATCATACACACGCTTCGGAGATTCATCTCCATTGCTAAAATTGCGTCACTTAAATACATAATCTTAATTTTTAAATTGTTTTACTTTTTTACCTTTTTACTTTCTTACTCTTTCTATTTCATTTGCTATCACGTCCATAAACACTTGTCCGTTGTGTTCATGAGTTCGGAAACTCAGCGCACACGCTACAAGCTCTCCCTCACTCCACTCGATGGTAGCCAGACTGCCCAGCGCTGTCACTACATAGCAGTTCTCGTACTTACCTCCGAGTTCCTGCAGCACCAGTGTGCGCTTATCAAGAACTCCGTTTTCACTTTTCTCACTCTGCACGGTAGTCATAACTCCGCACTTCTTAACTCTCAAAATCATTGTGTTCATAATTGTTTTGTAAATTAAAAATTAATATAAATAGAATCAAATTCTGATACTCTTACGAATTCTTCTCTTATCTCCTCGATACTTTTGCGAGTGATGCGTATTCCCATATTCCACGCTTGCTGCTCTTGAGCTCTCACTTCAGCTAAGTACCTCAGATACTCAATACGTTTAACCCGGCCTTCACGTCTTATACTGTTCTCTGCCATCGTCAAATCAGTCTATTTATTAGTTTCCCAAAGCCTTTAGTGGCTATGCCCTTTTCGTCGCCAATCCACTTGTAGCACATCTCAAGCGCAGTATCAACCGAGTAGCATCCAGTGGTGTGTAGCACGTTGGCGCAGATAAAGCTCAGCATGTTCTCAACCATCTCCAGCTGTACATCCTCGTTGAATCCCAGCAACATCTCATTCAGTTTGTCACTCAATTCCGGACTAACCTGTTGGTCAAGCAGATCCTTCACATCCAGAGCATACGAGCTGATGTCCTGCATGCAACTCATTTCTCCTTCAATTACTTTAATCGGTGTTGTAAAGTAACCGATAATGTTCATTTTCTTTTTCATTTCTAATTATTTAATTTTTTAATCATTATCAGACGACTATCATCTGATTTCCGAGGGCAAAGGTAGATACAATTCTTTTCGGTTATATGGCTTTTTAAAAGGCCTTCTCTAACATTCTCTATATTTCTCTGAAAAAAAAAGCACCAGAACCATAATGATTCTGATGCTTAAAACTACGTTGTGATCAGCTTTTCGCTTATCTCTTATAGTACTTCATAAATGTCTTCAAGCTATATCCATCGCCATTCGGCATTCCCATTCTCACAAGTTCTTTATACGTCTTCTCGGCATTCTGCGGGAGTAGTACTTTCTTTTCAATACTCAGCTGATAGAGGTACATGCATATCTCCTGAATCCCCTGTCGCTTTACAAGTCGTTTCACCTCTTCGTGTATCTCACACTCTCTTTCGCCCGACACTGATGGATGTATGAAGTGGAAAAGCTCTTCATGAGGTTCATGCTTATTGATGTCCAGACGATGCTTCACGGAGCCATCCTTGAGGTGCTCCAATTCAGGCTTCAGTCTAACCATGTCTTCGTGAATCATCTTCAACTGCATATCGTACTCGAAAAGAGAGATGCGCTGCTTCTCTGTAAACTTCTCAAAACAATGCGAGAAAAGATAGGTGTAGATAAGCTGGTAGTTTATCATAAACAAATGCTCGCCCTTCCAATACGAATAGCGTCTCAGCTTAGCACACTCCACTTCAAAGTTATCGGGCAACTGCTGACCATGCTTGATACCTTTCTTCACCAACTCCAACTTCACTTCTGCTATCTCGTCGCCAGTAGGCATCTCGTCGTAGGCCAGAATTCCATTTATCAGCATGTTGGCTGTCAGTTGCACCTGCTGTCGCTCCAACTCTTTCATCGTGGGGTGCTTATGGCGCAGTCGCCACAGCTTGTAGTCAAGGTTATGAGCCGATTTTGCCAGTCGCGCCGCCATTCGTTTAAAGAGCTTTTCTGCATAATCAGTATCAACCTGCAGAATCTTCATCTGCAACTCTCTCAGCATGTTCACCAGCTTCACCATCTTCTGCTTCAGCGCCTTGCAATCCGATTCATTATCCACACTAAACAGCTTGCTTTTCATCCAATAGTCAAGGTCGGTCATCCTCTCAAAGTCAATCACCAGCGGAATTCTGCAACTACGCATCTCAGGCTTGTCAAGCAGTCGCTGCAAGATGCTAATAGCTTTATCACACACATACTGCAATGATTAAAAACACAGCTGCACTTCAAGTCTTGCACATTGCAGTTCTCCATCACATTAGCCAGAGTAACCAAAGTATCGTTACGCCTCATATAACCGCTTTACCTCCTTTCTGGCTGATGGTTACACACTCGGTTAGTACTCGGGAACACTTCACACAGAAGGTTCCCATGCATTGGAGCCAGTTGGCTCCGGTTTTTAAGATGTAATTCATAATTGATGTTTTTAGTTAATAATTATGTGTGTTCTATTGAAGAACGAACGCGAAGGTACTAAAAATTCCCCAAACTCCAGCACGTTAATGCATGAAATATGGGAGACGCGAACAAAAAGAATAAAAAATCGGCCCTAAATCATAGGACCGATTACCTCCGAAACCTCTTACTGCAGAGCAGTAAGGCGACAAAGACCTACTACAAAACAGTAAGCGATATTCTCTTGCCTAATCCAGAAAAGATGCGAAACAGAGTAGACAGTTGAACATCAACATGTCCATTCTCAATCTTCGAGATGTAGCTTTTCTTGGTACCAATCTTAGCAGCCAACTGCTCTTGAGTAAGCCCAGCCTGAAGTCTGTGTTCTTTCAAACACTCTGCCAAACAAAATGCCTCAGCCTCAGCCTCAAAAGCATCTCTACGGGCTGTGCCCTCCTTACCATATTCTGCATCAAGCAGTTCTTCAAATGTTGTACTGGCCATAATAGCCTCTTTCTTCTTTGCGTCCATATTACTTTTCCTCCTTACTTTTAAAATACTCTTTCTTTATTGCCTCTGCACGTTTTATCTCTTTTGTTGGTGTTTTCTGGGTCTTCTTTTGAAATCCATGAAACAGCACCACTATCGAACCTTTATCCAAACAACAGAATATCCTATATATATTACTGTCCAACTCAACTCGTATTTCGTAAATACCATCCGATCCTTCTATGATACGGAAAAATTTCCGTGGGATGATGCGCTGTGTTTCAACAAGCCGCAACACGAAGTTGATTTTATCTCGGACATCGTCCGTTTGTTCTATATAGAATTCTTTAAAGTAGTTTTTAAATAACTTTATGGTTCTTACTTTTTCCATTTTAATGAAACATTTTCGCTGCAAAGTTAATCAATTTGTGAACATTCTCCAAATAAATAACACTTTTTTTATCAATAAATAGCAATTTTAATAACTTTAAATATACTAATCATCCATATCAAGCGAAGCTACAAAATCATCATACGCCGCCAGTTCTTCACGATACGCACGATACTCCGCTTCAGCAAATATAACAACATTTTAATCCAAAATCTGTAATAATTGCGGTTATTAACCACCTTTCTCGGCCAAAAGATAGTTTTATCATTCGTTAATCTTTATACAATCCTTCCAAGTCAACATCGTAGTTTATTAAAAAATCAATGCGACCGAAGGCCTCATGATGCTGAT
>ONAK01000125.1 GCA_900315765.1 uncultured Prevotella sp. | reverse complement strand
GTTATCTTATGATAAACTGACAGAACCTACGATGCCGAAATATCCTGGTGGAACAGAGAAAATGTTTGAGTTTATTGCAGATAACCTACGCTGGCCAGATGACGATGCTTGCATACAAGGGCGTGTGGTAGTATCTTTTATTGTGGAAAAGGATGGAAGTCTGACTGATATAAAGGTCGAAAAGAGCATAGATCCATTATTCGACAAGGAAGAAGTGGGAACCAGGAATGTGGAATGGTAAACCTGCCAGAGTAAAATATTGTATACCAATTCGTTTCCGCTTAGCACAAAATAATTAAAAAAGAAATGTTCCTTATCAATGATAAAAAAGAAATTGTGAAACATTATAAACTAATATATGTAATTTTATTCATAATATGCTTGATGGCATATATATCATCTTGCTTCCTGCCATGTTATTCTACAGAGCATGAAACAGTTAAGGGATATTATTGTTTGTTGGGTGGATGGTTTTGTTTATTTGTGGATTTTTGGTTATTCTTGATATGGTGCTCAAATATTCTTTTCTTTTGTTCGTTGGTTGCCGCAATCAAGCATAATATAATATGTGTTTGGCTGTCTTTGGTTTCTGTTATGTTTTCTATATCTATGTTATTTCACAGATATATAATATATGACATAACAGTTCCAATCACAAATTTCCATATAGGTTATTTCCTATGGTGTGCAAGCTATTTGTTACTATTAATAATATGCATATTTGGAATAATTGGAAATAGAAAGAATCACAGAGGTAGTCCGGATTAAAAAATAATGTGACGGAGGTGATCAATTCTCATTTTTCTCGCATAAATATTTGGCGGAATGAAGAAATGTGTGTACCTTTGCAGAATGCATTAGAATTAATCAATTATGAAACAGGATCAGATTGTAATCTATCAGACAGAGGACGGCAAAACTCAAATCGACGTACGATTGGAGAATGAGACAGTTTGGCTCACTCAGACTCAGATGGCTCAGCTTTTTAAGTCATCTCGTACTAACGTGTTGGAACATATACAACACATTTATGAAGATGAGGAATTGGAAAAGGAAGCAACATGTCGGAATTTCCGACAGGTTCGTCAAGAGGGTAAACGCACGGTTAATCGTGCTATTATAATGTATAATCTTGATATGATAATCTCTGTGGGTTATCGTGTTAACTCTAAACGAGGTGTAAAATTCCGTCAATGGGCTAATAAAGTTATCAAGGATTATCTGATTAAAGGCTATGCCGTCAATGAGCGCATACGCCATGAGCAAATTGGAGAGCTGCGTCAGTTAGTTAGTATGCTTGGACGTACCCTGCAAAATCAGGAAGTAATCTCTAATGATGAGACCACAGCACTGTTCGAAGTAGTGACGGATTATACCTACGCTCTTGATACACTCGACAACTACGATTATGAGCGTCTTTCTATCGAAAAGACCACAAAGGAAGAGCCATTCCATGCCACCTACGAGAACGCTATGGAGGCTATTGATGGTCTTCGCGAGAAGTTTGGTGGTTCTGTATTGTTTGGTAATGAGAAAGACGATTCGTTCAAGAGTAGTATCGGCCAAATATATCAGACATTTGGTGGCGAGGAGCTTTATCCAAGTGTAGAGGAGAAGACGTGATGGTAAAAGTGGTAGTAAACCTCATCAATCAAAAGAATTAGCTACTAAAGCTTCTTAATTTTCAGGCAGCGGAGCGTGAGGTCGTCGTTTGGCTCGGCTCCGAGCAAGTGATCTATTTTCATTTTTCTCGCATAAATATTTGGCGGAATGAAGAATTGTGTGTACTTTTGCAATATATTTAAAGAACTTATAATAACCCTATAACAGTATGAATAGACTATTTGTATTTCTTCTGGCGTGCGTTATCGCACAGTTCTCCTACGGCCAAAAGGAACTTACGATTAAAGAAATGGAGGACTCTATGGCGCTTGGAAATCTGAATGTTCAGGTTGATCTGGCCACAGAATACATCATAGGCGAAAGGGTAGAGAAAAATCACGCTAAGGCTTACTCGATGATACGTGATGCAGCCGATAAGGGCAACCGATACGGCCAGTTAATGCTTGGCATGTGCTACGAAGATGGCATGGGGGTTGATAGGAATCTGGGCGAAGCGTTCAATTGGTATAAGCGTTCGGCTGATCAGGGGAATGTTATGGCGCAATTCAAGACGAGTCTATTCTATGAGCAAGGTGTTGTGGTAAATCGCGACCTGAAAAAGGCCTTTGAGTGGATATCGAAATCGGCACAGCGCTATCCATTAGCAAAGTTATCGCTGGCAAAATACTGTTTTAATGGATGGGGCACAGAGCCCGACAGAGCCAAGGCTAAACTAATCCTAGATAGTCTTAAGGTGGATGAAGAACTAGGCACACAAGTCTCTCAATATTGTGACATCATAGAGCGTGGCGATACCATGACGGCCTATGAATTTCAGTTCCGATGGATTCCCAGCATGCTTTTTGAGTGGGAAAAGGGTAACGTGGAAGATGCTCAACTTACTGATATTACCGACTGGCAGTTGAATTTAGGTAGTATGTTTATCAGCCACTATGAGTGGGATTGGTCAGCAATCTCAGCACAAGTGTATTCGCAACCTAACAATATCGATATTATTGTTTACAGAATGCCCGAACCCGAGACGTTTCCACTTTGCAGATATGTGGCTGCAGTCATAGATCGTAACCAACACTCGGTACGCTACTACACACTCGAGCTTACTAATGGCATAGGGAATAAGATTAGCGACAAAAAACAATGGATGTTCTGTGGTGTTAGCAGCAGTTTGTCGCATCTCAACTACGGTCCTTTCAATGGTAAAGCCACAGAGCAAAGGTTTGTGGAGTATGTAAAAAAGAAACTGTCAAAAACAGATAATGCTAAAACTGACCCTGAAGTTATTCAGGCCATCAACGATAGTATCTGTACCGAAGGTGCTGTGCTATATACAGCCGAACGCCTCAACTGGGTATCTACCGATTCTGTTTTCACACGCTATCGTCATGAAGACTTGGGCGGAAACCTTATCTGGCAACCAACTGTCAGCACCTGGAGTGCCATCTTCTACGACAAGGACAACAAGAACTGTGTATTTGAGATAAAATTAGACACAAAGAGTGGTGCAAACAGCCTATCATACGACATACGTCCATTAACAGCAGAAGAGCAGGCTCAGATAAAACTGAAAGACACCATGCTTGATAACGGCTTAAAAAAATATGGCGATCAGATTAAATACAACGATAAAATCGGTAACCCTAATTTCGACTTTGTACGTATCAATGACAACTTGATCCGTCTCTACGTACTCCAGGGCACAGTACAGCCAAACACCATTCCTTTTGGTAATGACTATTCCATCGATTTCGACAATAACGGCAATCCATTGTGTTTCCGTAAATATCATCAATCGTTGATAGCTGTCAATACTGTTGATGACGAAGGAAATAAAGTCGTATCAGTTGTGCATAGTCATCTGGCTGATAATCCTTATATCACTCCCACGGATGTATGCAATTTCCTATTGTATAGAGGTGAACTGGAAGATAGTTACATCTTGAGCACAGCATTAGGTGGTTACATCATTCACCACGCAGCAACCAACACCACAGAGTTTAAACCTGCAGAAATAATAGGAAAACCATAATTGTATGAAAAGAGGCGTATATATTTA
>ONAK01000126.1 GCA_900315765.1 uncultured Prevotella sp. | reverse complement strand
TATTTTGGTTATCGAAGCCATGTAACGTTTGCTGTAAGCATTCTTGGCCGACAAAACGATGCCTGTGCTATCGTCTATCAGCATCCATGCATCGGCCGATAGCGAGTCGAGCTTAGTGCGCCCCTCAATCGTGTCGGGGTTCACGCGCATCATCAGCTCCACCGTATCCATGCGGCTCACCTCTTCCAGTCGTATCTCCTCGGGTGTTTTCTGTGGTACTTCTTCTTTTCCAAAATTACACGATCCCAGCTGCATCGCCAGCATCACAAGTGATAATATAATCAGTGTTTTCTTCATCCAGCAAATTGTCTTTTAAGTTTCGTTTTGCAAAAATACAAATTATTTAGCTAATAACACATTTTTCGTCGGTAAGTAATTATTTAATCGCACAACATTAACAGTTATTAATAAAAACACCCCAAATTAAGTATTAAATTCCATTAAATATGCAAAAATTAGTAAAAACCCAAACCCTAAAATTAGTTTCCCAAAAAAAAATTAAAGAATTGTTAAGTTAGCAATTTTATGCATACTTTTGCAGCCGAAATACGAAAAAGATTGTTTTACCAACACTTTGTGTTTATGTTTAATCGCTTTACAACAACCAGATTTTTACTGTTATCAACAACAGTATTGACTTTACTATCGTCATGTGAACAGAAAGTTACTTATCAGATTCAGGACGACATCTTGTTCACGCTACTTGATCCCAACAACGTTGAAGGGATGGAACAACGCGGCGACAGCCTGTATGAAGCAGGAAAGATTACCGACTTAAGCCGCAAATTCTATCATGCCTACCCACTGTGCAACAAGTATCACCAGTTTAATGATGCTGTGCCCATCTTCCGCGAAATGATTAAGGAAGGAAGCGAAGACTCGCTTGAAAGGCTCTTCCAGATATGCGCAGCATCAGAACTAACGATGATTCTACGATATCAAGGTCACATAGAAAACGCTATGCTTACTGCCATCGACGCTGTACAGAAATTCTCGCTCGATGAGGCTATGACCGACCAGACTGCACTCGAAAGCTACATCAGACTTAACACCTTTATCGGCGACGGACTTGTGTCGACAGGAAACTATGATGAAGCAGACAAACAATTCCAGAAGTTCTATAATCTCTCTAAAGA
The DNA here is from genome assembly GCA_900315765.1 of uncultured Prevotella sp. Taxonomy (GTDB): domain Bacteria; phylum Bacteroidota; class Bacteroidia; order Bacteroidales; family Bacteroidaceae; genus Prevotella. Next base: position 3,541 of record ONAK01000126.1, on the reverse strand, counting down.
CTTGAAGCCCGGCGTTATGCGACTGGCCGATTGGTACCCACGTCAGTTCGAGCTGTTCGAGGTTATCATCCGCTCTTACATCGTTAGCGGACAGTACGAGCGAGCGTTGCCCTGGATAGAGCGATGCGAGAAGGATGTAGAAGCCTACTACAAGTCGCCCGAGTTTAAGGATATGCCCCACTCTACCACATCGTTTGTCGAAGGCTATCTTGCTGGTGCACAGATATGTAAGGCCGTTGCCTTCGAGCATTTAGGTAAGCCCGAAGAGGCAAAAGAGGCTTATCACACATATCTTAAGAGCGATATGGCTCACACCATCTTAGGCAGATTCAACCGTGCCTTCTATCTCTCGGCAAGTAAGCACTATAAGGAGGCGGCCGACGTGTTCCAGCAGATGGACAATGTGCTGGCAATGTACAGCCCAAGCATCTCACTCGACTGGATTCACGAGTACTATCTGCCAAAATTCGAGGCTAATTTACATGCCGGTCGTCGCGACTCAGCATTTGTACAGGCCGAGCAGATTTGTGAGAATCTCGACTCAACACTCACCACCTACATGCACGATGAGGGAGGTAAGCTGGCCACCATCTACGCATCGCTGAAAAAAGAAGAGAAGATTATCGAACAGGAGGAGCGCATCATCAAGCAGCGCACCCTCGGACTCAGCACACTCATACTGCTTCTTGGCGGATTCTTCGGCACTTACACCGTTCGCAGCAAGCGCCATGCACGCCGCATTGCAGAGGTTAAGGCCGAACAGGAGCGAATTGAAAACGAGCTTAGCATCGCCCGCGAGATTCAGATGAGCATGGTGCCCCACAACTTCCCCCAGCACAGCGGACTTGATATGTACGCGCTTATGGAGCCTGCAAAAGAAGTTGGAGGCGACCTCTACGGTTACGTATTCAATAAAAACAAGCTCTACTTTGCCGTAGGCGACGTTTCGGGCAAGGGTATCCCAGCATCACTGTTCATGGCTCAGGTAACACGTCTGTTCCACACACTGGCCGACGAGGGACTGATGCCAAATCAGATTTGTACAATCATGAACAAAGAGCTCTCGGGCGAGGATAATGTCAACGGCATGTTCGTTACTATGTTCATCGGTATGCTCGATATCGAGACCGGACATCTCGACTTCTGTAATGCAGGCCACAACCCTCCAATCATCGGTTGCGGCGAGAAGAACGCCCGATTCCTTGAGATTGAGTCTAACGCTCCTATCGGACTCTGGCCCGACCTTGAGTATATCGGCGAGGAGATTGATGATATTAAGAATCGCACTCTGCTTGTTTACAGCGACGGTCTCAACGAGGCCGAGAATCTGGATCAGCAGCAGTTTGGAGACGACCACCTGATGAACATTCTGAGCAGCACGCCATTTGCGTCGTCTCAGCACATTATAACACGACTGCAGTCAGAGGTAGATAATCATCGCGACGGAGCCGCTCCTAACGACGATCTCACGATGTTCTGTCTCCGTTTGAGTTAAGAGTTATTCAATTGTTTCTTGGCCTCTTTGGCCGCATCCTTTTTAGCTTTGCGCTGCTCTCGGGCTGCTTTCTTTTCAGCCTTGCGAGCAGCCTTAGCTGCTTTTTTCTCCTCCTTAGCCTTCTGCTTTTCTTCTTTAGCAGCAGCCTTCTCCTGCTTTTTCTGTAGCTTTTTCAGCTGAGCCTCAGTGCGCTCCTCGTCAGTCATTTTCTTCTGCCAGAACATGTTCTTCAGTCGCAGACGCGGCTTTATCTTCATCTTGTGAATAGAGTCAGTGTTGTTAAACGTAAAGTCGCACATTATGTCGGTGTGCTTCTTCGTCTGGTCTATATGTCCCTCGGCCACCACACCGTCGCTCTTTATCGTAGCGCTAATGTCGCTGAATTTTATCTTCCTGAAGCTGGCACGCGCATCTTTCACTACCACCGAGCCTATTGGCAGTTTTCCGCCACGCAGTCGGCGCACGCGCGCAGTACGCGGTTTCGAGTAGTCGAACGTGAAGTTAGCGTTGAATCCCACATCCGTTATGTGCTTCATCTCTATCACCTCGCCTAAGTTGAACAGGTTCACGCCCAGATAGCCCTTCGATGTGCTGAGCACGCCGCGGAATTTCTCCATCTTGTATAGCACGTCAAAGCTGCCTTTAAAGCTTATGGCACCAAGGTTGTTAAGCTGTCGCATCATGAATTTCTTCACCAGGAACTGGTCAATGATGCGCTTGGCAGTAACCGCGTTGGTGTTCATCTTGTTAACGTAGAACCTTATAAACAGCTTCTCCTTCTCCTGCAGATGTTCTATGTCGCCCTTGGCATCAATCTTCAGCCTCTGGTCATCGGTGTTCACATGCACCTGGCCGAAGTGCATTGTGCTGTCGGTACCGCTCATCACCACCTTGAAGTTCAGCGGTATGTTAAAGCGGCCCAGTACCGGAGCAAACGGGCGCGCTATGTCCTTAAGAATCGTGCGCCCCGTAATCATCGATGTCTGGTACTCCAGCTTGCGCCCCTGCTTCTTGCTTGGCAGGAGCACACGCGCGCTGTCAAAGCTTATGGTGGTGTTCAGGTGCTTTATCGCCACGTTGCGCAGGTTAGCCTCGCGCCTGTTTATCCCCGCCTCCAGACGTATATCGCTGAAGTTGAACCCAGTCACCGAGTCCTTTGCCACACAGCGTGTTAGCGATATGTTCACCGTATCCTTGCCGTAGTGGTTCACCAGCAGTTCCAAGTTGGCCTTCATGTCCAGATGCCCCGCATCAAAGAATCCCCGCTTAGGTCGGTTTGCGTTCTTTCTTGGCAGATGATTGTCCGTAGTATATTGCAATCCGTCGATTGTCACCGCATACTTGCTGCCCTTAGGCTTCAGTGTCAGCAGCCTCATGCTGTAAGTGTCAGCCATCTGATACTTTTTCGTGGCGTGATGATGCTCCACGTATATGTTCCTCAGCTGCAGCCTACTCACATCCAGCACCAGTTTGTTCTTGCTCTTCGGCTTGTCAGTTGTCTTTGGCTTCTGCTTGTCGCTCTTAAAGGCATCTATTACAAACTGGAAGTTTGCCGCGCTGTCTCTCGGCTGATACACTTTCGCACGCAGTCCGTCTATATTCGCGCTCTTCACCTCCACCTTATGCGCCATCAGATCTTTCAAGTCAACACTCACCGAAATACGGTCCGTCTGTAGCATAGGTCTCTGCTGTCGGTCCTCCACGTCCAGCCCAAACAGGTTCACATCCATCGTTCCAAAATTAACGCTCACGCTGTCTATCTGCACCCTTGTTTCCAGTTTTTCATGCAGCAGATTAGTTGCAAACATTAGTAAGCGCTGCTGTCCCGCATTCGAGTTGATATAAAAGAAAACCGACACCAGCAGTACAAGTATAAGTGCTACCAATGTGCCTAAAATCTTTAAGGTCAAAATGATATATCTTTTCATCTGTCTGCAGGTTAATAGTAATATCTGTTTGCAAAAATAAACAAAAAAGCCGAAAGCACAAAACTTTCGGCTCAAATTTTTACACTATTTACCCAGCAAAAAATACAGAAAGAAGTAA
>ONAK01000128.1 GCA_900315765.1 uncultured Prevotella sp. | reverse complement strand
CGTTGGCAGATTTTTGAACTATCTGCTGGTGCCGCTCTATACACACTATATGCCTAAAGATTCGGGCGACTATGGCATCAGTACAAATGTTTATGCCTATGTAGCACTTCTTCTTGTCATCTTGACATTTGGAATGGAGACAACCTTATTCCGATATGCCAACGATGAGAGATACAAATCGGATACCGTTTTCTCTACAGCCTTTGCTACAGTAGGTTCGTTAACAGCCGTTTTCCTGCTGTTGATATTTGGCTTTATCAGTCCTGTCAGTAGTGCATTGGGCTATGCCGAGCATCCTGATTACCTTCTGATGATGGCTGTGGTTGTGGCGCTCGATGCTATTCAGGCCCTGTTCTTTATCAACCTGCTGTGTACAGGTCTCATCACCTTCTTCTTCCTGCCTGATATGTTTCGCATCAAGTGGAAGTTCGATGGCAAGCTGTTGCGCGAGATGTTCAGTTACTCTTGGCCCATATTGATTCTGGGTATTGCTGGCATACTGAACCAGGTGGCCGATAAGATTATCTTCCCTTTGGTTTATCCTGATGCAGCCGATGCTAATGTGCAGTTGGGTATCTATGGCTCGTGTGTGAAGATAGCGATGATTATGGCCATGATTACCCAGGCTTTCCGTTATGCTTACGAACCAATCGTGTTTGCTAAGAGTAAGGATTCTGATAAGACGCAGTATTACGCTTCGGCCATGAAGTACTTCATCATCTTCACGCTGCTGGCTTTCCTCTGTGTGATGGGTTGGATGCCTGTACTTAAATATATAATAGGTGCCGACTATCGCGAAGGTCTTGGTGTAGTGCCGATTGTGATGATGGCCGAGATCTTTATGGGCGTATATTTCAACCTTTCTTTCTGGTACAAGCTCATCGATAAGACCATCTATGGTGCCTGGTTCTCACTGGCAGGTTGTACCGTACTCTTGGCAGTCAACATTATCTTTATCCCCAAAATGGGTTATTGGGCTTGTGCTTGGGGTGGACTTGCTGGCTATGGCACAGCAATGGTACTGAGCTACATCGTGGGTCAGAAGAAAAATCCTATACCATACCCAACAAAGGATATCGTATTATATTTCATCGCTTCTATGGCTCTCTTTGGCACGATGAGATGGTTTGCTGTTAATACCGAATGGCCTGAGTGGGCACTGTTCATCCTCAACAACTTCCTGATTTGTGGCTTCGTATATAGAATCATCAAGTGCGACGTGCCATTATCAAGTCTCCCTGTTATAGGTAAGAAATTCAAGAAAACTAAATAAGATTATGAAAAAGCTTTTTATTACTTTACTTGCCGCATGTGCCCTTACGTCAGCTAAGGCCGATGAAGGCATGTGGACATTGTACAACTTGCCAAACGCCGTTTATGAAACGATGAAGCAAGAGAACTATCAGTTGCCTTATGAAGCTCTCTATTATGGTGACGATGCAGTTAAGAACTGCGTGGTTAACTTTGGTGGATTCTGCTCGGGTGTTGTAGTTTCTCCTGATGGACTCGTGTTTACCAACCACCACTGCGGTTTCGAGGCTATCCGTAGTCACTCTACTGTAGAGCACGACTATATGCTGAACGGATTTGTAGCAAATTCTTATGAAGAGGAATTGCCTAATGAGCGCCTTTTTGTTAGCTTTATGATTGAGCAGAAGGATGTGACTTCTTATCTCGACTCATTAGGTCTGAATAAGTTGGCCCAGGGCAAGCGCTCTCATTTCGTTGATTCTGTAGAGAACGCTATGAGCAAGGCGATTCGCAAGCAGGACGCTACCCTCCGCGTTGAGATTAAGCCTTTCTATGAGGGCAACCGCTATTTCCTTACCACCTATCGCGACTATGAGGATGTTCGTCTGGTGTTCGCCCTGCCTAAGTCTATGGGTAAGTTTGGTGGCGAGACCGACAACTGGATGTGGCCCCGCCAGACTTGCGACTTCTCTGTTTTCCGTATCTATGTAGATCCAAAGACAGGTGGTCCTGCCAAGTACTCTAAGGACAACGTACCTTATCATCCTAAGAAGTGGGCTCCTGTATCGCTGCAGGGCTATGTACCAGGTTCGTTCTCTATGACCATCGGCTATCCAGGTTCTACCAACCGTTATCTGTCAAGCTATGGTATCCGTGAGCGCCGCGATGCAGAGAATGAGCCACGTTATAAGACTCGTGAGGTTAAGCAGAATATCATGATTCGCCATATGCGTGCTGATGAGGCCGTACGTATCAAGTACGATTCTAAGTACGCCCAGAGCTCTAACTACTGGAAGAACTCTATCGGAATGAACAAATGTATCGATTCTATTGGTCTTATCCAGCAGAAGGCTCAGTTCGAGCAGAAGATCCGTCAGTGGCAGGACTCAACAGGATTCCTTAAGGGAAAGCTCGATTTCGACCTTCTGGAGCGCTTGTATGCCAAGCAGTTCAAGGCTATTAGGGCTTTGACTTACTTTACAGAGACCTTTGGCGGACGTAGTGCCGACGAGCTGACACGTCGTGCTTATCGTGCCCATAATGGTTCTACCGTAAAGGGCGATGAAAAGAAGCCAAAGAGCCAGTATATTGAGTTTGAGGATAATAGCAATGAGTGGGACGAGGCTACTGATAAGGAGATTCAGGCAGCAGCTATGAAGTTCTACCGCAATCAGGTTGAGGAGAAATACCTGCCCGACTTTTATCAGGTGGTCGACCGCGACTTTGGTGGCGACTATCAGAAGTATATCGACTATCTGTTCAAGAAGTCGCAGCTGATGAAGAGCGGCAAGAAGATCTATATCAACAAGAAGAGCTTCCAGAAGGATCCTGGTGTGGCCTTTGGCGAGAGCCTTAACAATACTCTGTATACTATCGTAGGCGAGGCTACTGAGGTTTACGATTCTATCGCTATTCAGGAGCGTTATCTGTGTGCTGCCAAGCTGCGCATGGAGGAGGATATGCCTAACTATAGCGATGCTAACTTCACTATGCGTCTTAGCTATGGTCAGGTAGGCGAGTATCTGTTGGCAGGCAAGCCTTCAGGCTATTATACCGCTGCTGAGAGTATCGTTGAGAAGATGAAACAGGGTGAGAAGGGTGTCATCGACTACGAGGCCGAGCCTATCATGAAGGAGTTGCTCTCTAAGAAGGATTTTGGCAAGTATACCGATAAGACCACAGGCAAAATGCACCTCTGCTTCCTCTCGAACAATGATATTACTGGTGGTAATTCTGGTTCACCAATGTTCAATGGCAAGGGCGAGCTCATCGGTCTGGCCTTCGATGGCAACTGGGATTCACTTAGCTCAGACATTTTCTTCGACAAACAGCTGGCTCGCTGCATTGGTGTCGACATCCGCTACGTGCTCTATATGATGGAGACCTGGGGCAAAGCCGACCGTCTGATTAAAGAGATTGGCGCCAAGTAACCCAAATATACACAAAGCCCTCATGAG
>ONAK01000130.1 GCA_900315765.1 uncultured Prevotella sp. | reverse complement strand
TGTATGACCAGGCACAAACTGGGTAAACGAGTTGACGACGGCAATAATGGGCTTGCCAAACTGCTCGTGTTTCATACCCGTAGCAACCCACAAAGCGCGGGCTCCTGCCATTCTTCTGCCTTCGGTGCAAACAGCACTCCTCAACTGATGTTTCATTTTCTATTTCTTTATAATAATTGCGAAATTTAGCTGCAAAAGTACATTAATTCTATCAAATAGCCAACATTTTCATTATTTTTTAGTAAATTTGCAGCAAAAATTTGATTACTAATTACAATCTGAAATGAAAAAGCAATTATTAACAATGCTATTGGCAGTACCACTCTCGATGGTGGCACAACCACGACAAGAGATGACATTGAGCGAAAATTGGAGTTTTTCGCACGACAAGAAAGAATGGCAATCAGTAAGCGTACCTCACGATTGGGCCATCGCCGGTCCTTTCAACAAGAAATGGGATTTGCAGAAAGTTGCCATCGTACAGAACGGTGAGACAGAGGCTACAGAGAAAAGCGGTCGTTCAGGCGCCCTCCCCTGGATTGGCAAGGGCCACTATCGTCGAACCATCAATATTCCCAGAAAGTGGATGCATGCCGAACTGGTGTTCGATGGAGCCATGGCAGAGCCTACGGTATATCTTAATGGAGAAAAAGCAGGTTACTGGGCCTATGGATATAACGCTTTCAAGGTTGACATCACGCCATACATGAAGGTGGGCGACAATCTGCTGGAGGTCGACTTGCAGAATATGGAAGAGAGCAGCAGATGGTATCCTGGCGCAGGTATCTATCGCCCTGTAAAACTGATACTTACAGGCAATAGTTATATCAACACTTGGAACACATTCTTCCGCACTACAGAGCTCAAGGATAGCGAAGCCATACTTGATGTTACCGTAGCAGCATGTGATGTCGACGAGCAGAACAGTTTCGATATAGAGATAGCCGATGCCCAAGGTCATGTTGTTGCCAAGCAGACAGGAGTAAGACTTACCTCTACAGGCGAAAGCAACATCCGACTAACAGTTAGCAAGCCTATGGTCTGGACGCCAGAAACACCTTATTTATATCATGCAAAAATAAAGCTCTACTCGTTAGGCGACCTGGTTGATGAGGTAACACAGAAGATAGGCATCCGCACAGTAACATGCTCTAAAGATGGAGGATTCCAGCTGAATGGTGTCACCCGCAAGCTAAAAGGTGTATGCCTGCATCACGACCTGGGTCCACTTGGTGCAGCCATCAATCAAGCAGCGCTTATCCGACAGATCAAGATGATGAAGGAGATGGGTTGCGACGCCATACGTACATCCCACAACATGCCGAGTCAGATGCAGATGGATATATGCGACTCGCTGGGCATGATGGTTATGGCCGAGAGCTTCGACATGTGGAAATATCCTAAATGCAAGAACGGATATGCCCGTTTCTTCGACGATTGGGCCGACAAGGACATTACCAACCTTGTGCTTGCCAACCGCAATCACCCAAGCATTGTGATGTGGAGCATTGGCAACGAGATTCCAGAGCAAGGTTCAGCCGAAGGCCGACTCATCTCTATACACCTGCAGGGACTCTGCAATAGCCTCGACCCTACCCGTCCGGTTACTCAGGGAATGGATCGTGCCGAAGAGGCTTTAAGCAGCGGATTCGCACAGGCGATGAACGTACCAGGATTCAACTATCGTGTGCACAAGTACCCGAAGAATATCGAGCAGCTGCCTCAAGGATTCCTGTTGGGCTCTGAAACAGCATCCACAGTAAGTTCACGTGGTGTTTATAAGTTCCCTGTCGAGGTTACCGACAATTCTCAATATGCATCGTGGGCGCCAACCTACGATCCAAAGGCGATAGAAAAAGCCGATGGACAGTGTTCGAGTTACGATGTAGAGTACTGTTCATGGAGCAATCTGCCCGACGACGACTGGGTATGGCAAGACGACAAGCCCTGGGTTATCGGCGAATTTGTGTGGACCGGTTACGACTATCTGGGCGAGCCTACTCCTTACGATGAGTACTGGCCTGCACGTAGCAGCTACTTCGGCATCTGCGACCTGGCCGGTCTGCCCAAAGATCGCTACTATCTGTACCGCTCTAAGTGGAACAAAGAGCAACACACCATCCACCTGCTGCCTCACTGGAGTTTCGGAAAGGACCGGATAGGAAAGGTAACCCCTGTTTACTGCTATACCGATTACCCAACTGCCGAACTCTTTGTAAACGGCAAGAGTCAAGGCAAGATTACAAAGAATCGCGAAAGCCGTTTAGACCGCTATCGCCTGCGCTGGAACAATGTAACATATCAGCCTGGCGAGGTTAAGGTGGTAGTTTACGATGCCCAAGGCAATAAGGCTGGTGAGAAAACCGTTACCACAGCCGGAAAGCCATCAGCCCTAAAACTGGATGTCTGGACTCAGAACGACAAGCACACCTTGAATGCCACAGGCGATGATATGGCATTCATCACCGTCTCGCTTACCGATGCCAAAGGCAACCTGATACCAGAGGCCAGCGACCAGTTATCATTCGAGGTTACAGGTGCTGGTAGTTTCGAGGCAGTATGCAATGGCGACGCTACAAGTCTGGAATCATTCAAACAGCCAACCATGAAACTGTTTAATGGTCAGTTGGTAGTCATCGTTCGTGGCGCCAAGCAGTCTGGTACAGCCACGCTGAAGGTTACAGACAAGAACCGAAAAATCAGCAAGAGCCTGAAGATACGTGTAGAATAAAAAAAACCGCCGCTCAATCAAGAGTGGCGGTTTCCCAGCCGCGGAGCATGGCGATGTACAAAGGCGCCATCGGTCTGTGCCTCTGCCATACCCTTCCACCGATCCTTCGAACGGCGGATGTTCAGTGGATTATTATTTCTGATTCCTATCAAGATTAACCAAAACGACCTTGAGCATATAGCCCGCCAGCACACCTATAAAGAAGATGCCGACCCCCAAAGGATTTGGTGTAATGCTGATATATCCATACCTTACTTATTTTAAC
>ONAK01000134.1 GCA_900315765.1 uncultured Prevotella sp. | reverse complement strand
TATGGATTTAAGTAACGAGGATATCCTCGAGTTAATTAACCGTCTGCTTGAGAGGCTGCATCAGACAGGCGAAGACAAGGAAAGCAGCCACATCACTTTTAACTATGTCGCCCCAGGCGCGCAGTATGTCAAGCGCATCGATACGCAAATCTTTGGAGCCGACAAATCGCAGAAACCAAAACCTGCCAGTTCATCAACCAGTGAACCACCCCAACTACCAGAACCATTAGCCACCGACGAAGCAATGGTACTATGGAAAAAAGCCCAGAAGGCAGGATGGGTAGATGAGAACTTTCAACCTAAGATATCGCGCACTAAAGCCGCGATGATGGCTCATGCTATGGCTGAGAAGTTGGGTATCCATAATAAGTGGAAGGTCTATGAGACATTCTGGCATCGGCAGAATATGTATCAGGACTATTACGATGCCGTGAACCAACAACAATCTATAGAATTTGGTGATCGTCTGAAATCCATTTTTGGCTAACAATCTGTACTAAAAGCGACAGATATCCCCCCATACTCATCCCCCGAGTATGGGGGGTAAGTATGAAATACAATGCGTACCTTTGCCACAGTAATCTATAGCTTATATGGAAAAGATAGAAGACCAAGCTCCGAAGGAGCACAAAAAGAATTGGCGGGAGGTATATTCATCGGTAGATGAAATTAAGGACTTCCTGGCCAACAGGATATTCCTGCGGCACAACGTAATAACGCGGCGCGTGGAGTATCGACTGGCATCGAGTTTTACACAGGACTTCATGCCCTGCTGGCTTCCGATTGAAGACCGCGTGGTAAACTCGCTATGGACGAAGATGTGCAGGATAAAACCTACACGAGTGCAAGACATCTTCAGGGTGATAGAATCCGACTATGTGCCCGACTTCAATCCCTTTACCGACTATCTGGAACATCTGCCACCATGGGACGGCTGTAATAACATATTGGTACTGTCGATGAGCGTAAGGGTTAAAGGGGGTGTGAAAAAGCAAGAGCTGTTTTACAAATACCTGCGCAAGTGGCTGGTGGCAATGGTGGCGGCATGGGTTGACCCTAACGAGGTGAACCATGAGATACTGGTGTTTATAGGCGACCAGGGAATATATAAAACAACATGGTTCCAATATCTGCTACCACCACAACTGCGCGACTATTTCTATACGAAAACCAATGCCAACCGCATGGGGCGAGATGATCTGCTTACACTGGCACAATACGGACTGGTGTGTTGCGAGGAGCTCGACACTATGCGACCGTCGGAACTGAACCAACTGAAGGCAGCCGTTACCATGCAGAGTATCGACGAACGAGCGGCATACGCCCGATATCATGAGCATCGCAATCATATTGCGTCGTTCTGTGGTACGGGCAACAATATACAGTTTCTTAACGACCTTACAGGCAACCGCCGTTGGCTGCCGTTCGAGGTGGATTTTATTGAGAATCCACGCACTAACCCTATCGACTACGAGGCTGTGTTCTCTGAGGCTTATGCGCTTTATCAGAAAGAGGATTTCCATCATTGGCTTAACTACAATGAGATGGAACAGCTAAGCGCGCACAACGAGACGTTCGAGGCTACTCAACAGGAACTTGAGCTTATTCGCCAGACATTCCGTCTGCCTGGCCCAGGCGAGAAGGGCGAGTTCATCACCCGTACTGGCATCATGCAGGCCATAGGATGGAATCCTGCACTGCACCTTGATGTCAACAAAATCGGTCCTGCTATGAAGAAGTTAGGCTTCGAACGTAAGCGTACTAGCAGCGAGCGTGGCTATGTGGTGTGCCGTTACAACGAGATGGAGAAATGCGAGCGTAAGTGGGCCATGGCAGAAATCGCCAAGGACGAAGACGCCCCTGAAAGTGACAACAATGACAGTGGTGACACTGTTTTCATATAATCCTTCGCGTACACATGTTATTTTTATATTCCTACGCGGTACGCGAGAGAAGTTAAGAAATAGCTGTCACAGGTGTCACAGGTATTACCCCCTTAGCAATTGAAAACCAGTTAGCGAGCAATTGAAAAGTAGTTAGAGTGCAAATAAAAACAAGTTAATGCTTATGAAATCAATGACTAAACAGAAATTGGCCGATAAGGCCGGCGTGAGTCTTAACACCCTGAACAGATGGTGTAAGCCGTATAAGAAAGAGTTGGAGGCCATGGGATTACAGCCTAAAGCCAGACTGCTGCCGCCCGTAGTAGTAAAATTCATAGCCGAGAAGCTCTGCATAGACCTGTAAAACACTTTTATTCACTTTATGCCGCCATAGCGCGCCTTCACTAATCACTATTCACTAAAAAAACTATGGCAATAAAAGTAAAAGCAGTAGAGCGTCAGCTCAAAGTGGGCAAGGATGCGGGCAAGTACCGCTTCATGTTGCAGGCAGAGATCTACAACACTCTTACCGCCCAGAAGGTTATCAGTGAGGCTGCAGTACGCAGCGGTATCCCCGAAGGAGCACTCAGTGCGGCATGGGACGCCATCGGACAGGTAGTAAAGGTGTGGGCCACCGAGGGTCACTCCATCGCCATTCCCGGACTGGGGCGCATGCGATTCGGTGTACGTGCCACCACGGTAGAGGATGTCAACAAGGTGAGCAACGGTCTTATCACCACCCGCCGCGTGATCTTCTCGCCAAGTACCGAGATTAAGGACGAGCTCCTTAACACCTCTATCAACATCACCTGCTACGACCGCGATGGCAAGATTATCAAGCGTGTGACCAGCACCGATCCAGGCACCATCGAGGACCCCGAGGATCCTAACGACCCTAACAATCCGTCGAATGGCGGCAATAGCGGCAATAGCGGCCACCAGGGCGGCACCGGCAATCCCGGCGAGGGCGATTAAAGTTTAATCCGTGCCAAAATTAAAAAAAAGGAACGAATGATTAGAATTAAGTGGACCACGGTTGCTAAGGTCCTTAAACTTACGGCAACAATTATAACTACAATTGTTGGAACATTGGCAGTACAGTCATGCGGAGTATTACATTAATCGTAATTTATCACAAGAAAAAAATTATCAGGAGGCATTTTCGGTATCATTCTTTAAGTGATTGATTCTCAGCTCTACTTTTGATAATATTTATTGATAATAGT
>ONAK01000135.1 GCA_900315765.1 uncultured Prevotella sp. | reverse complement strand
TAAACACGATTTTACGGTAAAAAGATACTCAATTCTTCCTATTTATATAGTAGGTAGGAAGCAGAGATATTACAGTTCATTGTTTATCAGTTTTGTTTGCCAAAGGTACGGAAAACAGCACAAAAAAGCCCTCGGCAAAGCCCGGAACCAAAGGTCGCTGGCCGAAGGGAAAAGCAAATCGGATGCCGAGGGTGTGGGTCTTTACTCAGGTTAAGAGTTTATCTATTCTTTGCCGAAAGTGATTTCCTTACGGATCTTGCTGAATTTGACGTTGTCGAAATCCGTCACGACTCGGCAAAGTTCAAGTAAGCTTAGCTCTGCTCTCGCTGCTCCGGATTTTCTGTTCCATAAGAATCTATTATTCTCTGCGCGGTTGCATTATGCCAATAGCAGAAGATTGTTTTCTATTTCTGTGATATGACTATCTTTTACGCCAGAGTCTTGAGCGATAGTGCGCCAATGGCTAACTGCATCAATCACCTCGTCGATAATCTCTGAACTACGACGGATTCCCATCTTTTCGCCAACAACAAGCAGGTCCTGACGTGTAAAATCGTCTTGTTTACCATTAAGCGATAACTGATGTTGACCTACCCATCTTCCGCCTGGTTTATATGAATAGCATAGATCATAGGCAGGAGCTAACTCCCATTTGCCTTGGCGATTCATCAGGAACGAGAAGTTCTTGGTGTGGTCATCGTTATTTCTGGCTACTACGTTAAATACCATTCTACGATACAGTTGTAGCGTGGCATTCATATTAAGATTCATCTTGCGGATAATGCCAAAAATCTCTTCGTAAGAATGGCGTTGGTCTCTGTCGAGATGGGCCAAACCAGCAACCGTCTGCATATGAATCTTTTCGCCATCGTTGGTACGATCAAAACGGCGAGTCATAAAGTGATGATTATCACCTTCGGTAAGCAATCTGCACTCTGCCATATCTATGCCGCAAGCTTTGGCCATTTGATAATATGCATACTCCACATTTCCAATTCCCCGGGGATTTTCCATTATCGAACCATGCTCTGAGTATGTAACACCATCAAACTTAAGCAGCCAATAGCCAAAACCATCAGGGGCTTTAACCTGTCCTGAGCGGACTTCGTTTGTTTGTTCGTTGTAGGCTATAATAGCTTTGGGTTTAGCACCACCAGCCGATGTACCGACACGCAGAATATCGAGTATAGTCTTGTCTTGCTGGAACATGCGTTCCTGAAAGGATTCGCGCTTTGTAAATATATCCTCGGCCAATCGTGTTAACTCGTCGATATAAATCTCGGTCGACTCGTTCAGAATGTCAGATGCCTTGCTTGGCTCAAATTCCAGGGCTCCCATAGCTCGCTGTCCTACATAGCACAATCGTTCTAATGGTGTTATCTCGCCTATAGGCAATCCCTGACGAGTAAACCACTCTGTAATAATTTGATTTCCGAATTTATCTGGCAGAGCATCAGCAATTAATCCTGGTAGACCTTTAAAACAGTCTGTTCTATTTGCAGGAAAGGAGAAAGGGCGATTTCCCAAAGATAATGGCATTGTGAGAGGAGCAGGTTCGATACCATTACGCCTAAAGTTATTATCATATTCAAACACTGCCATACCCGCAGCATTATCCCATGCTAGCGAGCCTACCATTTTCCCCCATAGCTTTATGTCGACTATTAAATCGTCCATTGTCGTTTATTCTTCTTTTTTATGTCTTATTCTCTGTATCTTTTTACCTTGTAGTTTTCGCATCTGTAGTGGACTAATACTGAGTTCAGGTAGTAGAACTTCCAGATTTTCGAGTAGCCCCATGGTCCTTAGGATGCTTATAAGTAATAAGGTGGATATAGGATTGCCCTGTTCCACTCTTACGATTGTTCCCATACTTACGCCCGACTTTTCAGCCAGTTCGCTTTGGGTCATTTCCATACGCATGCGATAATCACGTATTCTGCGTCCCATTTTCTGTAGGATAGCAGGATCACTTAGTTCTGTCCACATATCGTTCCTATTTTTGTTTGCAAAGATAATATAATTTCTAATATCTTACAAATTAAATAGCAAAAGCGTGGTTAATTTATAATATTTTAATAATTAATTGACAACTCTAGGTAGAGTTTCTTGTGGGTGGTTTTCTTATTCATAATAGTTTTTATTATCATTTCTGTTTGGCAAAGATAGTGAAAACTACACAAAAAAGCCCTCGGCAAAGCCCGGAAATCGGGTGCCGAGGGTGTGGGTCTTAACTCAGGTTAAGAGTTTATCTATTCTTTGCCGAAAGTGATCTTAAAATAGTTTCTGCAACTGATTTTCGATATCTTTGCCGTGCAATCCACGGGCGATGATGATACCGTCGGGTGAGAATAGGATGGTCTCTGGGAGAGCATCGATACCATAGATATTGGTGGCAATTTTCTCTGAGTTAAGAATTTGCGGATAAGGTATCTGCATGTCAGAGATGGCTTTCTGCGAATCCTCTATTTTGTCTTGTACAGCAACGCCAAGTACCAGAAACTCCTTATCCTTATATCTCTCGTAAAGGGCTATGAGATTGGGAATCTCCTGGCGGCAAGGCCCACACCACGAGGCCCAGAAATCTACAAGCACATATTTGCCTCGCCCCACATAATCAGAAAGTCGTATTGTTTTCCCATTGAATTCAACAGCAAAATCCTTGAACATATCGCCCTCTTTCTGTGACAATGCAGCTTCTGCCTTTTTCTTCACTTTAACGATGTTCGGATGATATTGCACCTCAGCACAACTTTGATTGATAAGTGATAGTATGACATCAGGTTCCGTCATATTGTCATCAAGCATGAGAAGCAAGGGAATTGCAGCCACATCGTCTTTGTGCTGAATGGCAAGTACCTTGAGAGATTCTGTATAATTAGGTGTATTGCGTTTTGAAATAACATCAGACAACATATCATTGAGGGGTGTTCCGCTGATGACTGGAGTTTGACGATTGCCATCAAATATAATGGCGCCTGCCTCTATGATAATGGGTATTCTGGATCTCTTACTCTTTCTATCCCCATTAACCTCAGCGGAGGACCAAATGCAGAGCATTGCACAGAAGGGTTTGTCGATGGTTCCGTTGATTGTGAACACGCCGTCTTGGATGGTTTGTTTTGAAATCACTTCATTAGTTGCGATGTTCATGATGGTAACGGAATCGAAACTAACACCCTGTTTCGCTGTTGCTTTGGCCACCTCAGATAAGTTTCCATGAATACTATAGTTCTTTGTCTGTGCCTGCCCCGTCATTGCGACGAGGGCGAGCAGGATGGTGATGATATCTTTCTTGATCATGGTTGCTTATTTTACTGAAACATTACGGATGACAAATGCACCTTGTACGTCGCCCTCTATGAAGTCGAATGTTTGGGGAATGGTTTCGAATGGCTCGAAGGTGAGCGTGAAGTCGCTATAGTTGATTTCGCCAATGTACTCTTCTTTGGCTGTAAAGGCATTTACTTCAGCATAATTATCAACATCGAGCTTGATGCCATCGGCAGCTGTCAGCTTATATCTCTTACCATTAGCCTCAAGGTAGGAGTTTTTAGCAATGCGGAACCAATAACCTTTCTTTGCATAATAGCGGAAACTGATGACGGTTCTGCTGACATTAGCATCAACGTTCCGGATGACGAACTGAAGATTGGCAGAGTTGTCCTGTTTGAGACCGTTTAAGGCATCTGCCATTCCCAAGAAATATCCAGGTTGATAGCCCACAGCCTTCCAAATGATGCGCTTATCAGGCGAAATCATTACATAATAAGGGATGGCACCCATATCACAGTATTTGCTACTGATATCCTTCATGGCATTGTTCCAGTTCTTCCCAACGATGCGCTTACTGAATTCATGCTTCTGCCACTCAGAGAGTTTGTTCTGATTGATAGCTACGATTTCCAATTTGTCCTTCATTTTCTCGTAAACTTCTCTCATCTCTGGCTCTGACATCATGCAAGGACCACAGCCAATGCCCCAGAAGTCGAGCAATACATATTTGCCATTGGAAAAGGCTTCAAACAAATGGTGTTTCTGTCCTTGCATATCAAGGAGTTCGGCATCAACAGCTTCATCACTCACCTGCAAGAGTCGTGGTGGATAGACATAGTTGTGTTCCAAGTTCTTCAACTGTTCCATGTACGGGAAGTCTTTGGTATTCTTAGCCGTCATAGATATGCCCCATAGCGCACGGATTGTTGCAGCATCCACAGGCAGTGAGGGCAGAATATCCATTTGTTGCTTCATATACTTCATTTCGACGACTTCTCTATCCGCCCAAGGCGCATGAGCCAAGTCCATCTGCATTAATTCCGTTACCACGTCACGGCAATGCTCTATTATACGGCTCTGAGTCTGCTGTTCGGGCAAAGGGCTTTCCACATTCCAGAAAGGGTAGAAGCAGTTATTGCCCGTCAATTTCACAGTCACACCGGGACGTAGGAAGAGAGTTAAATTGAAATTGGGACAACCATCGCCTATAAAACCGAGAAAACCTTCGGTGAGTTCCTCTACGGGTAGAGTGAAGGCGAACCGTCCGGCTTGGACAGTATCAACGACGTTTCCAATAGTTCCTGTACCAGCCAGCACCAACGTGCCTTCTTTCAGAGCGGGTGAATAACCAGTGATAGTTGCAGTCTTTGTCTGTGCCAGTCCCATCAATGCGACGATGGAAAACAGAATAGTAATAATT
>ONAK01000138.1 GCA_900315765.1 uncultured Prevotella sp. | reverse complement strand
AGGCGCAGCAGGGCATGGACCTCTCCCTTGGGCTGTCCAAGCACATGTTTCGATATCCACTGAAGAACACCTGTGAAGGACAGTCCTGTGACGACAACGAACATGACACCCACAATGATGACCGTCGAACTGACAAGGCCGGAAAAGGCTTCAGTGGTGTCCAGCACACCCGTCACGAATAAGATGCCGATGGCACCAAGAAAGACTACGTCAGACCTGAGCCGCGTAAACAATAGCGCTGCCATCACCGCAACGAGCGTCACGATGGTAATCCACGCGTCAAGGTCTAAGTCTATGAGCATCTTTCTTATTCTTTAGATTGTTTTATGGTGCAAAGATACAAAAAATATTGGGAATAGCCTCACGGCTGGCCCAATCATGATAGCAAGGATTATTAAGAAAGTCAAAATGATATCAAAAAGCCGAGTTGAAGAAAGGTGTATACATCCTTGAACAAAATGGTAAGACCAAGAAAGTAATTATCAAATAATAAAAAAAGGGTGGGGACAAATTGTCACCACCCTCCTTGTTATTCATAACACCATTTTATGGCCGGATATATAACTCTTCTTCTATTTGGTCAATGTTCTTGTTCTAACAGCCATTTATCCTATCCAGTCCTTGATTGTCTGGATAGGAACAAATGAGGGTAGTCTTTCGAGACCACCCTTTTTCATTGTTTCAGACCTTTATTTGGGAAAAGTTCGTCGAGGAGAAACTTTAATGAAGATGTCATTGTACCGTCCCCGGGCAATACTTCTTACTCTTTGTCTTCCTTATTATCCAATAGCGCCTTGACAGCCTTATCGAAATCACTTTCCAATAATCGCATTTCGCGTTCACGATAGATTTCAAATTCACGCTCGGCCTTCTCTATTGCCTCCTGATGCGACACAGTGCCACTTCCTTCGAGAATATTCTTACGCAGACGAAGTATTTGATCATCGAGCGCTGCCACCCAGTCGTTCATCGTCATAGGATTCTGCTCAAGAGCCTGAAACTCAGCATAGTCCAAAAACTGCGAGGTGAGCAAGTTTAGTCGTTGCAATTCAATTTCCGTAAGATAGTTTTTGGCTATCTTTACATCGTCGCGTGTAACATAGTTGCCCTTAAAGCTGGTCATGCCAACAAATGGTTTCTCATTATCTACACGCTCATAAATCAGCTCGGCAGCAGTATGTTCATGCACTGCATAGTGCATCTTGTTCTGTACGGTAGAAAAGAAGAGTTTGGTAGTCTTAGAACGAGGATCATAGTCTGTTGATGTAGCATATATATCAGTAACCTGCTGATAGAAATTGCGCTCACTACTACGGATGTCGCGAATGCGCTGCAGCAATTCTTTAAAGTAGCGATTACCGCCCTGTTTAAGTCGCTCGTCGTCCATTGTGAAGCCCTTCTGAATATACTCATGCAGCAACCTGGTGGCCCAACGACGGAAACGTACAGCTATAGGCGACTGGACACGATAACCAAGGGCAATGATGACATCGAGATTGTAATGTAGTACCTCGTGAGTCTGAGTTTTGCCTTCGATTGCACCATGTTGAGTGGTTGTTCGGAATTTCCGAACTACCACTTCTTTGTCTAGCTCATTATCATTAAAGATGTTTTTAAGATGTTCACTGATATTTGATTTGCTCGACTGGTAAATTTCAGCCAATTGCGCCTGTGTCAACCACACATCTTCGTCGGCAAACAGAGTATTTACACTCAGTTTCCCCTCGTCATCCTTGTAGAGTACCAGTTTGTTTTCTTTCTTATTAGGCATATCATTGATTTTTCTGCTTGCAAAGGTACTAAAAATATATGGAAACAAAGCGAAACTTTGCAAGAAAAATCATCACCTTACATCAAATAATGGGATGTGCAGTGATGCACATCCCATTATTTAATTACCAGTACAGAGGAACTGCAGGGCACGGTCAAGCTGGGAGTCTTTGCCTGTGGCCCTGAACGTTGCTTCATCAAAATCAACCTCTATGTCGGGCGTGATGCCCTCACCCTCAATAATTTTATGGTCGAGT
>ONAK01000139.1 GCA_900315765.1 uncultured Prevotella sp. | reverse complement strand
AAAGTGCCTTCTTGTGGGAATAAGAAAAAGGTTGTAATTTTGCAGCGTCAAAACGAACAAATAATATTTTAAACGAATAAGAATTATGAAACAGATTGAAACAATTAAGAGTGGTAAGAATTTCAGCGCAGTAAGCGTAGGTAAGATGAATGAGATTATCGAGCACGTGCTTCCGATGGGCCCCAACGTAACCATTCAAGGTAAGGTATTCGCAGGTCAGGCCGTAGGTGCAACTGGCAGCGAACTGAGTTTCCAGACACTTGTTCCTGGTCAGGACAGCGGTTTCTTGCACACTCACAAGACTCACGAGGAACTTTACATTATCTTGAAGGGTGAAGGTCAGTATCAGGTGGATGGTGAGTCTGCATCCAGTACAAGGCCAATGCCTTCACTGAGGCTGACAGCCCTATGACCGACGGTGTAATTCTGCAGGAAGAACTGAAATGGTAAGCGAGATGTTCGACAAAGCAATTCAGTTTCTGAAAGACCACAAAGAGATTGCCCTTGCTACCAGCGAGGGCAACTTTCCTAAGTTGCGCATCTTCCAGATCATGAAGCAGGAAGGGCATGTGCTCTACTTCGCCACTTCTGCTAAGAAGGCAGTCTATCGGGAGTTACGCCAGAATCCCAATGTTGAGATACTGGCATACGCAGATAATATATCCGTTAGATGCTCAGGGATGGTGAACTTTAACGTTGAGGATGACGTAAAGCGATGGATATACGACCATAATCCCGTGCTGCCTCGTCTTTATACGAGCTATGACCAGATGGAATACTTCTGCCTGCCAATAGCAGAGATGGACTAGACCTCATTGCAGGCGAGGTCGGACAGGGTTTCGTCGGCGAGAGATTCAAGAATAATTAACCCAACTTGGGGTGATTCCTGCTCCTGGACAGTAAAAAACAAATTCGCAATCTAAAAGTAGACTGCGAATTTTTCATATTCTTATTCGCCTAATAATTGCTACTACCGATTTCAGGATTATATTTCAGTGCATCCGACGGCCATCCCGTCACATTCCTGCCAGTATCAAGCAAACGGATTTCACGGAGGTCTTCATTTGTCAGTGTGAAGTCAAAGAGATTGATGTTCTCAATCATTCTTTCCTTATGGGTCGTCTTTGGAATGATGATAATACCGTTCTGAATCAGGAATTTCAAGGCTACCTGTGCGGAAGTCTTACCATATTGCTCGCCGATTCCCATAAGAACAGGATTCTTGAAGATTCCATGCCTGCCTTCTGCCAACGGGCTCCAGGCTTCCAGAGCTACATTGTACGGCTTCAGGTATTCCATCATCTTACGTTGCTGATAGAGTACATGGGTCTCGCACTGGTTCACAACAGGCATCACCTTTGCATCATTCACAATCTTCGGAAAAGTGTTGGGATAGAAGTTTGATACACCAATGGCTTTGAACATACCCTGACGATAGAGTTCTTCGAGCGTATGCCACATGACGGTTGGATTGCCCACTGGCCAGTGAATCAGCATCAAGTCCACATAGTCAAGCCCCAGCTGTTTCATGGAATGGTCAACTGTTCGCATGGTTTCCTCCTTTGTATAGCAGGAATCGCATATCTTTGTCGTGACGAACAATTCTTCACGAGGAACGCCACATGCCCGAACGGCATCACCAACGCCTTTCTCGTTGTAGTACATAGCTGCCGTGTCGATGCTCCTGTAGCCTACCGAAATGGCATCTTCCACGACTCTCTGGGTTTCTCTCTCAGAGATATTATAGACACCCAGCCCGACCATCGGCATCTTCAGGCCGTTATTCAATACCTTGTATTCCATATTATCCAAGTCTTGACATAAACTTCTCTCGATCTACTATGAATCTCAGGTGTGTCCCTTCGCCAAGCACCGTATCGCCAGAGTAAGCAGCCACTTTGAACTCAATCTTCTTTCCGTCAACCTTAGTCACTTCGGCTGTTGCCCTAACTACATCACCAATTTTCGACGGCTTCAAATGAGAAGACTCAATATGACCGCCAACAGTCGTACAACCTTCCGGCAATTCATCTTTGACGGCAAGCATAGCAGCATTCTCCATAAGTGCCATCATCATCGGTGTAGCCAGCACTGGCATATCACCAGAACCAACAGCAATAGCGGTAACGGCATCTGTAACAGTCAATTCACTCGTGTGTTTAAGACCAATTTCTATCATTTCTTACTAAACTATCATAAATATCGATGCAAATATAGCGAAAATCCCCCAAATATCAGTATCTTTGCCCTCAGATTTAAGTGAATTTATGTATTACTGATATGGATTACCTTCCCAAAGACCCTGCCATTCTGGTTTCGAGCGTCAACATGCTCTTAAGAGACGAGGAGTTTGACACGCTGGAATCACTATGCTATGCCTTCAGC
>ONAK01000140.1 GCA_900315765.1 uncultured Prevotella sp. | reverse complement strand
TCCTACCTACTATATAAATAGGAAGAATTGAGTATCTTTTTACCGTAAAATCGTGTTTAGACAAAGAAAATTGAAAGAAAAATGAAAAAAGTTGGTGTTCCCGTAAAAAAACGAGGGGTCTGAAGTGTCTTATATATAGAAGTACCCTAAAACGGGGTGCAAATAACAAAAGACTGATATGCTTGATAAGAGAATACTTGAACAGCTTTTCCGCCGGAACTACAGCGAGATGATTCATCTGGCCAGAGTCATGTTGGGCGATGACGGCGAGGCTGAGGACGTGGTACAGGACATCTTCCTGCGGATAGCCGACAGCGACATTCCGCCCAAGAACGACAGTTATCTTTTAACAGCCGTGCGCAATGCCTGTCTGAACGAGATACGGCAAATGCAACTGCACGAGCGGGTGAAGAACCTATTGCCTACTGAAAACGAAATTGATCAGCAGCCTATTGACAAACAACAGGAACAACTCGACAATATTTCGGCTTTCGTGGACGAGCAACTGGAAGAACCACAACGTAGCATTTTCCATCTCCGTTTCGACGAAGATCTGACTATCGCAGAGATTGCCCGTCGGCTCGGCCTGAATCCGAATACCGCCTACAAGTATCTCGCCCAAAGCATTCAGAAAATCAGAAATCACTTCAAACGTTAAAAGAATAGACAACATCCGTCAGTTATTGGAAATGCTCGACAACCCCGAAGCATACACCGAGCAGGAAATCCAAGACATCATCAACCGTGATGAAGATACACGTGAGGCCTACCGCATGATGGTAGAAGCCAAACGTAGCAGTCGCAAACATCAGGCAAACAAGCCCATCGATGTGGATGCAGCATGGCAAAAGTTCAATCAGATAATCCAGCCCCAGCAACATAGTTTTGACTGGATGAAGCTTGCAGCCTCTTTCATCGGAGTATTGCTCCAAAGACTGAGGAGGTCATCAATACTCCAAAGTCCGCAAATGTTACTCCCGCTGATACGCTGACTACCGACACTATCGCAACACCACAGCCCATCATCTATGACAACATTCCACTGGAAAAGATGCTGCCAGAGATAGCCGCTCATTACGATGCTAAGGTCACGTTTGTCAATGACGAAGCCCGACAACTCCGCTTCCATTTTATGTGGCATCCGCAGAAGGGCATCGAAAAAGTCGTCAGTGACCTCAATCAGTTCGAGCGTCTGAACATTACACTGAACGATAATCAAATCACTGTAAAATAGTCAGCCGCCATGAACAGATATATTACTCTCATTCTTGCCCTGCTACTGACTGTCAGTACACAAGCACAGAAGCGAATATCGCGTGAATACAATAACGTATCCCTCTCTGATGCGCTGAGACAACTCAGTGAGCAACAGACGGGTTACACCATCTACTTCCTCTACAACGAACTGGAGGACTTTCGTATCACGACAACTGTCAAGAACAAGCATCTGCCCGAAGCCATCCAGCAGATGATAGGCTTCTATCCTATCCGCGTCACTACAAGTACCGAAGAGGAAGGAAAGAAGATCTTCGTGGAATGCATACAGAAAACGGAATCCCGCTACAAGGGCACCATCATTGACGAAACTGGTCAGCCCGTTGCATACGCCAATGTTTACCTGCTTCATCCATCTGATTCTACTCTCATAGGTGGAGGCGTAAGTAACGAGGCTGGTCTCTTCGTCATCCCCTGTGAAACAAATCCAGTCCTCGCCCGCATCTCCTTCATTGGATATAAGACCGTTTACAAATATTGTCATAGTACAGAACTCGGCACAATTCGGATGCAGCCCGACAGTTACAAGCTGAAAGGTGTGGAAGTAAAAGGTTCCCGTCCGTTGGTGAGAATCAAGGACGATGCCTTGCTGACAACTATAGAGGGAACCTACCTCTCGAAGATGGGTACAGGTAATGACGTCCTTGCCCATATCCCTGGTGTAATTCGCAATGGCAACAGCATTGAGGTCATAGGCCGTGGCACTCCGCTCATCTACATCAACGGCAGGCAGATGC